>JAFUFC010000029.1 GCA_017470095.1 Clostridia bacterium | reverse complement strand
TCTCCGTCTTTTCAGCGTGCGTTCAATGGATACTACCGTACATTGGCTCCAGCACGCGATCAGAGATTAAGTACGCGAAGGAAACTGGGAAACCGGTTTGTTATCTGGAAGACTAAACAGCGCTTTCCAGAGTTGCCAAAGAAAACACTCTCCAACGAAACTCCGAACTCCCCAACGAAACTACACCCCCCAACGAAACCCAGGAGTAACGTTGGGGAGTGAGATGATCCGAAAGCGGCGGCATATGGCCGACTATCAGAGCAGAGGAAAGGAGATGACCAGGGTGCTGAAACCCCTTGATTTACGGGCATTGTCCATATTCCTTTGTATCAAAGTTGCTCTGGTCACAGACGTGACCAGCGGCTATGAAGGCATCGTGCATCAGACCGGCAACTGCCTAACCATTATTATCAATACTGGCCGCAAAGCCGGAGCAAACGCCGCTGCCCTGCCCGCTGAAAAAACTGCGCTGACCGATGGCGAATATACTGCTACCGTTAGCGGCCGTAACGGTCCCCTGACCCTGACCGTTTCCGTGAAGGACAACGCTATTACTGCTGTGGTTCTGGGTGATCACGAAGAAACCCCCGGCGTAGCTGATCCTGCCCTGAACACTCTGCCCGATGAAATCGTTGCTTATCAATCCATTGGTGTAGACACCATCACCGGCGCTACCGTTACCAGCGAGGCGATTCTTGCCGCTGTGGCGAATTGCATCGAGCAGGCTGGTGGCAAAGCCCGCGAGTGGAAAACTCAGGTGGTCAAAACCGCCGGTGAAGATATCGAACTTACTGCGGATGTGATCGTTATTGGGGCTGGCGGCGCTGGCATGACCGCTGCTGCTACAGCCGGTGAGAAAGGCGCTTCTGTCATCGTCATTGATAAAGCGGCTGCCGTGGGCGGAAACACCATTTTGTGCGGCGGCGCTTACAATGCGGCTGATCCCGAAGTGCAGAAGCTGGATACTGCCAGCGAGTCTCAGAAAAAAGAACTGGCATCCTATCTGGATATGGATGAGGACGATTTCGGTGCTTTCGGCGAAACGCTGAATATCCTCAAGCAACAGATTACCGATTATCAGGCGACTGGCGAAGATTACTTGTTTGACAGCATTGAATTGCACATGATTCAGAGTTATACCGGCTCCAAGCGCGTGGCATTAGATGGCACTGTGATCGAGCCTGACTACGAGCTGATTTATACGCTGTGCCATAATGCTCTGGATGGCTGGCATTGGCTGGAAAGCATCGGCGTACCCACCAAGGATGCGCTGACCACCGCTGTAGGTGCTTTGTGGAAGCGCACCCATGAAGTGCAGGTTCCGGCTACAGGTGCAAAGCCTTTGACCGATGCCCTGGAAGCCTATGATCAGGCTCAGAATGTGCAGATTATCCTGAATACTACAGCCACTGATTTCATCGTGGAAGATGGGGTTGTTACCGGTGTTATGGCACATCAGAATGATGGCACCAAAGTGATCCTCCATGCCAATCATGGCGTCGTGCTGGCGACTGGCGGCTTTGCCGGAAATGTGGAAATGTGCGTGGAATATAACAATTACTGGCCCGATCTGACCACCTCTGCCAAGACTGATAACACCGCTACCGCCAAGGGCGATGGAATCAACATGGCAAAAGCAGTAGGCGCTAACACCGTAGGCATGGGCTTCATTCAAATGCTGCCCACCTGTACTGCCCTGGATGGACAGGCTGGCAAAGGTGTCGGCAGCCAGATTTATGTCAACAAAGAAGGTCAGCGCTATGTAAACGAAAACAACGAGCGCGACCTGCTGTGCAAAGCTGCTCTGGCTCAGACGGACGGCATCTTCTATGGTGTGGGTGACGCTTCCATGATCGCCAAGCAGGGTGAAGCGAAAATCAAGGAATCTGAAGCCAAGGGCTATGTGTTTGTGGGCGATACTTTGGAAGAAGTGGCTGAAAAGGCAGGTGTAGATGCAGCTGCCCTGGCAGAAACAGTTGCGAAGTTTAATGGTTATGTGGATGCCCAGGAGGACCCGGACTTTGGCCGCTATGCTTTTATTGGCAAAATCGAAACTGCGCCGTTCGTGATCGCTCCTATGTCTCCGGCCTTGCATCATACCATGGGCGGTGTGGAAATCAATGCTCTCACGCAGGTCATTGATGTAGATGGTCATCCCATTCCCGGTCTGTATGCTGCGGGCGAAGTTTGCGGTGGCATTCATGCTGGCAATCGTTTGGGCGGCAACGCTGTGGCTGATGCTGTGGTTTATGGCCGGATCGCAGGCGAGCAGGCTGCCGCATTTGAAAAATAACATTATATTCTAATTAATAAGGCAACAAATCAAACCGTGCTGCGAAGTAAGAAGTTACTCCGCAGCACGATCTTTTTGATTTGAATGATAGCTTGAGCGATATATAAATCACGTCGATGAAACAATTTGTTTCTTCGGGGGAGCTTGCTGATTGGCATTGGATATAAACAAAGTCGTTTACAGTTCCAATCTGCTTAGAAACGTTTTTTTATGATAAAATAAACCTTGACAAATCTCTTTCCAGCGAGCACTTCTCCAGAAGTATGCGGATGACCACGGCTTTACCCACACTCGCTTCTTCGTGGATGACGGCTACACCGGCACCAACTTCAACCGTCCCGCGATGCAGGAGCTGCTCTCCCTGGTAGAAGCGGGGCAAGTCGGCACGATCATCGTGAAGGACATGAGCCGCTTCGGACGCGACTACCTGCAAGTCGGGCACTATACAGAAATTGTATTTCCCAGCATGAACGTTCGCTTCATCGCCGTGAACGATGGCGTGGATTCCGAGCACGGCGACAGTGATTTCACTCCGGTCCGCAACCTGTTCAACGATTTCTATGCCAAGGATACCAGCAGGAAAGTACGTGCTGTCATCAAAGCAAAGGGAATGCGCGGCGAGCATCTCAACCGTCCGCCCTACGGCTATCTGGAAGACCCGGAGCAGAAAGGACACTGGATCATCGATCTGGAAACCGCGCCGATAGTGCGGCATATCTTCGATCTTGCCATGCAAGGCAAAGGACCGGAGAGTATCGCGGCAGCACTTGAGCGTGAACAGATCATGACGCCGACAGCCGTATACAACAGCCGTCATGAAAAGCCCCTCCCAACCCATCCCTATCGCTGGAAGGACGGAACCACTATCAGTATACTGGAGAGGATCGAGTACACCGGCTGTACCTGTAACTTCAAGACGTATTCCAAATCCTATAAGCTGAAGAAGCGCATCCCCAACAAGCCTGAGGACATGGTGATCACGGAGAACACGCAGGAAGCCATCGTGCCGAAGGAGCTATGGGACAGGGTGCAGGAGCTGCGGAAGGAACGTCATCGAAGCATTCAACGTGCAGAAAGAGATGGCATGTTTGCCGGCATCACCTTCTGCGCAGACTGCGGAAGGCGGATGCACTTTGCAACCTGCAAAGCATACGAAAGAAGGCAGGATCGCTACTCCTGTTCTGCCTACAAAAGCGGACGCGGTGATTGCACCTGCCATTACATCCGGGAAGAAGTGCTGCGAGAGATTGTACTGGAGCGCATCCGTGCCGTAACGACATACGTCAGAGAGGACGCAGAAGGCTTTCAGCAGGAGTGGATGCAATCCACCCGCAAGGCACAGGACAGCAGCATCCAGCAGAACCAGAAGCAGCTGACACAGGCGAAAAGGCGTCTGGAAGATATCGACAAATTGATCACCCGACTGTACGAGGATCACGTTCTCGGCGCGCTCTCCGATGACCGCTATCAGAAAATGATGGCGGATTATGAAGAGGAGCAAGAGCGGCTCCAAACCGAGATCACCGTCATGGAGGAGCTGATCGACCAGCAGCGTGAGGATAGCGATAACTACGACCGCTTCTCTGCCTTGGTGGAGAAGTATGTGGATATTCCCGAGCTGACCACGGTCATCGTGAACGAATTCGTGAAAAAGATTATCGTCCACGAGGCAGATAAGTCCTCTGGGCACCGCAGGCAGACGGTGGAGATCGTCTTCAACTTTGTCGGCCAGATCGAGATTCCCATCCTGACGGAACCGATCATCCTGGAAGCATCGCCGAAGCACAGGAAAACCGCGTAGCCACATCGACTACGCGGTCTTCCCAAGGATTAGTTCCTTATGAAAGAAAACCCTTAATTCTCAAGGGTTTACTTGGTGCGCCATCAGGGACTCGAACCCGGGACACCCTGATTAAGAGTCAGGTGCTCTACCAACTGAGCTAATGGCGCAAGAAAACTTGCAGAAGGTATAATACTCCATCGTCCCGCGTTTGTCAAGAGAAAAATGCAGAAAAATGGGCCCTATCATAAAATATTAGGGAAACGCTGAAAAGAAAAGGGCAAATGATTCGCAAACTGGAAACGTGTAATGGACGAGAAAACACGCAGGGGCGAATCATTTGTCCAGAATAGCATATACGGCAGGACTGCTAAAATTGGAAGATGCAGGAAATGAAGAAAGAAGGAAACAGAAGAAAACGAGGAGCATATCCGCCTAAAAAGAAAAATCATTGCTTCCCCGTATGTGGAAATGAAACGAATATGGCGCATGTTTACAGGCCTTGAAGTTCATTTGTAGAAAACCGCTGACGCAGCCTGCATTCAAGGCTGGCCGGCGGATGCGCAAAAACCGGAAGCCTGACCTGTCCACTCCTTTGGTTGACTTGTTTCCAACGGCTTTGTCGAAGGCCGCAACACAGCATTAAGCCCTTTAGGCGCTTAGCCTTTTGTTTTTCACGTTTTTTGCCATCTTCGCGTTCGAGTTTTACATACTGCGAATCCTACTTATCTCTACATTTAACGCAAAGCCATTTTTCAGATACTGATTTTTCCCATCACCACCGGATGCTGAGCGCCGGTGACGGATGGCACGTTATTGCAGATGCCGTGGACGCATTCATTAGCCAGAATGGCAAAGGCTACGGCTTCCTTGGCTTCGCTGTCGTATCCCAGATCCTCATTGATCAGCACGGGCATAGGCAGAACCTTGCGCAGATCCCGAAGCAAGGTGGGGTTCCGGCTGCCGCCGCCGCCCACCACAATATAGTCGGGCACCGACGGGCAGAAATCCTCTACCGCCACTCGGATGCATTCCGCCGTAAAGCGGGTGGCCGTCGCCAGCGTGTCGATATCGCTGACGCCCAATTCCTGGGCCTTTGCCATCAGCGCGTCCACATAGGGCTCGCCATAATATTCCCGGCCGGTGGTCTTAGGCGGCGCGGCCTTCAGATAGGGGTCATTCAGCATCCAGGTTAACAGCTCGCTATGAGCTGTGCCCTGGGCGGCCAGCTGACCGCCTTCGTCGTAGCGCTGCTTGCCGCCGGTGATGCGGCTGATCACCTGGTCCATCACCATGTTGCCGGGACCGGTGTCGAAGGCAAAGGTATCCTCCGGTGCGCCGCCTTTGGGCAGAACGGTCAAATTGCCGATGCCGCCAATGTTTTGCAGCCCTACGGTTTGATTATCCTTCCGGTAGAGCAGGTATTCGGCATAGGGCACCAGGGGCGCGGCCTGGCCGCCGGCAGCCATATCCCGCACCCGGAAATCGCTGACCACGGGACAACCCAACCCTTCGCAGATTACCGACGCTTCGCCCAGTTGCAGCGTGCCCCGGACTGAACGCCCGGCATAGGCTTCAGCCACAGGAATGTGGTACAAGGTCTGGCCGTGGCTGCCCACCAGGTCGATTTGGCGGGGATCTGCTTCCGCCTGTTTACATACTGCCAGGCATGCTTCCAAAGACAATTCACCCAGCAGAAAATTGAACAGGCACAGATCGTGGCTGCCGCCTTCTTTGCCTTCCGCCAGGCGCAGAATTTCCCGGCGCATTTCTTCGGTATAGGGGAGGGATACGAAGCCCAACTGCCGCACCTTGGTTTCGACGCCACTTCCGGTGATTTCCACCAGGGCTGCGTCCATGCCGTCGGCGGAGGTGCCGCTCATCAGGCCGATGACCAGCTTGGATGGCTTTTGCCAAAGGGATCGTAAAGGATGCATCGGGTACCTCCAAAGAACAAATCATTTTCTCCATCATACCATATTCTTTCCTGTTTCACAATGCGGAAATGAAAAAAATGCCCGCTCCGCAAGGGAACGGGCAAAGGAAATGCGAAGGTTGCTCAGCCCAGGGGACGCACCAGAGTGATTTCATAGTAGTAGGGAGTGTAGCCCTGAGGCGCGGTTTTGAGCAGTTCTTCCAGCACGGCAGGATCTTCCACCTTTTTCAGGTTCATCCGGGCGCCGGAAGTGGGATAAGTGGCTCCCTCGGCGGGCAGAGCGGCATACATGGCCACCAGTTCGCTGCCGTTTTCCATGTTGGCGGTGGTCTGGTTGGGGCTCAGGCCCAACTGGAGGTAATAGGTCCCTTCCACTTTCACGCAGCCGTAGATGTAGAAGCCCACGTTGGGGGTGCCGTCGGGATTGACGGAAGCGACCGCATAGAAGCCGGAGTAAGAATTGATGGCGTTCATCAGGTCGTCGCCTTCGATGCCGCCGTAGAAATTGTTGACGGAAGCGGAGGTAAAGGCGTCGGCGTCCGCGGCGGTTTCGGCCAGCACGGGCAGGGAAAGCAGGCACAGGGCCAGGACGAGAGCGAGCAGTTTCTTCATGATGATAAAACCCCTTTCCATAAATGTGGGTGCGGCGGGATCAACGCGCGGGCGTTAGCGGCGACGCAACCTATGTCAGAAGAATATCTTCTTTACATATATTGTAAACTTTTGCGTCGGGGAAGTCAAGAGAATAGGATCAAGATATCCATGATAGACAAAAGCTTTACCGGTGCACCAGCAGCGCGCCCGGCAAAATCTGGGCGTCCACCTGCGTTTCAGCAAGAATTTCTCCATCCACGTTTACCCGCATGTCGGGAGCGGAAAAGGTGATCGCTCGGGCCTGGATGAAGTGGGTTTCGGGAAACGTCAGGATACGGCCTTTCATCAGGCCGATCAGGCGGCTGAGCAAATGCTTTTTAGAAATAGCGTCTACCACCACGATGTCCAGCAGCCCATCGTCGGCCTTGGCGTTGGGAGCAATGGGGATTCCGCCGCCGATGATGCCGCCGTTGGCTACGCCCAATACAAAAGCGTTCCTTGTGACGGCTTCGCCCTGGTCAACGGCATAGGTAATGGGCACGGAGCGAAAGCGGAACAGCGTTTGGATCACCCCGTAGAGGTACGGCAGCATGCCTCGGCAGAATTTTTTTGCCTTCAAGGCGTAATCCAGCACAGAAACGTCAAAGCCGGTGCCGATTTCATTGAGGAACATGCGGCCGTTCATTTCGCCCACGTCGGTGGGCTGGGCGGGATGGGATAAAATGTGCTCCAGGGCTTGCATGGGCTGCAGGGGCACCCCGATGGTTTTCACAAAATCGTTGCCGGTGCCTGCAGGGATCACCCCCAAGGCGCTTGGACCGCCCAGCAGGCCCTGGGCCACTTCGTAGGCCGTTCCGTCTCCGCCGATGGACAGCACCGTTTCCGCCCCGGCGTCCCGGGCGGCCCGGGCCAGATCAGTGGCATGGCCTGGGCAGTCGGTCAGGATCAGGCGGCAGGCCAGGCCCTTTTCTTCCAGCGCTTGCTTTACCTGCTGGCCGATTTTCTTTCCCCGGCCATTGCCGGCGGTGGGATTGCAAATGGCGTATATCATGGAAAAACCTCTCTTTTGAAAAATGCGGCAAAATAAATGTACCGCATTTTTCGACATTTGTCAAAATATCTTCGCATCATGCTAAAAACTGCCGGCTCGGTTTGATATTATGTTGAATCCATGATATAATAACATGTTTTGATGATCAAGGAGGGAAAAGGCATGCTGCGGGTGGCAAATCTGAAAATCAGCCTGGACGGGGGAGCGGATGCGGCGCTAACCGCGGCACTGAAGAAACTGAAGGTTGGGCGGGATCAGGTGCTTTCCTGGCGCGTGAGCAAAAAAAGCGTGGACGCCCGGGACAAAGGCGACGTGCATTTTGTGATGGCGGTCGATGTTGCCTTGAAAAACGAGGATGGGGTGTTGAAGCGAATAAAGCCCGGCGCCGCGACCAAGGCGCCGCAGGAACCGCTTTTCCCTCGGATTCAAAAAGCGTATGACGGCCTGCGGCCCGTGGTGGCCGGGCTGGGCCCCGGGGGGCTGTTTGCCGCGCTGGCCCTGGCCCGGGCGGGGATGCGGCCTATTGTGCTGGAGCGGGGGCAGCGAGTGGAGGAACGGAAAAAGACCACCGATCATTTTGCTGCCACCGGCGAATTGAACCCAGAGAGCAACATCCAGTTTGGTGAAGGGGGCGCGGGAGCGTTTTCCGACGGGAAATTGACTACCGGCATCAAGGATCCCCGGTGTCGCCTGGTGCTGAAGGAATTGTACGCCCACGGGGCGCCGGAGGAAATCCTCTATTTGGCCCGGCCTCACGTGGGCACGGATAAGTTGCCCCAGGTGGTGGCAGCCATTCGGGAGGAAATCATCGCTCTGGGTGGGGAAGTGCGCTTTTCATCCAAGCTGACGCAGATCATTCCCCGGGCTGGAGAGATCGCTGCGGTGCGGTACCAAACCGGGCAGGAAACCCAGGAAATCTCCACTGACGCTTTGATCCTGGCCATTGGCCACAGCGCCAGCGATACGCAGCAGATGCTGTTCCAGGCAGGAGTACAGATGATCCAAAAGCCCTTTTCCGTGGGTGCGCGGATCGAGCATCCCCAGAGCCTGATCAACAAAAGCCAGTACGGAAATTTTGCCCGCCATCCGGCCCTGGGGGCGGCAGAATACCATTTGTCCGCCCGCTTGTCCGATGGCCGGGGAGCCTACACTTTCTGTATGTGTCCCGGCGGCACGGTGGTGCCCGCGGCCAGCCGGGTGGGCGGCGTGTGCGTCAACGGGATGAGCGTGTTCGCCCGGGACGGGGAAAACGCCAACGCCGCCCTGCTTATCGACGTGCGCACGGAGGACTTTGGCGATGATCATCCCCTGGCGGGCTATGCCCTGCAGCGAGCCTGGGAGGAGCGGGCTTTCCGGGCTGGCGGGGGAGGATACAAGGCACCGGCGCAGCTGGCGGGGGACCTGCTGGCGGGCCGGGAAACCAAGGCGTTGGGCGATGTGAAACCTACGTATCGCCCGGGCGTCACCTGTGCGGATTTTCGGGCCGTGCTGCCAGATTTTGCTTATCGGGGCATTGCGGAGGCTATATTTCTGTTTGACCGGCAGCTCAAGGGCTTTGCTCAACCGGACGCGGTGCTCACCGGTGTTGAAAGCCGGTCTTCTTGCCCGGTGCGATTGCTGCGGGATGCCCGGTGCGAAAGCAACATCGGCGGCCTGTATCCCTGCGGGGAAGGCGCGGGCTATGCCGGGGGTATCATGAGCGCGGCGGTGGATGGGCTGCGGGTGGCGCAAGCGCTGATGAAGAACAAAGGATTGCTGGAGGAATGAGCCATGCGGGCAGTGGTGCAAAGGGTATCGGAAGCGTATGTGACGGTGGACGGAAAAGAAACGGGCCGCATTGAACGGGGCTTGTGCGTGCTGCTGGGCGTCGAGCGGGGGGATACGGAAGCGGATGCCCGCTACATGGCGGGCAAGATCGCCAAGCTGCGGATTTTTGAGGACGAAAACGAAAAAATGAACCTGTCGGTGCAATCTGTCGGGGGAAAAGTGCTGTGCGTGAGTCAGTTCACCTTGCTTGGGGACGCCCGGGGCCAGAACCGGCCCGGCTTCACCCAGGCGGAAGCGCCGGAAGCGGCCAACGCCCTCTACGAATGGACCTGCGATGAAATCCGGAAACTGGGTGTGCCGGTGGAAAATGGCGTGTTTCGCACCCACATGATGGTGCATTTGGTGAACGACGGCCCTGTGACCATCCTGCTGGACAGCAAAAAACAATTTTGAGGCGCGTATGAAGATTGATTCACTGACGGTGGGGCCCATCGGTACCAACTGCTATATCGTATCGCTGGAGGAGCGAAACGACGCCCTGATCATCGACCCCGGGGACGATGAAGATGAAATTTGGGCCGCTCTTGGCCCCCAAAAGCCGGCGGTTGTTTTGCTCACCCATGGCCATTTTGACCACACCGGGGCCCTGCGGGCGTTTCCTGGCGTGCCCATTTACATCCATCCTGCCGATGAAATCATGCTGCGAGACGCAAAATGGAGCGTGGGGGCGGAGATGGGCGATACCGCGCCCCGGCCATCGGCCACGAATTTTGTGCAGGAGGGCAGCCAACTGCGTTTGGCGGGCATCGATATCACTGTTTTGCACACCCCGGGCCACACCCTGGGCAGCGTGTGTTACCGGATGGGGGACGCTTTGTTCACCGGCGATACGCTTTTTTGCCGGGGCTATGGGCGCACCGATTTTCCCGGCGGGGATTTTTCGGCTCTGATGGGTTCCCTGCGAAGGCTGTTGAAAATGGATGAGGACCTGCGGGTCTATCCCGGCCATGGCCCGGCAACCACCATTTTTCAGGAAAGGAGAGGGATGCTGTGATCATCGTCAGTTTATTTACGCCGACCCTCCAATTTTCCAATGATCTGGCCGATGTGATGCGTATTTTCTGGGGCAATATCGGTTTGCGCGTCAATGAAAGCGGCGGCGATGTGACCGTCACCCACCGGGAATGGACGGAAGGCAGTATTCGCTTTTGCACGATGACGGCGGAGGGCATGTATACCGGACGGGCGGAGCGGTCTTCGCCCCTCAGCGAGGATTCGTTGCTGGAAAAGCGGTATCACAAGCGGCTGATCAAGCAAACGCTGTATGATGTGATGAAACAGATTACCGGCCGCACGCCGCCATGGGGCTCGCTGACCGGCATTCGGCCCACCAGGCTCCTCTATGAGGGCATGGGCCGGGGCCTGACGATCGATCAGGCCATGGCGGAAACCCAAAGCCGCTTCGATGTGCGGCAGGATAAGGCGGAATTGCTGCGCCAAATTGTGACCGTGCAGCAGGAAATTGCCGCGCCGAAAATGGATGAAGTGGATTTGTATGTGGGCATTCCCTTTTGTGTATCCCGCTGTGCCTACTGCTCTTTCCTCAGCGGCGAAGTGGGCAAGGGAAAGCAGCTGCCTCCGTATGTGGAGGCGCTGGAGAAGGAAATCGCCGCCACGCTTCAGTTGATCCAGGAAAAGGGGCTAAAGCCCCGCGCGTTTTACATGGGCGGCGGTACGCCCACGTCCCTGTCCGCCAAGCTGCTGGACCAGGTGCTTTCCGCCGCGCAGCCTTTCATCGACCAGGCCCGGGAAGTGACAATAGAAGCAGGCCGGCCGGACACCATTGATGAAGACAAGCTGTTGGTGATCCGAGACCACGGGGCCACTCGCATTTCCGTGAACCCCCAAACCATGCACGATGAAACGCTGGATCGCATCGGCCGTCGCCATACTACGGCGCAAACCGAAGCGGCTTATGCCTTGGCCCGGAAAATCGGCTTCCATCATATCAATATGGATTTGATTGCCGGGTTGCCGGGGGAGAACATCCACATGTTCCTGCGAACGCTGGCCTGGAGCCGGGAAATGGCCCCCGAAAGCCTGACGGTGCACACCTTGTCCATCAAGCGTAGCAGCCTGCTGCATTTGTGGGAGGCCCAATTGCCCGATGGGCAGATGGTTGAAACCATGGTGGAAGCAGGGCGGCAGGAAGCGGCCCGGCGTGGCATGCGGCCCTACTATTTGTACCGGCAAAAGTACATGGCCGGGAACCTGGAGAACGTGGGTTACGCCCTGCCCGGGCACGAATGCGTCTACAACATCGATATGATGGAGGAAACGGGCCACGTGTTGGCCGCCGGGGCCGGGGCCATTAGCAAACGGGTGGATCCTCGCGTTGGCCGCATTGAGCGGGCCCCCAACGTGAGCGAAATCAGCCAGTACATGGATCGGGTGGAGGAAATGATCGGGCGCAAACGGGGCCTGTGGCAGGACGCGTGGAATTGACGGGCTTTTTTGCGATCCGATCATAGAACGCTTGACGGAAAAGGCGAATGCGCGTATAATATACCGGTGTAAAAAAAGACGCTCGTGCGGTGAACGCATCGAAAAAAAGATCATCAGAGGATGAGAGGAAGAGAAAGATTATGGCCAAACAAACGAAAAACCGTAAACCCGTCAGTTCCTTTTCTAAGGGCCTGATTTGCCTGGTTCTGCTGTGCGCGCTGACGGTGTTTGTTTCCTGCCTGGGCTTGACCGGCATGAAGCTGGACAAAGACGGCGTGAATGTGCTGCTCCCCTGGGTGCCCACCAGCAGCAGCAACTGGCCCGCGTCCCTGCCCCTGAACCGGGTGCTGGGCGGCGGCAATTATGTGGAATATACCGTTGCGCTGGAAGACGGCGCGGATATCAACGCGGTGGCTAAGGCGGTATCTGACCGGCTGGATGGCGTGGGCGAAAGCGACAAGGCTGTGACCGTTAAGGGCACTGATACCATCCGGGTGGAGATGCGGGATATGGAAACTGCCCGTCTGGCCAGCCTGCGTTCCCTGGTCACCATGAGCGCCCATTTCCAGTTCCAGGATGCGGAAGGCAACGTGGTGTTGACAGAAAAGGACGTCAAGAGCGCCATTCTTACCATGAACAGCAATCGGACCACCTACCTGGTCAACGCCACCATCACTGATGAAGGCGTAAAGAAGCTGGAAGAAGCCGGCGTTTCCTACGTTAGCGTGTATTTGGATGGAGAGCAGGTTTCCTCTTTCGCTTCCATCAACGGCCATGAGGTCAGCATGTCCTTCCTGAGCTCCAATTTCAACACTGCATCTAATGTGGCTTACCTGCTCAGAACCGGCGCTGTGGACGCTACCCTGACGATGAAGGAAAATGGCAAGGTGGACGCTTCTGCCAGCACGGTGAAGACCGTGGTGCTGCTGGTGGCTGCCGTGCTGCTGGTGTGCGCTGCCGTGTACATGATCGTGAAGGGTAAACTGACCGGCATTTCCGGTATCTGGATGGTGTGGTGCATGGTGCTGCTGGGCCTGTTCTTCGTGGCCACCATCGTGGTGCCCACCACCTATGTGCTCAGCACCGGCTGCCTGATTGCGGCGCTGCTGGGCATCTTGCTGGCGGTGTACACCGCTGTGACCCGCACCGACGCTATCGGCGCCCAGATCAAGGAAGGCTATGGCCCCAAGCAGGCCAGCAAGCTGGGCTTCCGCACCGCGGCGAAGGAAACCTGGATCGTCCATGGCGGCGTGTTGGCGCTGGCCCTGATTCTGATGATCTTTGGCTTCTCCCGTCCCGCAGGCTACACCCTGTTTGCCTTCGTGGTGGCCAGCGCCATTTCCGTGGTGCTGATGCGCGCCTTCCAGGCTTGCTTCACCGCCATGAGCAACAAGGCCAGCCTGTTTGGTAAAACCAAGTAAGATTTTTCATCCGGGTGCCGGGGCTGTGCGTTCCGGCACCCTCTTTTTACTCTTTTTTATCCCCCAAATCGTGAAAATGGAGGAGCGTCCATCGTGCTGCGAATTGAAACGGCGAAAGCGGAAAACAAATGCCCAGCCTGGCCCGGTGTGCCGGACTGGTTGGGCGCGCTGCTTCAGGCACGGGGCATTTTAACGGAGCGGGACGCCCAGGCGTTTTTGCATCCGACGCTGGCCCAGCTTTTGCCGCCGGAACAATTGCACGATATGCGCAAAGCGGTGGACATGCTGTACAAGGCCCGGGATCTTCACCAAACGGTGGCGATTTACGGGGATTATGACGTGGATGGCGTCAGCGCGTCCGCCATTTTGTGGGAAGCTTTGGGCCAGTTTGGCTTGCGGCGGCAGGTGTACATTCCCGACCGCCATCAGGAAGGGTATGGCCTGAACAGCCCCGCCGTTGAAAAACTGGCGGAAAACTGCCAGGTTCTCTTGACGGTGGACTGCGGCATTACTTCTTTGGAAGAAGTAAGGTTGGCCAAGGAAAAGGGCATGACGGTGATCGTCACCGATCACCACAAGCACCTGGACGCTTTGCCTCCTGCCGACGCGGTGGTTTCGCCCTTGCTGGGGGATTATCCCTTCCCGTATCTGTGCGGAGCGGGAGTGGCCTGGAAGCTTGCTTTGGCTTTGATAGGGGATGGAGCTATGCCCCTCATGGAGATTGCCGCCTTGGCCACGGTGGCGGATATGGTATCGCTCACCGGGGAAAACCGGGTGATCGTCAAGCTGGGCTTGGAAAAAATCGCCTGTACCGCCCGGCCGGGGCTGCGGGCGGTGATGGCCCGGGCGGGGATTCACGGCAATGTGTCCTCTGAGCAGGTGGGGTTTCAAATTGCTCCCCGGATGAACGCCTGCGGTCGGCTGGCATCCGCCCGGATCGCCTTTGATATGCTCACCACTTGGAACGGCGCAGAGGCGGAAGGGCTGGCCTTGAAAATGGAAAGCCTGAACCAGCGGCGCAAGGATGAGGAGGCCGCCGTCATTGAGGAAGCGCTGGCGCAGGTGAAGCGGATGGATCTGGTGGATACAAAGGCTATCGTGGTCTGCGGCGAAGGGTGGAACAGCGGGGTGGTGGGCCTGGCCGCCGGGCGCATCGCTGAAAAATACGCTTATCCTACCGTGGCCCTGTCCCGAGATGGGGACACCTGCGTGGGCAGCGCCCGCAGTGCCGGGAGCATCGATATTTACGCTGCCCTGAGCCAATGCGGTGACTTGTTTACCCGCTTTGGCGGGCACAAGCAGGCGGCAGGGCTGACGATGCCCGCGGAGCATGTGGATGCGTTTCGCAAACGGCTGTCCGATGCGGTGGCTGATCAAACAAACGGCATGCCTGTGGAGCCGGTGATCCTGTGCGACGGGGATATGTCCCTGCGCCAGGTGACAGAGGAAACGGTGGAATGGCTGGCCCGCTTGGAGCCATTCGGCATCGGCAACCCATCTCCCCGATTCCTGTGCGAGGACGCCGCCCCGCTTTCCATGCGGGCGGTGGGCGCGGAAGGGCGGCATCTTAAGTGCACCTTCCGCCAAGGCAGCGATCTGCGGGACGGCATTTTCTTTGGCGGTGGAGAATATGCCGGGCAGATGGATGGAATGTTCCGCTTGGTCATGACCCCTACTGTGAATGAATTCCGGGGCAAAATCAGCGCCGAGTGCCGCGTTTACGCCCTGCAATTGCAGCCCGAATCCCTGCGCCCGGACCCGGACCGGGCTGCCGAAGCCCTGTTCCGGGATGCGGCAGCGAATGGCGGAAGCGCGAAGGAAATTTCTGAACGGGGCCTGGACGACAGTATGGCCGGGGGCCAAGGCACGCTGCTGGTGTGCCGGTGCCTGGATACGGCGCTGGCCATGCGGCGTCGGTATCCCCAGGCGGACTTCGCCTTGGGAAAGGCGGACGATCCCCGGGCCTACCATACGGTGCTTTTGTACGGTACGGCGGCGGGTGCTTGCGCACCGTTCCGTCATGTGGTATTATGCGATGGTGCCTGGGAGGACGCGTCCGCCTGGCAGGCGGCTTGCCCGGGCGCGGAAGTGACCGCCCTGCCAAGGACCGATGGGGCTAAGCGCTTGCTGGCCCAAGCCTTTGTGGATGTGGCGGCCCTGCGGGGGTGCTATGTTCAATTGCGATCCCGCCTTCCCCGAGATTTGGTGGACGCGTCGGCCTGCCTGGGCCTGACTCGGGGCCAGTGCGCCTTTGCGTTGACGGTGCTCTCCCAAATGAAATTGATCGATTTTTCCTTTTCTCCCTTCCGGCTGGCCTTATTGCCCATGGTGAAGCGGTTGCCGGAGGAAAACCTTTTATTCCGCCTGGGGCAGCAGGCAAAGGAGGAAACCCATGGCCTACACAGCCTATGAATGTTTGACGCTGGAGCAGATGCTGGAGCGGGTAAAAAAATATGACGACAACCCGGATGGCTGCGCCCTGATCGAGCGGGCCTGCCATTCTGCGGAGCAGGCCCACGCCGGCCAGTTCCGAAAGAGCGGGGAGCCCTATATCGTGCACCCCATGTTTGTGGCCAGCATTCTGGTGGAATTGATGATCGACCCGCCTACCATCGCCGCCGCCCTGCTTCACGATACGGTGGAGGATTGCGAAAGCGTTACGCTGGCCATGATCCAGGAGCAATTCGGGGAAGAAGTGGCCAGGTTGGTGGACGGGGTGACCAAACTGAGCAAGCTGGATTTTGCCGACCGGGAGGAGCAACAAGCCGAATCCTTGCGCAAAATGATCCTGGCCATGAGCAAGGATATCCGGGTGGTGCTGATTAAGCTGGCCGACCGGCTGCACAACATGCGCACCCTTAAATGGCAGCCTGCCGACCGGCAGGTGGCTATTTCCCGGGAAACGCTGGATATTTACGCCCCCCTGGCCCACCGGCTGGGCGTGTACGCCATCAAGCAGGAATTGGAAGATTTGTCCTTGCGTTACATTGACCCGGAAGGCTACCAGGATGTGGCCCGGAAGGTGGGGATGAAGCGGGCCGAGCGGGAAGAAAATATCAAGCTGGTGATCAGCGAGCTGTCCCAGAAACTGGACGAAGCCGGAATGAAATACGAAATTGCCGGCCGGCCCAAGCATCTGTATTCCATCTACCGCAAAATGGTCATCCAGAATAAGCCCTTTGACCAGATTTACGATTTGATCGCCATTCGCGTGATCGTCAACACCATTCCGGAGTGCTACACGGTGCTCGGCATTGCTCACACCCTGTGGAACCAGGTGCCGGGCCGGTTCAAGGATTATATTTCCGTGCCCAAGGCCAACATGTACCAGTCCCTGCACACCACGGTGATCGGCGGCCGGCGCATTCCTTTCCCCTTTGAAATCCAGATCCGCACCTGGGAAATGCACCGCATCGCCGAATACGGCATCGCTGCTCACTGGCGTTACAAGGAGGGCGGTCAGAAGGACGGGGGATTGGATGAAAAGCTGTACTGGCTGCGGCAGATCCTGGATTGGCAATCCGAAACCCGGGACAGTCATGAGTTTATCGATTCTTTGAAGACCGACCTGTTCTCGGAGGAAGTGTTTCTCTTTACCCCCAAGGGCGATATCATTTCCATGCAACGGGGCGCTACGCCTTTGGACTTTGCCTACCGCATCCATTCCCAGGTGGGCAATAGCTGCGTGGGCGCCAAGATCAACGGCAAAATGGTGCCCTTGGATACCCAACTGGAGACCGGCGACCGGGTCGAAATCATAACCTCCGCCTCCTCCAAAGGCCCCAGCATGGACTGGCTTAAGATCGTTAAAACCCAGCAGGCCAAGGCCAAAATCCGCCAGTTCTTCAAGCGGGAGCTGCGGGGCGAAAATGTGTCGAAGGGCCGGGAAATGCTGGAGCATGAAGCCAAACGCCGGGGCGTGAAGCTGGGGGATTACACCAAGCCCGAGTATTATGAGCCGCTGCTGAAAAAGTATATGTTTCAGGACCTGGACGACCTGTACGGTGCCATCGGCTATGGCGGCGTGGCGGCGGTGTATGTGCTCTCCCGGCTCATCGATGAAAAAATGAAGAAGGAAGAGCCCCAAAAGCCGGCCATCCCCATCATCACCGAAACCAACACCGCCCCGCCGCCCATCGAGCCCAAGGGCAAGCCCACCCATGGCATCTACGTCCACGGGGAGCCGGGCATGCTGGTGCGCTTTGCCCGGTGCTGCAATCCGGTGCCTGGCGACGATATCGTGGGGTACATTACCAGGGGCCGGGGCGTGACCGTTCACAAGGCGGACTGCGTCAACGCCCTGCACACCGAGCCGGAGCGGGCTATCCCCGTTTCCTGGGCCGGGGAGGACGCGAGCACGTTCAGCGCCAATATCCAGATCATCTGCTACGACCACACCCAGCTGCTGGGCGAATTGACCAATTATATCCAGGATCTGGGCCTGCCCATCACCGCCATCACGGTGAAGCTGAACAAAAATAAAACCTGCACCATCACTACCACATTGCTGGTGCAGAGCCGTGAACAGCTGGACAATGCCCTCAAGAAGCTGCAAAAACGTTCGGATGTGATCGAAGCTTATCGAAGCGCCAATTGAGGAGATTCACAAGCGGCGCCTTATCCTGTAGGGGCAGATATGATCCGCCCGTAAGATAGGCGCTGCTTTTTCCTGTCATGGCATCTTTACCGCTGGGACAATGCTCCATATAGGATTTCTTGATGGGAAAGACACAAAATACAGAAAAAAATTTTAGAAAAAGCAAAACTTTCTTAAGAATAAGCAGGAATTTTTCATCATTGTAACGAAGTAAACAAAGTTAAATTTTGCACTGGAGGAAACCATGCAGCCCCCACAAGGCCCTTACCAGCAGCCCCAGTATCCGGGCTATCTGCCGCCCTCCGGCGAATCCCAGTGGACCCAGCGTCCGCTGCCGGGGCAGGATGCAAACGGCATGTACGGCGCACCCAGCGGGCAAACTATGCCCGGCCAAGTGCCGCCTCCTGCCAATATTGCGCCCGATCCCAGCCAGCCGCCGGTGTACGGCTATGCCCCGCCGGCTTACGCGGGTAACCCGGTTCTGCCGGGACAGATGCCCGGTGCGGCAGCCCAGCCCCAGGGGCAGCAGGAGGACGATGACGCTCAGACGGCACGGGTGGTGCGGCCTGGCGCGGCCCCGGTATATACCATGCCCAAAACGGGCATTCCCGCACCGCAGCAAAAGCGCAGCAAGGTGCCGTATATCCTGTTGGCACTGGTGATTGTGGGCTTTGGGACATTTGCGGCGCTGCGGTCGATGGCTCCGCGGCAAGGCGCTTACGGATACGTGAGCTTCGGCGCTCTTTCTTCCCGGTATGCCGGAGATGCCGTACTGGTGCGCAGCGAAACGGTGTATGCCCAGGAGGGCGTTTCCCAGATCGATTATATCGCCGATGAAGGCGCGGATATCAAGCGCGGCGACACGGTGGCCACCATCTACACCTCCGGCTTCAGTTCCCGGGAGTGGACCACGCTGCAAAACTACCGCAATCAGATCAAGGAATACCACAAGGTGTTGATCGGCAATGCGGCGGCGGATACACGGCTTTTGTCCCTGACCACGCAGGTGCGGGAACGGGCCTTGGAGGCCCAGCGCTTGGTGCAGGGCGCCCGGGGCAGCCTGAACGGCCAGGAGACACTGCTGCAGGAGGCCATGCAGAGCCTGCGCATCTATATGCGGCAAAAGTATCCGGATGATCAGAAACTGAGCCGCTTGTACGATGAAGAAAACACCCAGCTCCAGCGGATTTCCACCTGGAGCAAGCAATTCGCCGCCGTGTCGGACGGGCTGGTTAGCTTCTATACCGATGGGTATGAACCGGCACTGAACATGACCAACTACGGCGATTATACTCCCGCCCAGGTGCGCAGCATGTACAACGGCAACGCGCCCCAGGTGCAGGGGCAGACGGTGAGCCGTAATTCCACGGATATCTACCGTCTGGTGCGCAAGGAGCCCTGGGCTGTGCTGCTTTTGTGCAGCGATCAGGAGTGGACGCCTGTTACCGGCCGGTCCTACGAAATGCTGATTGAGAATTTCGATAACATCATCGTCCACGCCACAGTGGAATCCTTTACCCGCTCCGGCGGCGAGCTGCTGGTGCGGCTGCTGGTGGAGAATACAGACGCTTTGTCCAACGTGCTCTACATCCGCTCCTGCAAGGTGCAGGTGGGAGAGAGCGTGAACACCCTGATGGTGCCCTCCCGGGCTATTTATATTCAGAACGGCCGCAAGGGCGTGGTAATCGCAACCGAAGGCGGCGAGTACTGGGCAGGAGTCGAAATCGTGTCGGATGACGGCACATCCGCCTATGTGATCCCGGAAAATGCCGGCGTGCTTTACGATGGTGTGCCGGTGCGGCTCTTTTAAGGGAGGATAAAGAACGATGACGCTGCAGGAGCGGCTGAGCGCTGTTCAGGCGACGCTGAAAAAGGAAAGCGAGCCCTGGGGAAGGGAACCTAAAATCATCGCAGTGACGAAATACTCCACGGTGGAGGAAATTCTTCCTTTGGCGGACCTGGGCATGAAAGATATTGGGGAAAACAGGGTGCAGGTCCTGCGGGAAAAACTGCCCGCGCTGAATGGAAAATTTTCCATTCATATGATTGGGCGGTTGCAAACCAACAAGGTTAAATATATAATAAACGATGTATGTTTGATTCATTCCCTGGACAGCCTGGCATTGGCCAGGGAGATTGACCGCCAAGCTCAAAAGGCGAACCGGCAAATGCCGGTACTGGTACAGGTGAACGTGGCCAGGGAGCCGCAAAAAGGCGGCGTTGGCGAAGAAGAACTGTTCCCCTTCCTGCGGGAATGTGCCCATCTGGAAGGCATGCAGGTGCGGGGGCTGATGGCCATCATGCCCCAGGGAATTGAAAGAGAAGCGCTGTTTTCTCTGTTCCAGCGAATGCGGACACTGCTGGAGCAGGCCCGGCAGGAAGCTATTGACGGGATTGTGATGGACGAGCTGTCAATGGGCATGAGCCAGGATTATGATTTGGCCGCTCGGGCCGGTGCCACCATGGTGCGCATCGGGTCGGCCCTGTTCCGCTAAAGAGTTGCTGTAATCAATGGAGGAGGATATAAAACGATGGCGAACGGAAATTTTTTTAAGGATGCCTTTGGAAAGGCCAAGCAGCGGCTGGAGGGCTTTTTGTATCGGGATGATGCGGCTATGACCGCCCCCATGCCCGCCATGAACGAAGAAAGGTATCCTGCGCCGGAAACCATGTATCCCCAGCAGAATCCCACCGCGGCTTACGCCCAGCAGGCTCCTGCTGCCTATGCGCAGCAGAATTCCACTGCTGCTTACGGCCAGCAGGGCGTTTATCAGCAGCCTCAGTACGCTGCGCCGCAGAACATGTATACAGCGCAGACGCCTTATGCCCAGCAGCCTTATCAGCAGCCGGCGCAGCCCCAGCAGGCGCAGCAGCCCACCGCTCAACATGCGGCCCGGAACCGCCGGGCAGACCGGACCCCTTTCCAGCAGCCGGAAAGCAACGTGGTGGATTTTGCGGCGTACCAGCAGGGCCAGCCTAACGCGGAAGCGGCCCAGCAGCCCGTCGCTGCTGCCGTCAATGCCCGCATCATCAACGCCCGGGGTATGGGCGATTGCCGCAGCGCCATCACATTGCTGCGCAATGGAGATTCGGTGCTGATCGTGCTGGAAAACGTGACCGATCCCGCCGAAATGCGCCGGCTGGTGGATACCCTCAGCGGCGCTTGCTATTCCCTGACCGCGACCATTACCAAAGTGTCCCGCTACGGCGTGTATCTGCTGGCCCCCCAGAGTATGGCAGTGTATGCTGATCAGGCCACCAATCAAATGAATATGGCCCCCACCCGCGCTGCCGCCCGGACGGCTCAGCCTGCCTACGGCGCGCCCGCGCAGCGGCCCCAGTATCAGCAAAGCCCCTATCAGCAGGCCGCTCCTCAGAATCCCTATGCGCAGAACGCTTATGCCGCGCCCCAGCAGGGCGGCTTTACCCAGCGTGCAGCCGCGCCGGAAGAATCGGCTCAGCCCTTCTATGCCCGCACGGCACCCCAAAACGCCCAGATTCCCGCCTTTGCCACCCAGCCTGCTGGTTATGGCTACGCGCCGGATGAAGGGGCGGCTGTGGACCAATAAAACCGTTTTTCCTGTTTGAAATGCGTGAAAGGAGTGCGCCATGTTCATCATTCATTTGATCCGTTCTTTGCTCAGCCTGTATGCGCTTTGCCTGCTGGTGCATTTTGCGCTTCCTTATGTCACCTCCTCCCAGCAGCCTTGGATGGCGGTGCTGGCCCGTATTTGTGAACCGGGAGTCACCCTGGGCAACAATATCGCGGCCAAACTGCTGCCGGACCGGCGGTTCAAGGTCGAGGTGGGCCCCTTGGCCGGCGTGGCCTTGTGCTACATTGCCCGGCTGATTCTGGGCTTGTTTTCCTAACAGGAAAGAATATCGTTTCCTAACGATTTGAAAGGAGATACCATCATGCCTATCACCGTTGCCATGATTGAGGAAAAGGAATTTAAAACCAAAATGCGGGGCTACGATCCTGTGGAAGTGGATGAATTCCTGGATGAGATCTGTGATGAAATGGTGGCCATGCAGGAAGAAATTGCGTCTCTGAACGGCCGGCTCAGCCAGGCCAGCCGGAACGCGGCGGCCTATACCCCGGTGCCCGCTCCCGCGGCGGTGCCCGTGCCTGCTCCCGCTTCCGCGGCGGTGCCTGCTCCTGTGCAGGTTCAGCAGCCCGAGGCGGAAAGCAAAAAGGCTGAGGAAACCAGCGAATCGGCCCAGAAACTTCTGAGCCGGGCGCAGAAGATGTATGATGATATTGTGGCCGAGGCCAATGCCAAGGCGGAAGAAATCCTGAAAAACGCTGATGACCGGGCCCATACCAGCATCGCGGAACTGAAAGAAGAAAAGGAAGCGCTGGAAAGCGAAATTGACATGCTGAAGGCTGCGGCCAAGGATTACAAGGCTCGGTTCCTGGCCCTGATCAAGGATCAGCAGCATGTGCTGAAGGCGGAAAACGAGCTGTTTGAATAATTCGATGGTCCATCGCTTGACGCCGCAGGGAGAACGCAAATTCCCAGCGGCGGTCAGGCTTTTTTTCAATGCGCGCAAAAGGAGAAGCAACCATGAAATACGGCGCCCTGGAAGCAGGCGGCACCAAAATGGTGCTGGCTGTGGCAGATGAAAACCTGCGTATTTTGGCCCGGGAAAGCCTCCCCACCCGTACTCCGGAGGAGACCATGCCGGCAATGATCGAATTTTTCCGGAAGCAGGAGGTCGACGCTTTGGGCATCGGTTCCTTTGGCCCCCTGGATTTGAACCCGATTTCCCCGACCTACGGGTACATTGCCAAAACACCCAAACTCAGCTGGTGCGATTATCCGTTGATGCCGGCGTTTAAAAAGGCACTGAGCGTGCCTTGCTTGCTGGATACGGATGTGAATGCGGCTGCCCTGGCGGAAGCCAAGCTGGGCGCGGCCCGGGGATTGAAAAACTGTGTGTATGTTACCGTAGGCACCGGCGTCGGCGCGGGCATTTATTGCGAAGGTCAATTGGTGCACGGCCTGATGCATCCGGAATTTGGCCATATTCTGCTGGCGCCGCATCCGGATGATCCCATGCCCCAGGGCATCTGCCCCTATCATCGGGGCTGCCTGGAGGGGCTGGCCGCGGGGCCGGCCATTGAAAAGCGCTGGGGCGTATCGGCCAAGGAACTGCCGCCGGATCATCCTGCCTGGAAAATGGAGGCCCATTATTTGGCCCAAATGTGTGTAACGGCGCTGATGACGGTGTCGCCGGAAAAGATCATCCTGGGTGGCGGCGTGATGAGCCAGCGCCATTTGTTCCCGATGATTTGGCGGGAAACGGAACGGCTTCTGGGCGGCTATCTGGCTCCGGTGAAGGATGTGTCGGCTTTGATTGTGCCGCCTGCGTGTTTTCCGGACAGCGGCCTGATCGGCTCACTGCTGCTGGCAAAAATGGCGAAGGAGGAGCGGCGGGCATGAAGGTGTTCGATACTCATTGCCATTTGGACGATGAAAAATTTGACGAAGACCGGGAGGAAGCCTACCAGCGCATGATTGACGCGCAGGTGGCCCGGTGCGTGTGTGTAGGCAGCGATATGGCCACGTCCCGGCGCACGCTGGCCTTTGCGAAGGCCCACGATGCGGTGTATGCCGCCGTGGGCGTGCATCCCCATGAAGCGAAGGACGCGGCGCCTGGGTATTTGGATGAGTTGGCTCAATTGCTGGAGGATCAAAAGGCCGTGGCCCTGGGGGAAATCGGTTTGGATTATTACTACGATTTTTCGCCACGGGATATTCAAAAGCAGGTGATGGATGAGCAGATTGATTTGGCAGTGCGGTTGGACGTGCCGGTGATCTTCCATATCCGGGATGCCCATGGAGACATGGTGGATTACTTCCGCGCCCGGCAAACGTTGCCCAGCGGCATCATCCATTGCTTTTCTGGAAGCCCGGAAATTGCCCGGGAGTATGTGAAAATGGGCTTCTACATTTCCTTCGCCGGACCTTTGACATTCAAAAAAGCGCCGCATCTGTGGGAAGCGGCGCAGACCGTGCCCATCGACCGGCTGCTGGTGGAAACCGACAGCCCCTACCTGACCCCGGAACCCAAGCGCGGCCGCCGGAACGAACCGGCCAATGTGGTGTGGGTGCTGAAAAAGATGGCGGAGCTTCGGGGTTTGCCGGAGGAGGAGATGGCCCGGATCACTTGGGATAACGCTTGCCGGGTATACCGCATGACAGGGTTGTTTTAATACGAACGATAGAGCCTGTTTCTAAAATGAGGAATGTGCAGGTTGAGCCACTCGAAACGGCACATTTCTCATTTTAGAAACACATTTTAGTTTTGCTATCGCAAAAAATATATCGGACAACTTGTGAGGAAAACCGGGATTCCGCTTCTCTTTAATCCGCTAATTTCTTTCATAATAACATTTCCGGCATCGCAAAGATGCCGGAAATGTTTATTTTACGGACAGAACTTGATGATGAAAGCGGCTTCTTGGGCTGCTCGGCACTGTGCATGCTGCTTGCAAATTCTAACGGAAGGGGCTTTGGCCCCTGCCAGGTTCCTGTGGCAGGGCCGAATCGGATGGAGAATTCATGCTTTTGCCAGGGAATGGCAGTATGCTTCAATGGCTTGTTGGGCAAAGACCGCTGTGCCTGGGCCGCCGCACGCGTCGATATTCTCGGTAAACGCGCCGCCGCCTGCGTACATCCTGCCCAAATTTCGCAGAATTTCAGGCGTGCAGGTATAGAAATGATCCGTGTAGAACTGGCGCAGAGAGAGAACCAGCGATTGGGCTTGGGGCCCGTCCGGCGCCTGATCGCGGATGCGCCCCATTTCCTGGAATAGGGCCAGAATCTTCTGCTCGGCTTGCTTGTCCTCCTCCGCCGTCCAATGCTTTTTCTTTTCCTCAAATTCCTTCCATGCTTCCGTTTTGCCCCAGGCGGCCTTGGCCTGAGCGGCGTAATCATCCATTTTTCGGGTATCGAAGGCGGAAAAATCCATATATTTCACTCCTAATATGTGAATTCCACGGGCAAAGGTGATCAGGGTGTCGATGTGATCCCGTTGCAGGGTCAGCAGTTCGATCTGCTGCTCAAGCGCCCGGTTTCTTTCAAAGTCCGGGCTGTCCAGGATGCGCTTAATTTCCTTGACCGGGAATTGCAGCGCCCGGTACAGCAGAATCATTTGCAGCCGCGAAAGGTCCTCCTCTTCATAGACCCGGTATCCTGCCGTGCCGGTTCGCCGAGGCTTGAGCAGGCCCACTTCATCGTAGTAATGCAGCGTGCGCACGCTGACGCCCGTCACATTGCTTACTTCTCGTACCGTCATTCTGTCATCTCCTCCTTCCGTGCAGCATGATCATACGCCCTGACGCAGCGGGAGAGTCAAGACTTTTTTAAAAAAATACGGCGGAAGACGGGCCGACCGTCCTGCCGCCGGGGGAGAGGAGCGTCATTCCTCCTCATAAAAATCCAGGAAAGAGTATTCCTTGCCCTTGTATTTCCAGCCCACCATAGTGTCCAATTGTAACATATGAATGCTGGCGAAGATATTGCGCTCAATATTGGGGTTTTCTTTTTTCAGTCGCTTGATCAGGTTTTTGATCTCCTGGCGTTTGGAACCCCCTTGGCCGTTATCGCACAGGGTGCAGTTTTCGGTAAAGCGGCAGGCGCACTGGATGAAGGAGAGCTCATTGGCGTTTTTCCAGTTGATGATGTCCTCCTCGTGCACCAAGTACAGGGGGCGGATCAATTCCATCCCCGGGAAATTTTTCGCCTTGAGTTTGGGAATCATGGCCTGCAATTGCCCGCCGTAGAACATGCCCAGCACTGTGGTGCCGATTACATCGTCAAAATGATGGCCCAGGGCGATTTTATTACAGCCCAGTTCCTGGGCTTTTCCGTACAGGCAGCCCCGGCGCATCCGGGCGCAAAGGAAGCAGGGGTTTTTTTCCTGGGCGTTGGCTACTTCGAAAATGTCGCTTTCAAACAGGGTGTAGGGAATCTCCAGGAACTGAGCGTTGCTTTCCACCTTGCGGCGGTTAATTTCGTTGTAGCCCGGGTCCATAATCAGGTAGACCACTTCAAAGGGAATGGTGGTATGGCGGTGCAGCATTTGCATCATCTTGGCCATAAGCATGGAATCCTTGCCGCCGGAAATGCACACGGCAATTTTGTCACCGGGCTGAATCAGCTCATATTTTTTGATAGCCTTGCAAAAGGGACTCCACAGTTCCTCATGATAGCGGCGGACGATGCTCTGTTCCACCAGTTGACAGGGGGTAAATTGCCGGCTCATGCTTGTATCTCCTTGCAAACCGCATCCAAAATGCGTAAAAATTCGTTTATTTCTTCGTTTGTGGTCAGGTGGGACAAACTGACGCGCCAGCTTTCCAGGGCCTGTTTCCGGTTTTTCGTCACGGCGTACACGGCCCGGGAAGGCGTATGCTCCACCGAACAGGCGGATTTGACGGAAATGCACACTCCATGCCGGTTCATCGCGTCTCGGAACGCAGCGGCCTTGATGCCATTGATGCCGCCGTTGAGGATGTAAGGCACAGCGTTTTCCGGGCTGTGGACGCGCATGCCTCGGCGGGAAAATTCCGTCCGCAGCAGGGCGTTGAGCGCCCGCACCCGTTCATACCGCTCCCCTTGCTTTTCCAGCGCCGTGCATAGCGCTGTCACCAGGGACGCGGCCAAACCCACTGCCGGGGTGCCGCTGCGGTACAGCGTGGTGCTGACGCCGCCGTGAATCAGCGGCTCCATGTCTACCGCTTGCTTCTTGTACAGGATTCCGCTGCCGCTGACGCCGCCGAATTTGTGGCCAGACAGGCTGACCGTGTCGGCCAAGGAAAAATCAAATGGAATTTTGCCCACCGCCTGGGTTGCGTCTACATGCAAGCGGCAGTGGGGATAGGCTTTCAGGATATCCGATGCTTCCCGCACCGGCTGAATGACGCCCAGTTCGCTGTCCACGGCGCAGAGGGTGAGCAGCACGGTGTCCGGTCGCAGCAACTCCTTCAGTTCCTCCAGGTCAATGCGGCCCTGTCGGTCGATGCTTAGCACATCGATCTGCCAGCCTCGTTCCTGCAGGGCGGTCAGGCACCCGCTGACGGAGGGATGCTCCAGGGGCGTGGTAATCATGTGCCGGCCAAAATGGCGGCTGGCATAAGCAATTCCTTGGATGGCGGTGTTGTTGCTTTCACTGGCTCCGGAGGTGAAGATAATTTCCTCCGGGGAAACCTGCAGCGCCTCTGCCGCCTGTCGGGCGTAGCCGGCCATGGCGTTACCAGCTTCGTAACCAGCGCTGTGATGGGAATTGGGGTTGCCGATGTACGTCCGCTCCGCGTTCCCAAAGGCCCGCAATGCCGCTTCATCCGGTGGCATATGGGCGGTGTAATCCAAATAAATCATGGCGTTCCCTCCGCATCCTGCGGAATGCCCAAGTAACGCTTCAGCTCCGCCACATAACGCTCCCCGGCGGTGCTGAGCACCTGGTTTTTCCGAGTGATCAGGCCCAATTCCATGGTGGTGTCCGGGCTTTGATCCTGAGGATCATAGGGAACGGCCATGTAGTCACCCCCGTTCAATTCCTCACAGATGATGTCGGAGCAGATGGTGTAGCCGTTCAGCCCTACCATCAGATTGAGCACCGTGGCCCGGTCACAGCATTTGATGATGCGGGGGTATTCGTTCGTGGAAAGCAATTCCTCTGCCAGGTAAAAATTACTGTTGTCGCCTTGCTCAAAGGACAGGCAGGGATAGGGGGCCAGATCGTCAAAGGAAATGGTTTTCCGCCCTGCCAGGGGATGCTGCTTCCACAGGTACACATAGGCCCGGCAGCCGATGAGGCGGGTGAAATGCAGCTGGTTGGCGGAAAGAATTTTCAAAATTGCCTTTCGGTTGAAATCATTTAAGTACAGAATGCCAATTTCGCTGCGGGCGGCCGCCACGTCGTCAATCACGTTTCGGGTTCGGGTTTCCCGGATGGCAAATTCGTACTCCGCCACGTCGAAGGTCTTGGTCATTTCCACAAAAGCCTTCACGGCGAAGGAATAATGCTGGGTCGAAACGGCGAACTGCTGCCGCCGGGCGCTTTGCTGGCCATAGGCATCCAGCAGGTTCTGGTACTGCCCATACACTTGCCGGGCATAGGGCAGGAATTTCACGCCCTCCGCCGTCAGCGTCACGCCCCGGCCCGTGCGGTTAAAAATCGTAATGCCGATTTCTTTTTCCAGTTCCTTTACCGCGTTGGTCAGGGACGGCTGGGCCACAAACAACTGCTCCGCCGCCTTGTTGAACGACCCCGTTTCCGATATCCGGATCACATAGTGCAATTGCTGCAGCGTCATCAGCCTTCCTCCTTTTACCTACAAGGGCAATAGTTAAATTATAGACCAACTTTTGAATCTGTCAAGATGCGCGGGAGTTTTAAAAACTCATAGAAAAAAGGCCAGGAAATCCTGGCCTGTAAATTGATTTATTCTTTGTCCCGTTCCCTTACCCAGGCGCACAGCACGGTCATATCGTCCGGGGGCAGGCCGTCTTTTTGCAGAACGGCTTCTTGCAGCAGCGCGTCAGCCATGTGCTGGGGCGTGCCGTTGCGGTTCTGCCGAATGATAGAAAGAATGTCTTCTTCCGACGGGAAGGCATCGGTGATGCCATCGCTCATCATGAGTAACAAATCCCCTTCGCCCAGGGTGAAATGGTGCTCCATGGGCACCACGTGCTCAATGATGCCCAGGGGCAGAGCTTCGCCTTCAATCTGGCTGATCTTTTGTCCCTGCACCAGCACCGAAGCGCAAGCGCCCAGCTTGTTCATAGCGGCTTCACCTGTCCACAGATCAATCAGGCACAGGTCCACCGTGGCAAATTTTTCTCCGCCGGTGGCGGACAGCATGGCACCGTTCACTGCCGTCATGGCCTGGGTGCGGGTGTAACCTGCTTCCATGCATAGCGAAAGCATTTCCAACGTTTTCTTGCTTTCGTCCTGGGCGCCGGCGCCGTGGCCCATGCCGTCGCTGAGGGCCAGTACCATTTTCCCGCCAGACAGGGTTTCCACCAGCACCGCGTCGCCGTTATCCGGCGCTTGGCCGGGCTGCCGCTGCCTGTCCAATGTGACGGCGCAAGCGGTAGCCATGCCGGTGACAATGGCCAGGGGTGGCCGCTCCTCCAGGATGATGCGGTTGCTCTGCCGCTCTGTCACTTCCAATTTCACGCCCAGGTAGGTGCCTATCTGCCGAGCCAGGTTCATTCCGGCTACGGGCCGCAAAGATAGGGGCTCGCACTTGACGCACACCATCATCCGCCCGTCGATTTTTTTTACGAATGCTGTCTGTCCGGGAAAGCGCAGGGCTTCAATTGCCTCATCTGCCTGGGAAATCCAGTAGCTTTCCTCCCCATCCTTTTCCAGCCCTTCCAAGCTAATGCGCTGGGCTGCTTGGGAAAGGGCGGTTAGATGGGTTTGCAGCATGTCCCGCTCATAATCGGCGCACAGGGCCCGATGATGCCGTTGCTGGCGTTGAACGTCCAGGCGATTGAGCAGGGGCGGAATGCGGGAGATGCGGGGGCAGGTGGAAAAGTAACGGTTGATGATGCGCAGGTAATCCTCCGGATCGTCGCCCCGGTCGGCCAGGGCGTGCATGCCCTGTTTGGTCTGCTCATATTGCTCATGCCAGCAGATAGGCAGCCGCTCGCAATTGGCGCAGAGGGCTTCGGTCAGGCTTTCGCTTTCTTCCTCCATGGTGGGGGCGTCCATTCGGGGGTGGGGAAGAGCCTCCGCCATCCGGTCAATGGCCCGCACCCAGCGCTGCATTTTGAGCCTTGTATAGGCGTTTTCACGGGGCTGGCTCCAGCGGATGGAGCGCACCCAGGCCGCTGCCAGGCGCATCCATTTGCCTGGAATGAAGGCAAAAATCAGCCCGCCTGCCACCCCGGGATACACCACCGAAGGCTGGAAGGAAAAAACGGTCAGGTACGTCAGCGTAATGGAAGAAAGCAGGTATACCCCCACCGGCAGCAGCCGGAATTTGCCTTGAAACAGCCCGGCCAGCAGGGCACCGAAGGTGAGAACCACCAGCAGCAGGGCGCTTTGCCCGCCCAGCAGCAGGGCCAGCCCACAGCCCAGCCCCCCGCAGATGCCCGCCGCGCCGCCCGCGATCCAGGACAGCATCAGCACCGCCAGCACCGACAGGGTGTATCCCATATTCATCTGGAACGCCGACAGCCGCGCCGCGCCGGCAATCAGCAGCATGCCCGGCAGCAGCAGGCACAAGAGATCATCCTCGCTCCATTCGGTTTTTCGGCTTTTAATCAGCAGTGCGCATCGGCGCAGCGCCGGCAGGCTTACCAGCCCCAGCACAATGCCCACGCCGGATAAAAGCAGGGTCTGCACATCTTCGGCGGTAATCCAATCAGGCACGGAGCGCAGCGCCAAAAGGGCGGCGGTCAGGATATACAGCCGGCGCTTTTCTCCCTCCGCTACCCGGGCCGCCAGGAAGCATAGCGCGCAGGCGGCAAACTGGCCCACATCCGGGCTTAGCCCCCAAACCAAACGGAAAACCAACCCCAGCCCCAGGCCCAGGACGGCTCCCTGCCAGGGAAGCGTGAAGGATATAACCACCATCAGGCAGCACACGGCGTAAGGCGAGGGCACCGATAGGCACTGCACCAGGCTGAGCAGGAAAAAGGCCGCGGCCATGGGCGCGCGCTTCCCCAGCCATTGAATGGCCTTTCGCGGGGAAAGCGCCCGCGGGGCTGTCCGTTCCTTCATCGGCCTGGGTTTCCCGGGCCGCAGCAATTCCATGCTGTGCATATCCATTCCTCCATCCGTTTGCGGATGGAATCATCATAGCCCAGGGCATATACGGTCACCGTCGAACGGGGGTAAAAAGAATGTCATTTTTTCACCAAAGGACGGGATTTTTTTCGCGTTTTTTCTTTCGGATCATCTTTCCCTAAGCTACAAAATATGGTATAATAACCCCGATTCAGACCACAAAGGAGCGGGCCAATATGCATATTTCCGAATTGCCCCGGGAGCAATTTGAAGGGTACGAGCTGTTTTTTTCTTATGAAAGCAAAGCGTATTTTGATTTGCGGCTGCGCACCAGTGAAAATGTGTTCGCTGTGGAATTGGTGCGCACGCCCTGCGCTCCCATCCGGAAGGAATTTACCGACAAGTTATTTGCGCCCTATTGGGATGACCCCAAGGCGTTTGGCCTGTGGGATGGAAAGGAAATGCGGGCTATTTTGGAAATTACCCCGGAGGAATGGAACAACCGCCTGCGCATTACCAACCTGTGCGTGCAGGAGGGGTACCGCCGCCGCGGGTTTGGCACCCTGCTCATGACCCGGGCCCGAGAAATCGCCCGAGCCCAACACCGGCGGGCGCTGATTCTGGAAACCCAGAGCTGCAACACTGCCGCTATCTCTTTTTACATGTCCCAAGGCCTGTCCTTCATGGGCTTTAACGCCTGCGAATACTCCAATGAGGATGTTCCTCGGCACGAGGTGCGCATCGAAATGGGCTGCCTGTTATAAATGAAAGTCCGCTTCTAAATTCGGAAAGACGCATTTACGGCGGCTCAGGCTGCACTTTGGCGTTGCTTTGCCTTGATTGATCCTTCGGTCCCAGTCAATCATGGTGAAAGCGCCTTGAATTGCAGGCTGAGCCACTCGAAATTGCACATTCCTTATTTCAGAAACATACGCTAACAATTTTGGGGGAATCACTGGATGGAATGCTTTGCTACTGCCGCCTTTGGGCTGGAAGGATTGGTTAAACGGGAATTGCATCATTTGGGCATCGAAGCCAAGGGAGAGCAGGGCGGCGCCCGGTTTGAGGCCGCACCAAACCAGATTTTTTCCGCCAATTTATGGCTCCGCACGGCGGACCGGGTGCTGATTATCGTGGGGGAAGAGAAGGTGACCTCCTTTGAGGAGCTGTTCCAGTTCGTTCAGTGCCTGCCTTGGGAACAGTACCTGCCCCGGGACGCCCGCTTTCCCGTCAGCGGCAAATGCGCCCGCAGCCAGTTGATGAGCGTGCGAGACTGCCAGGCGATCACGAAAAAGGCGATTGTAGAGCGGCTGAAAAAGAAATATCACGCCCAGTGGTTCGATGAATCCGGGGCCGAATACCCCATCGACGTCTCCATCCACGGGGATGTGGCCCGGCTTACCATCGACACCAGCGGCGATGCTTTGAACAAGCGGGGCTACCGTACCTGGAATGGGGAGGCGCCCATCCGGGAAACCCTGGCTGCCGCGCTGGTGATGCTATCGCCCCGGCAGGAGGGCATGCTCTACGACCCCTGCTGCGGCACCGGCACGTTGCTGATCGAGGCGGCATATCTCCGTTCCCATCGAGCCCCGGGGCTGACCCGGTCCTTCGCCTGTGAAAAATGGCCCCTGTTTCCCGAAAAGGAATTGAAAGCGCTGCGGGAGGATGCGGCATCCCGGTTTGATCCTTCGCTGATCGGCGCGGTGTGCGGCAGCGATATCGACGGGCAGGCCATTGCTTTGTGCAAAAAGCACATTCAGCAGGCGGGCTTGGCGGGCCGCGTCACCGTGAATCAAAAAGATTTGCGGGACGTTCATCTGGATACCCCCGCGCCCCTGTTCCTCCTGAATCCGCCCTATGGAGAGCGGCTCAGCGATCGGAAGGAATGCGAAAAGCTGTATCGGGACATCCGGAAGCTGTACGACCGGCACGAAAACTGCCGCTTGGGCGTGATCACCGCCCACACCGGTTTCGAGCGCTGCTTTGGAAAACGCGCCACACAAAAACGCCGCCTGTATAACGGGCGGCTGGAGTGCGAGTTTTTGGTGTATTGATTTTATGTTTCACAGGCCGTGTTTCTCCGACGATTGGGCTGGAGGCGCGGCTTTTATTTTTTCGCCACGATCAGGGGCACCTTCATTTCCAGCTCGGTCAATCCGGCGTGGACGCCCTTCAGGCAGTGATCCTGCCGGTGGGCCTGGAGGCACCAAGGGTCGATAGACAGGGCCATATAGTCCCCCACAAAATCGTACACGTTGGGCCGGGTTTCCCCGTCGCCCAGGTAATCCCGAATGAACTCCTCTCCGGTCATGAACAGGAAATGATCGCCGTAGTGCCGTTTGAACGCCGCCGGGAAATCGGCTTTGCATTCCGGCTTCACGTGGAAGGACACCGCCCGGGTTTCGATGGAGGGGTCATGCTGGAGCATGGCAAGCATTTCCGGCGCCTCCTCCTCCAGGTAATGGAAGTCCGAATCGATCAGCCCATGGTCGGCGGTGGCCAGGAGCAGGGTATCTTCCGGCAATTCCGACGCCAGCTTTTGAAGCCGACTGTCGATATCCCGCACAATGTTCATCACCTTTTCGTCATAGCAGCCCATTTCGTGCATGGTATGGTCCGGGTCGCCATCGTAAGCGTAGATGTAGCGGCGCTTTTCATCCCGGGCAAGGGACAGCACAGTGTCAAACAGTTCTTCTACGGAATTCACTTTCACATCCCCGAATTTGGACACGCAGCAGGCGTCTGCTTTCCCGGCGGCCGTGATCTTAGGGAAAAACATTTCCCGGGGGATATACCGCTCCGCCACGTTATAATCGGCGGCAACTTCGCCGTTGGAACGATTGATGAAAATATCCACCGGTTTTTGAATTTGGGGGAAATACAGCGTCCATCCCAGCCAACCCGCCTCCCGAGGGGACAGGCCGCACTCGATGCAAGTGGTGGCGTTGGTGGTGGTGGATGGATACACGGCGGAGAGCACGTGAGGAATATGCTGCCGAAGGAAACTGTCCTGCGGCAGGGCGTGAGCAATCACATCCATGCCCATACCGTCAAACAACATGACGATCACGTTTTGGTACGTTTTTTCCGCCAGGATGCCATCCAGAAAAGGCAGCGTAGGGTGGGGAATAGGATGATCCAAGTATCCTGAAATGGACGAAATCACATTCAAACAGCAGTTTTGATAATCCGGCAGGCAGAATTTCACGCTTGTATGCCTCCTTTTCCCATCAGTTCTCCGGCAACGGCGATCTGCTCACAGATCAAATCCAGCATGGAAGGGCTATTTTCCGCTTGTTTCTTGGGGAGCCAATGATTGGCCAGCACGTTTTGAATGGCGGCTTCCAGGCAAGCGGCCTCCCGGGGCAGCTTTAGGGAAATGCGAAGCATTCGGGCGATGGCCAGGGCCATGGCGAAGGGCGCGGGCGCATCTTCCGCTTCTTCCAGAAAAGAAGCGAAGGGGGCGTAAACGCCGGTATCTTGATCAATGGCAAAATCGTACATTATTTCCGGATGGGCGCACAGCCCGGTGGCGGCGGCTTCCAGAATCCCGCCCGCATAAGGCGGGCATAGCAGCAGCCCCATTTTTTGCGGAGCCTTGATCAAATTTTTCATGGCGTCTTTGGCGGCAACAGCGTCCGCCGTTACCAGCGGTTGAGCGGCAGTTTGCACCCTGACGGCCGCTTCCCATTCGGCTTTTGTGGCACCGGTGGGAGCCACATGCAGGATGCGGATATCCTCATCCTGAGCAAAGCGGAACGCGCTTTGCATAGCCAGGCGCAGGGTGTCTGCATCCAGGGAAAGGGCAGTGCCCAGAAACAGCTTCACCGGCGTTTCATGGCGGCTGCACAGGGCTTCCGGAACGCAGAAAGAGCGGATGCGCAAGGGCAGGTCAAGAGCATCATACAGTGCCTGCGCGCCTTCACACTGGGCATCGCCCAGCAGGATGGCCTGGCTTGTTTCGCAGGCATCGAGGGTTTTGTCGCTAACCTCTGGGCCAATTTTTCCCCGCAGCAGGGAGAAAACGTGGTCAAAGGCGGCGGAAATATCGGTCAGGATCTGCTCTGCGCAGGCGCAGAGCGCTTCGCCTTGCTGGCTGCCTGGGAGCAGCAGAATCCGTGCGCGCATGAGAAAAATCACCATCCTTTGTAGGGCGGATGTATCGTTGCAATCAGGGGCGTATCATTCCAGCGTCCAGATTTCCACGGCGCTGTCGCCGTCAATATCGGGCACTTTGACGGCAATGATCTCGCTGCGGGAAGTGGGCACGTTTTTGCCTACGAAATCTGCCCGGATGGGCAGCTCTCGGTGGCCCCGATCCACCAAAATGGCCAATTGGATCTGGTTGGGCCGGCCCATTTTAAACAGCGCGTCGATGGCGGCCCGGGCGGTGCGGCCGGTGTAGAGCACATCATCCACCAGCACCACCCGTTGGCCAGTCACGGAAAAGGGCACGTCGGTAAAGGCAACTTGGGGCATGCTGTCCTCCCGGGTGGGGGTCAAATCATCCCGATACAAGGTGATATCGATCACGCCCACCGGCACGGTCTTGCCTTCGATTTGGGCCATTTTTCCGGCAATGGCTTTTGCCAGCGGCTCGCCCCGGCGGCGGATGCCCACCAGGCACACGTCGTCGCAGCCGCCATTGCGCTCCAGAATTTCATGAGCGATGCGGGTCAGGGCCCGGTTCATGGCCGAGGCATCCATCAATTGGGCTTTTAAGGCGGGCATGGGGTCACTCCCAATCCAGCGGATAGTAATCCACCGCGTACTTCAGCTTCTTTCCGTTGGTTTTCAAGCTATTGAGCACGGTGGTGATGTTGGCGTTTTCGGTCAGGGGGGTAATGGCAAAGTCGTTATAATCCTTCCGGGAGGAGATCCGTGCCGGGATGATGCGGAAGGTATTTTCGATCAGCTCGTCGCCCCGGAAGCGGAAGCGGGTTTGGAAAATGAAGGTGAACATGTCGCTGGGTTTGTTATTCCCGGCAAAGGAGCAATTGGCCAGGGAATAGACGATATATTTGCCATGATAGTATTCGATGGGATTGATGCGGTGGCTGTGGTGGCCCAGCACCAGGTCAGCCCCGGCATCGACAGCCATTCGGCCCAGCTTCTGCTGGTTGGCGTTGGGGGCGTAATCCAGCTCCGCTCCCCAATGGAAAGCTACAATTACCAGGTCGTTTTCCGCCTTAGCGGCGGCAATTTCCGAAGGTACTTTGGTGTACAGGGTGCTGTAATAATCAAAGGTTTTATAGGACAGGATGGCGATGCGCACCCCCTGCACTTCGTACACGGTGGAATGGTATTCATCCGCCCATTGGATGCCGGCGGCGGAAAGGGCGGCTTGGGTGTCCTGACGGCCCTGCTCGCCAAAATCGTCAATATGGTTGTTTTCGATGGTGGCCACTTCCACGCTGTTGTTGGTCAGGGCTTCCGCGTAGCTGGGGGGGCCCAGGAAGAGAAAATCGTTGTTTCTCTTCTTGGAAGGAATGGTATAGTCGTCGGCCAGCACGCCTTCAAAATTAACGATGGTCAGATCGTCGGCGATGAAAATATCCTTCACATTGCGGAAGATGAAGTTAATATCGCCGCTTTGCTTGGTCAGCTCTTTTTCAAAAATGGATGTGCCCTTGTGCTGCACGTTGCGGCCGATGGTCACATCGCCCACGGCGGACAGGGTGACAATGACGCTGCCGTCCGGCTCATAGGTGATCTCGGGCGCGGGCGTGGCCGTGGGCACGGCGGGCAGGCCGTCCTCCGCCGGCTCCTGGGTGGGCGCGGGCGTGGGCACGTTCATCAGCACCTGAAAGCTGCTTTCCTCCTCCTCCGCCAAGCCGCAGAGGGCCAGAGACAGCAGACACAGGAGCAGCACAAAAAAGAACCGCTTTTGCATGGGTTTCCTCCG
>JAFUFC010000001.1 GCA_017470095.1 Clostridia bacterium | reverse complement strand
GCGATCCCCTGGTCACCAAGGACGGCCTGATCGTGCTGAACGTTATGACGGACAAGCAGTATGACGACATCAAGGAAATGACCCAGAAAAACACCCAGATCGTGGCGGATGATATGAAGGAAAAGGGCCTGGTGCTCTACGATATCAAGTTTGAATTTGGCTACGACGCCGAGGGCAACGTGATGCTGATTGACGAAATCGCCTCTGGCAACATGCGCGTGTACAAGGACGGGGAATACATCGATCCCATGACGCTGTCGAAATTGTTCTTTGCCTGATCACAAAATAGGAGGGCACAAGCCGTGGGTGGTTTTTTCGGCATCACATCCAAGCGCGATTGCCTGGCGGACGTGTTTTTCGGCGTGGATTATCATTCCCATCTGGGCACGCGTCGGGGCGGCCTGGCGGCCTATGATTCCCAAATCGGGCTGCAAAGAAAAATCCATAATATTGAAAACGCTCCTTTCCGCACCAGGTTTGAGCGAATCTTTGAGGAAATGCGGGGCACCAGTGCCATCGGCTGCATCAGCGATTCCGATCCGCAGCCGCTTTTGGCCCGGTCGAAGCTGGGCACTTACGCCATCACCATGGTGGGTATCATTAATAACGCCGATGAGCTGATCGACAAATACCTGTCCTGCACCGGCTGCTATTTTGATTCCATGACCGGCGGAAGAGTCAACAGTATCGATCTTTTGTCCGCCCTGATCAATCAAAAGGACAGCTTTGTGGAGGGCATCCGCTTTGCCAATGAATCCATCGACGGCACGGCATCCATTTTGATTTTGAAGGACGACGGCTCCCTCATCGCCGCCCGGGACAAGGTGGGCAGGCTGCCTGTTCATATTGGCCGGGGCGAGGATGGATACGCCGTCTCCTTTGAATCCTTTGCCTATGAAAAACTGGGCTATGAAACAGAAAAGGAGCTGGGACCGGGGGAAATTGTGGAATTGACACCTGAAGGTATGACGCTTTTGAGCCCGCCCGGCGATCAAAAGCGTATCTGCTCCTTCCTGTGGAGCTATTACGGTTATCCAACCTCTACTTATGAAGGCGTCAACGTGGAAGCCATGCGCTACCGCAACGGGGCCATCATGGCGCTCAATGATAAGGTCAACCGCCCCGGTGAAACAGAAGCCATCGATTACGTGGGCGGCGTGCCCGATTCCGGAACGCCCCACGCCATCGGCTATGCCAACCAGAGCGGGCGGCCCTTTGCCCGGGCGTTCATCAAGTATACGCCCACTTGGTCCCGCAGCTTTATGCCGGCCAACCAGACGGCCCGGAACCGCATTGCTAAAATGAAGCAGATTCCGGTGCATGAACTGATTCAGGATAAAAATCTCCTGTTTGTGGATGATTCTATCGTTCGGGGTACCCAACTCAAGGAAACGGTGGAATTCCTGTATGAAAGCGGGGCCAAATCCGTGCACATGCGCTCTGCCTGCCCGCCCATCATGTACGCTTGCAAGTACCTGAATTTCTCTCGCTCCAACAGTGAGATGGATTTGATCGCCCGGCGGGTGATCGTGGAATTGGAAGGGGAAGAAGGCTTCCGTCACTTGGAGGAATACTGCGACGGCTCTACCGAGAGGGGACAGAATTTGCGCCGGGCCATCTGCGATAGATTCCATTTTGCTTCTTTGGAATTCCAATCGCTGGAGGGCGTGATAAAGGCGATCGGCCTGCCGGCCTGCGAATTGTGCACCTATTGCTGGAATGGAAAGGAGTAATGAACCATGAACAATTCCCATTCCGCGTCCTACGCGGCGGCGGGCGTGAATATTGAGGCGGGATACGAGGGCGTGAAGCTGATGAAAAAGCACGTGGAGCGCACGTTCATTCCCGGCGTGGTTTCTGATATTGGTGGCTTTGGCGGCCTGTTTGCGCCGGATCTGGCTGGCATGAAGCAGCCGGTTCTGGTGTCTGGCACCGACGGCGTGGGCACCAAGCAACGCATCGCCCAATTGATGGATAAGCATGACACCGTGGGCATCGACTGCGTGGCTATGTGCGTCAACGACATTATTTGCTGCGGTGCCAAACCTATTTTTTTCCTGGATTACATTGCTATCGGCAAAAATGTGCCGGAAAAGGTGGCCACGCTGGTGTCCGGCGTGGCGGAGGGCTGCGTACAGGCGGGCTGTGCCCTGATCGGCGGGGAAACGGCGGAGCATCCCGGCACCATGCAGCTGGATGATTACGACCTGGCGGGCTTCTCTGTGGGCATCGTCGATAAGGAAAAGGTGATCGACCGCGGCCGGATGCGGGCCGGGGATGTGATCATTGCCCTGCCGTCGAGCGGCATCCATTCCAACGGCTATTCCCTGGTTCGGAAGGTATTCGATATTGAACACGCCGACCTGGGCAAGGTGATTCCGGAATTGGGAAAGCCCCTGGGCGAAGCGCTGCTGACGCCCACGAAGATTTATGTAAAGCCCGTTTTGGCGGCGCTTGAGGAAGCTGATATCCATGGCATTAGCCACATTACCGGCGGCGGCTTTTATGAAAACATTCCCCGCTCCATTCCCGACGGCCTGGGGGCGAAGATTGACAAAGCAGCCATCCGCACGCCGGAGGTTTTCCGCCTGATTGAAAAACTGGGCGGTATTCCTGAGCGGGATATGTACAACACCTTCAACATGGGCGTGGGTATGAGCGTGATCGTTGCCAAGGAGGACGCGGGCAAAGCCGTCGCCGCCCTGAAAGACCAGGGAGAAGATCCCTACATCATCGGCGAAATTGTGGCCGGCGAGGAAAAAATCATCCTATGATTAGAAAAATGTTGTCAGGCGTATGCGCTGGGCTGCTGGTTTCCATTGGCGGGGCGGTGTTTTTGGCCTGTGAAAACCGGTATGTGGGCGCAGCGCTGTTTTCCGTGGCGCTGTTGTGCATTTGCATGAAGGGTTATGCCCTGTTTACCGGAAAAGTGGGTGATTTGCCGGAGCGGCATGCGAAAGAGGACGTGTCAACGCTGCTGCTGGCTTTGCTGGGCAACCTGATCGGGGCTGTCGCGACGGGGTATCTGGTCCGGTGGGGCCTGCCCGCGCTGGGCAGCACGGCGGAAAGCCTTTGCCGTGGGAAGCTGGCCCAGCAGGCGCCGTATCAAAGTTTCATCCGGGCGCTGTTTTGCGGCAACCTAATGTATCTGGCCGTCAGCACCTACCGGGATAATCAAACGCCCCTGGGCATTCTGTTTTGCATTCCGGTGTTCATTTTGAGCGGCTTTGAGCATTCCATTGCCGATATGTTCTATTTTGCGGCCAGCGGCATGGTGTCCTTCCGGGCGTTTGCGTTCATCTGGATCGTGATCGCGGGCAACGCCGCGGGCGGCATGCTGCTGCCGGCGCTGGGCAGGATCGGCCAAAAGGAGGAAGGGGCATGAGGAAAAACAAGGCCAGGGTCGCTGTGCTGGTGTCCGGCGGCGGCACCAATTTGCAGGCCATCATCGACGCGCAAAAAAACGGCGTGATCCGGCATGGGGAAGTGCGGCTGGTGATCGCCAATAAAGCGGACGCTTATGCCCTGACCCGGGCCCGGAACGCAGGCATCCCCACGCTGACGGTGCTGAAAAAAGAATGCGGTGGCCAGCGGGAATTTGAGGAAAAAATCGCCGCCGCGCTGGAGATGCATCAAATTGATCTGATCGTGCTGGCTGGGTTCATGGCCATCCTGAGCAAGGATTTCACCGGCCGGTTTGAGAGGAAAATCATCAACGTGCATCCCAGCCTGATCCCTTCCTTCTGCGGGGCAGGGTTCTATGGGCTGCGCGTGCACGAAGCGGCGCTGGCCAAAGGCGTGAAGGTGACGGGAGCTACGGTGCACTTCGTCAATGAAATCCCTGATGGAGGCGAAATCATCCTCCAAAAGGCTGTGAAAGTGTATCCGCACGACACACCTCAGAAGCTGCAATTGCGGGTAATGAAACAGGCGGAATGGAAAATCCTGCCTGCCGCGGTGGAAATGCTGTCTGCGAAAATCATAGCGGAGTAAAGGAGAAAAGCGATGAACATTTATGAGGTCCATTCCATATCGGAGCTGCTGAAAAACAACACTTACCCCGGTCGAGGCATCGTGATCGGCAAGAGCGAAGATGGCAAAAAGGCCGTGGCCGCCTACTTCATCATGGGCCGCAGCCTGAACAGCCGCAACCGCATTTTTACCGAAAAGAACGGTGAAGTGTTCACCGAGCCCTTTGATGTTTCGAAGGTGGAGGACCCCAGCCTGATCATCTACGCCGCCCTGCGGCAGTATGAAAATAACCTGATCGTCACCAACGGCAACCAGACCGATACCATCTATGAGGGTCTTGAGCAGGGCCTGAGCTTTAACAGGGCTTTGGAAAGCCGGGAATTTGAGCCCGACGCCCCCAATTTTACCCCCCGCATCAGCGGCATGCTGACCTTCCAAAATGCCGATTTCACCTATCAAATGAGCATTTTGAAGAGCATCGATGCCGAAGGCTCCGCCTGCGCCCGCTTTGGTTTTGCCTATCCCAGCAAACCCGGCCTGGGCCACTTTATCCACACCTACGTGCAGGACGGCAATCCCATTCCCACCTTCCAGGGCGAACCGGAACGGGTGAAAATCGGCAGCGATATCGACGAAATCACCCGGGAAATCTGGCAGGCGCTGAACGGGGACAATAAAATTTCTCTCTACGTGCGCACGGTCGATCTGGCCACCGGCGAAGTGGAAAACCGGCTGGTTAACAAGAATCAGTGAGGTGGAAACATGAAGGAATTTGAACTGAAGTACGGCTGCAATCCCAATCAGAAGCCCGCGAAAATTTATATGCAGGATGGGTCCGACCTGCCTATCGAAATCCTCTCCGGCCGGCCTGGTTACATCAATTTCCTGGACGCGTTCAATTCCTGGCAGCTGGTGAAGGAATTAAAGGAAGCGTTGGGTCTGCCTGCCGTCACGTCCTTTAAGCATGTATCGCCCACCTCTGCCGCGGTGGGCATACCCCTGAGCGATAAATTGAAAAAAGCCTGCTTTGTGGACGACATTGAAGGCTTGGATGCTTCGCCTTTGGCCTGCGCCTACGCCCGTGCCCGGGGAACGGACCGGATGTGCTCCTTTGGCGATTGGGTGGCCCTGAGCGACGTGTGCGACGTGACCACTGCCCAAATGCTCAAGCGGGAAGTGAGCGATGGCATCATTGCCCCGGGCTATGAGCCGGAAGCCCTCGACATTCTCCAATCCAAGCGCAAGGGCAATTACAACATCGTGAAGATTGACCCCAATTACGTGCCCACCGCTCAGGAGCACAAGCAGGTGTTCGGCATCACTTTTGAACAGGGGAGGAACAATTTCAAAATCAACCGGGAATTGCTGCAAAATACTGTGACTGAAAATAAGAACCTGCCCGAAACCGCCGTGCGTGATTTGATTGTGGCGCTGATCACGCTCAAATATACCCAGTCCAATTCCGTTTGCTATGCCGTCGACGGGCAAGCCATCGGCGTGGGCGCGGGCCAGCAGAGCCGCATCCACTGCACAAGGCTGGCTGGCACGAAGGCGGATACCTGGTTCCTGCGCCAGGCGGACAAAGTGTTGAATCTTCCTTTCCGCAGCGATTTGGGCCGCCCTGACAGGGATAACGTGATCGACGGCTACATTAACCAGAATGAAGAGGATGTGTGCGCCGAGGGCAATTGGCAGAAGTATTTCACTGCTCAGCCCCAGCCTTTCACTCGGGAAGAACAGCGGGCATACCTGGATACCATTGACAATGTGGCCCTGGGCAGCGACGCCTTCTTCCCCTTCAGCGATAACATCGAACGGGCCCACCGCAGCGGTGTGAAGTACATTGCTGAGCCCGGTGGCTCCATCCGGGATGACGCAGTGATCGATTGCTGCAACAAATACGGCATGGCCATGGCTTTTACCGGCATGCGGCTCTTCCATCACTGATGCGGGGAAATTGCCCCTGCGAAAATGACGAAGAAGGAGAACACCATGAACATACTGGTCGTAGGCGGCGGCGGACGGGAACACGCCATCATCAAAAAGCTGAAGGAAAACCCGACTGTGGAAACCATCTTCGCATTGCCGGGGAACGGCGGCATAGCCCGGGATGCGGTATGCGTGCCCATCGGGGCTACGGATGTGGATGGCATTGTGCGGTTTGCCAAAGAAAAAGACATTGATTATGCCGTGGTGGCGCCGGATGACCCCCTGGTGCTGGGCTGCGTGGATGCTCTGGAAGCCATCGGCGTTCCCTGCTTTGGTCCCCGGGCTAACGCCGCCATCATAGAGGGCAGCAAGGTATTTTCCAAAAAACTGATGAAAAAATACGGTATCCCCACCGCGGCCTACGAAACCTTTGCTGAGATCGACCGGGCCCTGGCCTATTTGGATACCGTTTCCGCGCCCATCGTGGTGAAGGCCGATGGGCTGGCCTTGGGCAAGGGCGTGATCATCGCCCAGACCCGGGAGGAAGCCAAGCAGGCCGTCACCGATATGATGCGGGACGGCAAGTTCGGCAAGAGCGGCGAGCACATCGTGATTGAGGAATTTCTGACCGGACCGGAAGTTTCGGTGCTGTCCTTTACCGACGGGGATGCGGTGGTTCCCATGGTGAGCTCCATGGACCATAAACGGGCCGGGGACAACGATACCGGCCTGAACACCGGCGGGATGGGCACTGTGGCGCCAAATCCCTATTACACAGAGGCGGTGGCCCAGGAATGCATGGAAACCATCTTCCTGCCCACTATTCGGGCCATGAAAGCAGAAGGCCGCACCTTCAAGGGGTGCTTGTACTTTGGCCTGATGATCACCGAAAAAGGCCCCAAAGTGATCGAATATAATTGCCGCTTTGGCGACCCGGAAACACAAGTCGTGCTGCCGCTTTTGAAAACCGATCTGCTGACCATTATGCAGGCGGTGACCAACGGAACGCTGAAGGATGTGCAAGTGGAATTTGCGAACAGCCATGCCGCTTGCGTCATCATGGCTTCCCAGGGCTATCCCGTTTCCTACAAAAAGGGCTATGAAATGACCATTCCTGCCGATGTGTGGCCCCATGTGTACGTGGCTGGGGCCAAGGAGCAGGAAGGTAAATTGCTCACCAACGGCGGCCGGGTGCTGGGCGTGACGGCCGTGGCCCAAACGCTTCAGGAGGCGTTGAACCAATCCTATGAAATGGTGGGCCGGATTCATTTTGACAATGCCTTCTACCGCCATGATATTGGCGCGCGGGCTTTGAAAGCAGGGGAGAAGTAAGATGGTCTATCGCGTATTTGTGGAAAAGAAAAAGGAACTGGCCAATGAGGCAAGGGCCTTGCTCAACGATGCTCGGGGGCTGCTGGGTATTCAGTCCTTGCGGGACGTGCGCATGATCAACCGGTACGATGCGGAAAACATGTCGCCGGAGCTGTTTGACTATGCTGTGAAAACGGTATTCTCGGAGCCGCAGTTGGATACCGCTTCCCCAACGGTTGATCTGACCGGCGCGCATGTTTTCGCCGTGGAATATCTGCCCGGCCAGTTTGATCAACGGGCTGATTCTGCCGCCCAGTGCATCCAGATCATTTCCCAGGGCGAGCGGCCCCTTGTCCGTTCTGCCAAGGTATACGCTTTGTACGGCGATCTAAGTGAAGCGGAAATCCGTGAGATCAAGAAATACGTGATCAACCCAGTGGAAGCCCGGGAAGCGGCGCTGGAGAAGCCGGACACCTTGAAAGCCGTGTATGATATTCCCACCACGGTGAAAACGCTGGAGGGCTTTACGGCCTTGAACCGGCAGGAACTGGAGCAGTTTGTGTGGGATTATGGCCTGGCCATGGATGCGGACGATATTGCTTTCTGCCAGAACTATTTCCAGTCCGAACATCGGGACCCCACCATCACCGAAATTCGCATGATCGACACCTATTGGAGCGATCATTGCCGTCACACCACTTTCTTGACGGTGATCGACGACGCTCAATTTGATGATCCCTTGCTGCAAAAGGCTTACGAGGATTATTTGTCTGTACGCAAAGATTTGAACCGCTCAAAGCCTATTTGCCTGATGGATTTGGCCACCATTGCGGTCAAGGCTCTGAAAAAGCAGGGAAAATTGGAAAAGCTGGATGAATCCGAGGAAATCAACGCCTGCACGGTGAAAATTGAAATTGAAGTGGACGGGGTGAAGGAGCCCTGGCTGCTGCTGTTTAAAAACGAAACCCACAACCATCCTACGGAAATCGAGCCCTTCGGTGGCGCGGCTACCTGTATCGGCGGCGCCATTCGGGATCCTTTGTCTGGACGGTCCTATGTGTACGGGGCCATGCGCGTCACCGGTGCTGCCGATCCCACTGTCCCCGTCAGCGAAACCATCCCTGGCAAGCTGCCCCAGCGCAAGCTGGTCACCACTGCCGCCGCAGGTTATTCCTCCTATGGCAACCAGATCGGCCTGGCCACCGGTATTGTGGATGAAATTTATCATCCCGGCTATGCCGCCAAGCGTATGGAGATTGGCGCGGTGATTGCCGCCGCGCCCCAGGAAAACGTGCGCCGGGAGCGGCCCGAGCCCGGAGATATCGTGATTCTGCTGGGCGGCTCCACCGGCCGGGACGGCATTGGTGGGGCCACCGGCTCCTCCAAGGCCCACAACGCCCATTCGGTGGAAACCTGCGGGGCAGAGGTGCAAAAGGGCAACGCCCCGGAAGAACGCAAATTGCAGCGCCTGTTCCGCAATCCCGCCGCCACGAAGCTGATTAAGCGGTGCAACGATTTCGGCGCGGGCGGCGTGTCCGTAGCCATCGGCGAACTGGCTGACGGGCTGAAGATCGATTTGAACGCCGTGCCCAAGAAATATGAGGGTCTGGACGGCACAGAGCTGGCCATTAGCGAATCTCAGGAGCGAATGGCTGTAGTGGTGGAAAAAGAGAATGTGGATGCGTTCCTGTCCCTGGCCAGCGAAGAAAACCTGCAAGCTTGCCCGGTGGCCGTGGTGCAGGAAGAGCCGCGCCTGGTTATGACCTGGAACGGCCGCACCATCGTGGATATCAGTCGGGAATTCCTCAATTCTAACGGCGCGGACAAGCACATCGTGATTACCTCGGAAAAACCTCGTTTTGAGGACAAGCAGGTTGAAGGCGGCTTTGGGGACAATTACCGTGCATTGGCTCAGGATTTGAACATTTGTTCCAAGCGCGGCTTGTCCGAGCGGTTTGACAGCACCATCGGCGCGGGCACGGTGCTGATGCCTTTTGGCGGCAAGCGGCAATTGACCCCCGTCCAGGCCATGGTGCAGAAGATCAGCGTAGAGAAAAAGCACACGGAGGATTGTTCTCTGATGGCTTGGGGCTATAACCCCTTCATCACCGAACAGAGCCCCTATCACGGGGCGTACTTGGCGGTGGTCGAATCGGTGTGCAAGCTGATCGCCACCGGCGCGTCCTTTGAGGATGTATACCTCACCTTCCAGGAGTATTTTGAAAAGCCTGGCTCCGATGGCAAACGCTGGGGCAAGCCCCTGGCAGCGCTGTTGGGTGCCTTTGAAGCCCAGATGCAATTGGGCATCGGCGCCATCGGCGGCAAGGATTCCATGAGCGGTTCCTTTGAAAAGCTGGATGTGCCGCCCACGCTGGTGTCCTTCGCGGTGACCACAGGCAAGGCCGGGGAGATCGTATCGCCCGAATTCAAGGTGGCGGGCCACCAGGCCGTGCTGCTCAGCCCCCAAACGGATGAAAACGGCCTGCCCACGGCAGAATCCCTGAAGCGGCTGTTTGACCAGGTGACTGCGCTTTTGCGCGCGGGGAAGGCAGTGGCCTGCTATACCCCCGGTGTGGGCGGTGTGGCCGAGGCTGTGATGAAAATGGGTTTTGGCAACGGGTTGGGGTTCGCTTTTGATGATAAATTAACAATCCAGGACATGTTCGGATACCGGTATGGCTCCTTCCTGCTGGAAGTGACGGAGCCGATCGAGGGCGCGAAGGCGCTGGGATATGTGAATGCCGACGGCGATTTTACTTGGCACGGGGAAACCGTAAAAGGCGATGAACTGCTGGGCTTGTACGAAAATAAGCTGGAGAGCGTGTACGCCTGCAATATTCCAGACAGCCAGACCCAAATGGAGGATTTCTCCTACGCTGCCAATAGCTGGCCTGTGCCCGCCGTAAAGACGGCTCGGCCCCGGGTGCTCATTCCCGCGTTTCCCGGCACCAACTGCGAATACGACAGTGCCAAGGCCGTGCGGGATGCGGGGGCGGAGCCGGAGATCATGGTGATCAATAACCTGACCGCCGACGGCATTGCCCGCAGCATCGATCGTTTCGCGGACCTGATTAAAAACGCTCAAATGATTTTTATTCCCGGTGGTTTTTCCGGCGGCGACGAACCGGACGGCAGCGGCAAATTTATTACCGCCTTCTTCCGCAACGCTGCCATTAAGCAGGGCGTGACCGACCTGCTGGATCGTCGGGATGGCCTGATGTGCGGCATTTGCAACGGCTTCCAGGCGCTGATCAAGCTGGGCCTGGTGCCTTACGGTAAAATAATTGATACCGATGAAACCTGCCCCACATTGACTTTCAATACCATCGCCCGGCACCAAAGCCGCATCGTGCGTACCCGGATCGCGTCCAATAAATCGCCCTGGCTCAGCTTGACACAGGTAGGGGATATTTACAGCGTGCCCATCTCTCACGGGGAAGGCCGGTTCCTGGCCGATGAAGCGCTGATTCGGCAATTGGCGGCCAACGGCCAAATTGCCACCCAGTATGTGGATTTGGACGGCCATGCCACCGGCGATGTGCACTTCAATCCCAATGATTCTTTGTTTGCTATCGAGGGGATCACATCCCCGGATGGCCGGGTGTTTGGCAAAATGGGCCACAGCGAGCGGGTCGGAAAGGGCCTGTATCAGAATGTGCCCGGAAATTACGATATTCGCATGTTCGAAGCCGCGGTGAAGTACTTTAAATAACGATAAGAAATGGGGGGAGAAGAAACATGGCGTACCTGTCGGACATTGAAATTGCTCAGGCCTGCCAGATGATGCCCATCCAGCAGATTGCCAAGCGCGCCCATATCGATGAGAAATTTGTGGAACCCTACGGCCGCTACAAGGCCAAGATCGATCCTGCTCTGCTGAAAGAGACCGACCGGCCGGACGGCAAACTGGTTTTGGTGACGGCCATCACGCCCACGCCGGCTGGAGAAGGCAAAACTACTACCACCATTGGCCTGGCCGACGGCTTGAAGCGCATTGGCAAGGATGTGACCGTAGCCCTGCGCGAGCCCTCTTTGGGCCCGGTGTTCGGCGTCAAGGGCGGCGCCGCTGGCGGCGGATACGCCCAGGTGGTGCCCATGGAAGATATAAACCTGCATTTCACTGGCGATTTCCATGCCATCGGCG
>JAFUFC010000028.1 GCA_017470095.1 Clostridia bacterium | reverse complement strand
TTCAGCAGGGGGATGTGGGCGCCCTGCCTTTTGCTGATGAGAGCTTTGATGCCGTGCTGTCCCTGAACGGCTTCCACGCCTTCCCGGACAAGGAGACTGCCTATCGGGAGACCTTTCGGGTGCTCAAAAAGGGCGGTACGTTCTGCGGCTGCTTCTACATCCAGGGCCGCTGCAAGCGGACAGACTGGTTCATCCGGCACCTGTACCAGCCCAGGGGCTTCTTTACTCCGCCCTATGAGACATTGGACAGCCTGCGTGAGCGGCTGTCAGAAATGTACGAGCAGGCCGATGTTTCCAGCGTCGAAGGCATAGCCTGCTTCAAGTGTGTGAAGTGAAAAGAGGGGGACGGCAAATGGCGGCGATGGACAGGATGGTCAAAAAAGGGTTTGTCCGATACGCGAAGCACGTCATCAGCTGGTTTGCCCACAATATGGAGCATGCGGAAACAAACAACGATTGTTGAGATTCGTCAATGATTTATTATGATCCACCACTCAAAGAGTCCCTATAAATCAACTGAGCGTCAATGTGGATATGCGCCCTGAGATGCGCCGGGGAAGAAATCGCTTCCATTAGCAGGCGGACAGCCTGCTGAGCCATCTGAACCCGTGAAATCTGTATGCTGGATAGGGAAGGACTGATTACTTGGGACAATAGGGTATCATCGACGCCAATGAGCTGTATATCGTGGGGAATGCGATAATGATGGGCAGTCAGCGCACGCATGCATCCGATAGCAATGACATCATTGTCAGCAAATAAAGCCGGGGGAATGCGGTGCCCCTCGTCCAGATATTGAGTCATATCTCTTTCGGCTCCATCCAAGGATGGCGTCAGGGAAAACACGAGCTGTGGGTCATCCGGCAGAGAAAAAGATTGCAAGGCTTCCCGGTAGCCCAGCATACGGGCAATAAAATTTCCCGTTTTCTGACTGGAGCGAAGATAGCCAACCTCACCGCATTTTGCGAGGCACGCCACCGCCTGCCAGGCCAATTGACGGTTATTCATGGTAACGGACGAATGGGGGATATATGGATAATCGCTGTCCAGTACGACCGTAGGAATTTGAACCTGGCTGAGATCGCTCAGCTCTTTTTGATCCATTTCCGTGGCAATCACGATCATGCCGGAATAACCCATATCAGGAAGATTCTGAAGAAACAGCGAATACTCCTCGCTGTTGACTGCATTTACTTCCAGCGTGTAGCCCGCGGCGCTGATCGCAACGCTGATGGGCTCAATCAGTCCGGCAATAAAACCTTCATTCTGGTCGGTCAGCAGAGCGCTTCGGGCATGTTTCAGCAAACAGATGCTGCCACCTTTGCGAAGAAGATTCTGTAGCTTGTTGGCCAAATCTTGATGATCCTCTATATAGGCGTCATAAGAATAACCGTTTTTTTCCAGCGTCAGCTGAATACGGCGTCTCACTGCGGAAGATACGCCCGGTTTGCCTTTGCGGACAATGGAAATACTGGACTGAGAAACGCCAAGTTGTTCTGCAATTTCCTTTAGATTCATACGTTTAGCTCCATATTCGACGTTTTTTATATATTAACACAATTTACTAAATTTATCAATATTATTTAAGAGAAAAAGTGATTTAGTAAATAAAGTCGAATAATTGCCCCAAAAATGGGTTGACACGAATACACGAACCCTGTATGATTGGGGTGAAGATTTCCGGAAAACACATGCTTTGAAACGCAAAGACCGATAGCAACAGATAAATTTACTAAATTCCATTGTGTTCATCCTCGAAAGAGGTTGCAACAAATAAATAAGGAGGAATCCACAATGAAAAAGCTGCTCTCCCTCTCATTGGTGTTGGCCCTGCTGCTGGGGCTGTGCATCATTCCCGCGTCTGCTGAGGAGTACAAATCGAACATCCGCATCGGCACTTTGGCGGATCTGTCCGTCGCCTGCCGGTATGCCGGCACCGCTACCGTGACCACCCAAACCTGCAACTCTACTTTTAATGGTCTGGTCAACATCGGTGCTGATGGTGTCGCCACGCCTGAGCTGGCCGTGGAATGGACGCCCAATGACGATTCCTCTGAATGGACTTTCAAGCTTCGCGAGGGTGTGAAGTTCCATGATGGCAGCGATTTCAGCGCTGAGGACGTCGTTTTCACCTGGACCTATGCCCTGTCCACCGCTTCTGAAGGCATCAAGCAGGCCATCAGCGGCAATTACCTGGTTGAAGAAGTCGCCGCGCTCGATGATTATACTGTTGTTTTCAAGCTGAAGAGTCCCTCTGCCGACTGGCTCAACTACGCTGCTCAGGACATCCTCTGCAAAAAGGCCATCGAAGAAAAGGGCTTTGACGAGGGCAGCAAGATCGGAACCGGCCCCTTCTATTTTGACAGCTTAAAGACCGGTGTGGAATGGACCATCCGCCGTTTCGACGGTTACTGGGGAGAAAAACCCAAGACCGAATCCATCACCTTTGTGGTGATTACGGACGCCAGCTCCCGCGCTCTTGCGCTCCAGTCTGGTGACATTGATGCGATGTATGACGGCAATCCTTCCGATATCGTTGACTTTATGGCGCAGCCCGATCGCTATAATGTCTTCAAGTCTGACAACATCCAGGTTGTATACGCTGGCTTCAACGCTCTGACCGAATATGGCGCCAACAAGATCGTCCGCCAGGCTGTGGCGATGGCCGTCAATCGTGAAGACATCGTGAGCGCCTGCTACGAGGGCGGAGAGTGCGGCTCCATCGCCTATAACTTCATCAGTCCTGTCGGCGTTGGCTACGCGGATGTGAACTATTATCCCTACAACCCTGAAGAAGCGAAAAAACTGTTAGAGGATAACGGTCTTGATGGTATCACCCTGAAGCTTTACACCTTTGCCAAGTATATTCCGGTTGCTGAAGTGCTGCAATATAACCTCAAGAGTATCGGAATCAACCTGGAGATCCAGGAGTGGGCTCAGACTGGCTTCACCGCTGCCATCAAAGCGGATAACGGCTATGACCTGGCTATCAACGTGACCAGCCAGTACGGCGGTATTCTGACCGTCATGAGCGAGTACTTGAAGACCGGCGCGACCCGTACCTTCATGAACTACTCCAATCCCACCTTTGATGCCATGCTGGACGAAGCGCTGGCCAGCCCGACCTACGAAGTCATGCTCGAACGGTATGCCGCGCTGCAACAATATGTGGCGGACGAAGTGCCCGGTGTGGCTGTCGCCATGTATAACCTTTTCTGTGTAGGCTCCAAGAATTTCGGCGGTGTAAACCTCAACGCGCAGGCCGTTGATGTTGACTTCACCGGTTGCTATGTAATCAAATAATCCCGGTATCCTCGGGGAGATCGAAGAACCCATCCTCGATCTCCCCGTTTCTTTTCGTCGAAGGGGAAGGACAGGTACAAACATGCTGAAATACATCATGAAGCGAATTCTGGCGATTATTCCGGTGGTGATCGCCGTATCCTTCATCGTCTTTTTTATCATGGATTTTGTTCCGACAGACGCCGCAGTCACCGCTCTTGGAGACGGCGCTACAGAGGAAGAACTGGAATACTACCGTGATACGCATGGTCTGAATGATCCTCTACCTGTACGATATGTACGCTATATGGCAGGTATCTTCCATGGGGATCTCGGCACCAGCTATGCGAATCAGATGCCTGTCTGGGATCTGTTTTTTGATAAATTTCCCAATACATTGCGTCTGGCTCTGGCCTCAGTGGTCGTAACTGTGCTGCTGTCGCTACCGTTAGGCATCCTGGCTGCGGTCAAAGAAAATACCTGGGTGGACACTGTATGTTCCACGATCTCCTTCGTTGGTCTGGCCATGCCGAACTTCTGGCTGGGTCTTCTGCTGATCATGCTGTTTGCCGTCAATCTGCACTGGCTGCCGTCAACCGGCGCGGAGGGTTTCAAGAGCCTGATATTGCCAGCTATCACATGTGGAACCGGAAACATGGCGGCGTTGACGCGCATCACCCGTTCTTCTATGCTGGATGTGCTGCGCCAGGATTATCTGCGCACAGCTCGTTCAAAGGGGCAGAGCGAGAGAAATATCATATTCGGCCATGCCTTCCGGAATGCGCAGATTCCAGTTGTTACACAAATCGGCATCCAGATGTCTACCCTGATTGGCGGTGCCGTTCTGACTGAGCGCGTATTTGCCTGGCCCGGTGTCGGTGCTTTTATGGTAGACTCTATTCAGAAAAGCGACTTTGAAGTGGTCACAGGGTTTGTCATCATGCTGGCAATCTTTGTATCCCTGGTGCTTTTGCTGGTCGACGTACTTTACGCCCTCCTGGACCCCAGGATCAAAGCACAGTACAGCAAGAATTGAGGTGCGCGGTATGAAGAAAGAAAAAGACACGACGATCAGCGTGAAGGAAAACCGCGCGGTGGAGATCTGGAGACAGTATCGCCGAAACAAAGGCGCGATGGTTGGCCTGGCCATTTTGATTTTGCTGATTCTGGTGGCGATATTCGCGGATGTAATCTGGGATTATAATACGGATATCATCGATATGCGAATCGGTAACCGCTTGGCCCCACCGAGCTGGGAGCATCCATTTGGCACGGACAATTATGGCCGGGATATGTTTGCCCGCATCGGATACGGCACTCGGTATTCTCTGCTGATTGGTTTCGCATCCGTTCTGATTGGCACCCTGATCGGCGTGCCCATCGGGGCGATTTCCGGTTATGTCGGCGGAAAAGTGGATAATGTGATCATGCGGATTGTGGATACCTTTACCATTATTCCCAGCCTGCTGATGACAATTATCCTGGTTTCCGTACTTGGCACCAACCTGTTTAACCTGATGATTGCACTATCTATCAGCACCATACCGGTGATGACCCGCATCACCCGGGCTTCAGTTATGGTTGCCCGAAACAACGACTATATCGAGTCTGCCCGAGCGATCGGCGCTCCTACCGCGACGATCCTGCTCAAACATGTGCTGCCCAACTGCTTTTCACCGATCCTGGTTCAGGCCACCTTACGCGTCGGCTCTTCCATTATTTCAGCGGCCGGTTTGAGCTATATCGGTCTGGGCGTGCCGCTTCCGACGCCGGAATGGGGCGCGCTGCTCAGTGCTTCTAAGTCTTTTATTATCAAAGCGCAGCATATGTGTCTGTTTCCCGGTCTGGCCATCATGATTACTGTCATGGTGATTAACCTGGTGGGTGATGGACTGCGGGGCGCGCTGGATCCGAAGCTGAAGCGTTGAGGAGGGAATGATATGTTCAAAAAACAGCAAAATCGCGTCAGGATCGCCAAAGCGTTAGAAACCAAGCGCACTTCCACTCCTTACGCTGTTTCAGTGGAAGATCTGACTGTGCATTATGTTACCTCCAAAGAAACGGTAAAAGCTGTTAACGGGATCAGCTTTAAACTGCCCAAAAAACGGACACTGGGTATTGTGGGTGAGACCGGCGCTGGCAAAACGACAGCCATGCTTTCATTGATGAACATGGTGCCTGACCCGCCCGGAAAAATCATCAGCGGAAACATTCAAGTAGGTGGCCTGGATATCCGCGGCCTTTCCCAGTCAGAACTGAAGCGTGTCCGCGGCAAGGAAATCGCTATGATTTTCCAGGATCCTATGACCAGCCTGAATCCTGTGATCACCGTAGGAGACCAGATTGCGGAAAGCCTTTTGCTTCATCAGGATATCAGCAAACAGGAAGCAATGGAACAGGCCAGGGGAATGCTGGCCAAGGTCGGCATCGATCCTGACCGCGCCGGGGAATACCCGCATCAGTTTTCGGGCGGCATGCGCCAACGAGTGGGCATCGCAATCGCACTGGCCTGTAAACCGTCTGTTCTGATTGCCGATGAGCCAACCTCAGCACTGGATGTAACCATTCAGGCGCAAATTCTGCATCTGATGCGCGAACTGAAGGAAGAAAATGATTCCTCTATGATCCTAATCACCCATGACCTGGGCGTTGTCGCAGAGCTTTGTGACGATGTGGCGGTCATGTATGCGGGAAATATTGTGGAATACGGCACACTGGAGGATGTCTTCAATCACACCAAGCATCCCTATACCGAAGGGCTTTTTAACTCCCTGCCCAACATTCACAACCGTGTTTCAAAGCTTCAACCGATTCCTGGCCTCATGCCGGATCCGAGCAAGCTGCCGGACGGCTGCGCTTTTGCGCCGCGTTGCCCCTACGCAACGGAGGCCTGTAAGGCACAGGCTCCTTACATCAAGCATTTTTCGGAATCTCATCTGGCGGCCTGCACCGCTTATCATGATGAAGCCTTTGCCATCAAGAGGAGGGAAACTGAATGACGGACAACATTCTCGAGGTTCGGGAGCTGACCAAATACTTCCAGACCAAGAAGGGCAGCGTACATGCGGTTGATCATGTCAGCTTTTCTCTGAAACCCGGCAAGACACTGGGTATCGTGGGCGAGAGTGGGTGCGGAAAGTCTACCACAGGCCGTACGATTCTTCGTCTGATAGAACCCACCTCGGGTGAGATCTATTTTGACGGTCAGGAGATTACCCATCTGCCGCCTGCGGAAATGAAAAAACTGCGCAAGGATATGCAGATTATCTTCCAGGATCCTTTCTCCTCACTGGATCCCCGCATGACAGTCAGTGAACTCATCGCGGAGCCGCTCAAGTATTACCCCATCCTCCAGAGCCGGGGGAAGGCGCGGGAACAAGAGAAGGAGCGGTTCGTACTCGAACTGATGGATACGGTGGGGCTTGCACCGAGGCTGTATAATACTTATCCGCATGAGCTGGACGGCGGCCGCAGGCAGCGCATTGGGATCGCCCGCGCCCTGGCCCTGAATCCTAAACTGATTGTTTGCGATGAGCCTGTTTCCGCTCTGGATGTTTCTATTCAGGCGCAGATTCTTAATCTTCTCCAGGAACTGCAGGAAAAACGTGGTTTAACCTACATTTTTATTACTCATAACCTGTCGGTAGTGAACCATTTCGCGGATGAAATTGCCGTTATGTATTTGGGCTCCATTGTGGAAAAAGCACCGGTTCAGGAACTATTTGCTCATCCGTTGCATCCTTATACCCAGGCGCTGCTCGGTGCAATTCCGGTGCCGGAGATCCGGAAAGAGCGTCAGGAAATTGAGCTACAGGGGGAGGTCGTATCTCCTATCCACTTGCCGGATGAATGTCGCTTCTGCAAACGGTGCCCACACTGTGAAGACAGGTGCCGCCAGGGCGTGCCTCCGCTCAGGGAAGTGAAACCTGGTCACTTTGTGGCTTGCCGCAAAGTAGAAAATGAACAAGAGTAAGTAACGGGGGAAAGCGGTTGATGAGAATAGTGAACTACGGATCCCTGAATATTGATTACACCTTCCAGGTGGAAGAAATCGTCCGTCCTGGTCAAACCATTGCCGCCAGTAAGGTGTCCAGGTTCCCTGGCGGCAAGGGGATGAACCAGTCGCTGGCTCTTGCACGGGCAGGAATGACCATCTACCATGCGGGCATCATCGGCACAGACGGTCTGTTCTTAAAAGAGATGCTTGAAAAAGACGGCGTCGATTGCCGCTACCTGCAAGTGCGAGAGGATATAGGCACAGGCTCAGCATTTATTCAGGTGGACCGGCATGGGCAAAACTGTATCGTGCTGAACGGTGGGGCAAATCGCATGAATACCGAAGAGGACTGTAAAAGGGTGCTCAACGATTTCGCCCCTGGAGACTGGATCTTGCTGCAAAACGAAATCAACGGGGTGGATCGGCTCATTGAAACAGCCTGGGAAAAAAACATGAAGGTCATCTTCAACCCATCACCCATGACAAATGAGGTTTTGCAGTATAACTTGAGCAAAGTCTCACTCTTTCTGATGAACGAAGATGAAGGCATGCGTATTACCGGACAAGCGGATGCT
>JAFUFC010000027.1 GCA_017470095.1 Clostridia bacterium | reverse complement strand
GGACGGCGGCTTTGGGTGCATCAGCACCAACAAAAAGATCAATGACCCCAGGAAGCCCCATAAGAGCTGCGCGAGGCTGACGGTGGAATACCTGCTGCTGGTCGCCGAACTGCATTTGCTGGGATACAGGCCGGCGTGCGAAAAGGCGCTGAAGCAGTATTTCACGAAACGGAACATCTTCTACCGGACAAACGATATGCAGACGCCCATGGTGGACGTGATGCTGGGCACGTTCTATCCGCCTGATCCCATCAAGATTGGGGCACACCAGATTGTTTACGCCCTGCGGGTGCTTGGCTGCGCGCCGGAGTCGGAGGCCATGCAGGCCGGGTACAAAGTGCTGAACCAGCACAGGCTGGAAAACGGCAGGTATCTGCTGACAGCGTCCAAATCAGTGCCCGCCTTCAAGGCCGGGAACATCGGAGAAGAAAACAAGTGGGTCACGCTGTACGCCTATATGGCAAGAGAATAAGGAATGATGAATGAACAGAATCATTCTGCTGGAAGGGCTTCCCGGAACGGGAAAGACCACCAATTCATACAGGCTGTTTGAACAGCTGGTCCGGAATGGACGGGATGTCCGCTGGCTGCATGAAGTCTCGCAGCCGCATCCCACGCTGTTCTTTTCCGAGTCCTGTTTGACAAAAGAGGAGTACCGCCTTTTTACTGAAAAATATCCGGAAGCCGCCGGCATGCTGGGCAGCATCGCGGAGGTCAGGTCAGCCACCGTGGGGATCGATTATCTGACCGCGGCGCGAAGGATGCCCGGCCAGGAAAACGCGGCGTGGTATCAGGAACTTAAGCAATACGATGCGATGGATTTCCCATTGGAACGCTATGAACCGGCAGCGCTTGAAAAATGGGAAGCCTTCGTGAATGCGGCCCTGCGGAACGATACGATTTACATCCTGGACAGCGGCATTTTCCAGTATCAGATTTTTATCTTTCTGCTGAACGGGGCGGATTATCGGAGGCTGGCTAAATTTGTACGCAGCATCATGAATATGCTGCGTCTCTTACGCCCCGCCTTGATTTATCTGTACCGGGAAAAGACGGGTGATTCCATCGCGTTTATGGAAAAGCAGCGGGGCATGAAAAACCTGGAATCAACCTGGGAGCGGGACAAAGAGCGGCCTTACTATCGGAACAAACAGCAGGATGTGACAGCATTTTTCGATTTCCTGAAGGATTATGCGGACTGCGCCGCCAGGCTTTACGATGAATCGGAATGCGATAAGCTCAGAATCGAAATCACTGCGCAGGCATGGGATGTTTATGAGGCGAAAATGCTCCACTTCCTGGGGATCACGCATCAGGATGCGCCTTCCTGCAAAGCAAAGGACGGAACATATGTGAATGCCGCGATAGGCGCTTCTTTCTCCATCAAAGACGGTATTCTGACGGACCCGGAAGGAGCAAAACGCAGGCTCTCTCCCAAATCGCCGACGAAATTCTTTATAGAGGGCCTGCCGGAGATCCTGTGCTTTGAGGAAGATGAATCCGTGAAGCTTTGCGGGCAGCAGATCATTCCCCAATGGTCGGAAACGGGAACAGTCTATACAAGAGAAACGAAACAGAACGGAGAATGAATATGAACGCGAGCTTACTGGGCCTGTTCAGCGGCTTTCCGACGCATCATTTTCCCGATGCCATCGCGCAGGCGCTTAGGGCGTACCTGCCCCGGCGGGAAAGCCTGGTCTTTATCAGCGCGTGGTCGGAGGATTACGCCCGGAACGACGATGACAGCGACGGGATGCACGGGATGTTTGCGGAACACGGCATGGCGTTCGCCGATCATCGTGTGATTGACCGGCGTACGAGCGCGGCGGATGCGGTACGGCTGGCGCGGGAGGCAGACTGTATCTTCCTGATGGGAGGGGATATTACCTTGCAGATGGCGCTGATATGCGATTTGGGACTTGTTCCGGAACTTCGGACCAGCCGCGCTGTGATCCTGGGCGTCAGCGCGGGGGCCATGAACATGGGGCGGTATGCGGCCGACGTTTGGGAAGCGAAGGCGCTGTGCGAAGGGATCGGCCTAACGGACAGTGTCATGAAGGGGCACTATACCGAGGACGCGTGGTTTATCCCGACATTGAAAGAATTGTCCAGGATTCATCCGATCGTCGCCATGGAGGATGAAAGCGCGATCTTTGTCCAAGGCAACACCGCTTGGAAGCTTGGCAAGATCCATTGGATCGACAAAGGCAGAACCACCATGTTTACCGATGAAACGCTGAAGGCAATCGGAAACACCTTGTGATAGGAACCGCATGGAGAAAGTAGAATGATGAAGCTTGAAAAAATGGACGGTTTTTTTGCCGCCCGAATCGACGGCTATGATGAGCACATGAAACGCGATATAGAAGGCGCTTCCGGCTTCTATGCCTATACCGCTTCCCTGCTGCCTTTGGCGGGCGGAAGCAGGGTGCTGGATCTCGGCTGCGGCACCGGTCTTGAGCTGGAGGAATACTTTGCGCTGAACCCCGGCGCGGCCGTCACGGGGATCGATCTGTCCGAAGCCATGCTGAATGTGCTGAAAGCCAAATTCCCGGACAAAGGCTTGACGCTGATCCATGCCTCCTATTTTGACGCGCCGTTTGGAAGCGGGCAGTATGATGCCGCCGTATCCGTGGAATCGCTGCACCATTTTCCGGCGGAAAGAAAAACGTCGCTGTACGAAAAGCTCCATGCGGCATTGGCGGAAAAAGGCGTCTTTGTGCTGACGGATTACTTCGCGGAATCGGAGGAAATGGAAAAAGAATACTTTCAAAACCTGACGGCGCTGAAAAGAGAGCAGGGGCTTCCGAAAGATGTTTTCTATCACTATGACACGCCGCTGACGGTCGAACATGAAATGGATATCCTGCGCCAGGCAGGCTTCCAGGACGTTCGGATCATGAAACAGTGGGGTGAAAGTACCTATACGGTCCTTGCCCACAAAGAGCTGTGAAAAAACAGGCATTTGAGGAAGGAAGCAGTGAGATGGGAAAAGTTTTCAGCGTTCAGGACAGGCAGGCAGTATTTGAATATATCCTGTCTATTGCCGCGGAGTGCGGCAGAATCGTTTCGTTGGTTCAGATAGGATCAGGCGCAAACGGATATCATGACGAGCATTCGGACCTGGATTTTGTGATCGCACTGGACTCGGGTGAATCCATGGCTGAAGTCATGGACTATATGCACCGAAAGATTTCCGCGAAATACGAACTGGCATTTTTCACGCAGAATGAATCCAAGCACCTTCAGAATTACTTCTTGTCCAATCTACTGGAAATTGATATCGGATACGGCGGATATGAACACGCGGCGGCATTGAAGCCGGCATTCAAAGTGCTGTTTGACCATTCCGGCACTGTAGAGGAAAAGATGGTACAGTCCCGGGAATGGATGGATGACAGAATATACGGAGATAAGCAGAAGAAGGATATGGAACAGGCGCGTAATGTCGTCTGGTTTTTCCTGATGCACGCTGCAGTCGCTATTCACCGCGGAAACTGTTTTCGGGCTATCGGAGAGATGGAGGCTGCCAGGGCTCTGTATATTGACTTGCTGGGTGACCGTTTCAGGCTGGAGGGCAGTCGTAACCGTGAAATAGATAATCTGCCCGAATCTGAAAGGGCAGCGGTCCGCAGTACGTATGCAGCCGGAGAAAGCCCGTCGGAGTTATGGACAGCTCTTTTAAATCTGACAGCATTGGTTTATAAGGAAATGAAAGGAATCAATGTACCTGTTACACAGGAGATGCTTCACGATTATTACGCCGGTTTCAGATAACGATCGGGGAGGCAGATGGAGCTATTGAAGATTCGTTTTAATCATAAATACGATTTCGAGTTTGACGGATGCAAAAAGCAATGAAACCTTGGTACGCCGGTATCCATCGTAAGAATGATAAAGAAAAGGGAGTAGACTGCCAGTTTGTGGAGATCTTTATCATAGGTCCCGGGGCACGAACCGGGAATTTATGGATGGAAGCAATGCAAGGAGTATGAACCAGAATCAGGAGGTAGAGCTGCTATGGATAAGACGACAAGAAAAACCCTGACAATGGTTGCCGAAAAAGCGGCTCAAATCCCTTTTCATGGGTATATTGAGGGGAAAGAATCGAATCTTGAGCCGGTTATTCGGTTTTTCCCACAATGGACGCTAAAGGAAGCCGACGGGTTATGGTGCGCGGCATTTGTATATTATTGCTGCCGGGAAGCGGGATTTGGGATCCCCATCAGGCCGGAAGCATGCAAAACCTGCCATCTGGCAGGCTGCATCGCCTGGGAAGAATTTGCCATGGGCGATCCCCGGATAGCGTTTCATAAAGGCGGTGAAGGCTTTGTGCCGGAAGCCGGTGACATCGTTCTTTATGACCGGGTTTTTGAAAACAAGGAACATGATCATATCGGCATTGTTCTTGAAAACCGGGGAAATACGATTCTCGCCGCGGAAGGGAATATTGCTAACAAATCGGGGATCATCGAACGCCCGAAGGATGAGCATATCAGAGGTTATATCAGAATCCCGGATGGATACGAATATCGGAGGATGATGATGGATTATCAAACGGAAAACCTGATCCTTCATTTCGTAAAAGAGGACGATGTATCGGAAGTCGCCCGGACCTGGCCCGCTGATCATCATCCGCTTTCTGACGCGGAGGCGCGGGAAGCCATTGCCCATATGGGCGGGAATTATGCAAGGAATGCGAAGGGTCGCATTGGTCACCTCTGCCTTGCTGTGTGCGACAAGGACAGTCCCGGGACGATCATGGGCTGGTGCGGCCTGGACGGCAGCCGTAACCCTGCGGAGCCTGAAATCTTCATTCTGCTGGATGAACCATACCGCGGCAAAGGCTACGGCACGCTGTGCGTGAAGGAATTGCTGAGGATCGCGGCGGAGGACTATGCCCTTCCCGGTGTGCATGGCGGCTGTGCCAAAGAGAACGTTGCCTCCGCCCGGGCTATGGTAAAAGGCGGCATGATGCAGTATGGGACGGAAGAAAACGGCGACCCGCTGTTCCGGTTCCGCGCAAATAATAAATCTTGTCAGGAGGAAAAATCCTGTGGATGACATTCATGCGAAGTATATGAAACGCTGCTATGAGCTGGCAATCAGCGCCGGGAAAAAGGGCTATGATACCTTTGGCGCGGTTCTTGTGCATAACGGGGAAATCCTGGAGGAAGCGGAAAATACGGCAGATTATGCCCGCAGGATTTTCGGGCATGCGGAATTCAATCTGGTACACCAATGCGCCAACAAGTATTCCGATGAAATCCTGGAGCACGCAGTCGTATATACCAGCTGCGCTCCCTGCGAACGGTGCCTTGCCGCCATCGCGTCCCTGGGGGTGCATCAGATCGTGTGCGGCGTGTCCTACAAAGAGTTTTGCAAGCTGCTGCCCTTTGATTATCGGGCGGTGGATCGGGAAGGATTGCTCAGGCAGTTGGGTATCCAGATGACGCTCACGGAATCCGTGCTCGAAGAGGAAGGTATGCATGTGTTTGAATGGTGGGGCGGCGATTATCGCCCGCTGGAGGAGCTCATCGCGGAAATGGATGAAGTAAAAAAGAAACAGAAGTAGAGGGAAAATATGG
>JAFUFC010000026.1 GCA_017470095.1 Clostridia bacterium | reverse complement strand
TCCCCAAACAGGTCCTGTGCGTACCGTTTCCCGGATGCGATTTCTGTTTTGTGCACCATAGTTGAATCCAACGATAGGCAGACAAGCTTGGCCCAGACCGTTCATGGGCATGAACAGGAAATTTTGCAGCTTATAATACGCGCCGAAAAAGGCCACAGCCGTGGCGTCGGCCAGCATCCTGTTAATGCCGAAGTTCATCACGCTACCCATGGCTTGCATAATGATGGTAGGAAGGCCCACCTTGTAAATGGCCGCAACCGTTTTGCCTTCCAAGCGGAATCGCCTGAAATCCACCGGCACGTCGGGGTTGTGGAGACGATTGAGCAGCAGTGCCACCGCCGCCCCGATCCATTGTCCGATCACGGTGGCAATCGCCGCGCCGCGGATGCCCAGGGCCGGGCAGCCCAGGCGTCCAAAGATCATGATGGGATCCAAAATGATGTTGGTCACGGCACCGGCTACCAGCGAAACCATGCTCAGTGTGGTGCGGCCGGAGGCCTGTAGGAAGCGCTGGGCGGCTGTCTCTATGAAGATACCGCAGCAGAACACCATGCAAATCTGGAGGTACTGTCCACACAAATCAGCAATTTCCTCATTGGCTGTCATCGCGTGGGCAATTTTCTGCGCGCCAAGCAACCCGCCCAGCATGAAAACGGCTGCACTGAGCAGCGCCAGCACGATGCCGGTCGCCGCTGCCTTGCCCACCTGGTCCCGTTTTCCAGCTCCCAACAGCCGGGAAAAGAGCGCGTTGATGCCTACTCCCGTACCTACGGACAGAGCGATCATCAGGATCTGCGTAGGATAGGCTAGGGAGGTGGCTGTCAACGCCTGTTCACTGAGACGGGCCACAAAAATGCTGTCCACAATGTTGTACAGGGATTGGATCACCAGCGACAGCATCAAAGGAATTGCCATGGTCAACAACAGCTTTTTGATAGGCATGATGGCCATTTTGTTGGGGCGCTGCACACCATTTTTTCCTTCCATGGGGTTTATCCTCTTTCTTTGGAATGATTAATCTTCATCCCGAATGGTCAGCATGCGAATGGCAGAGGGAGACACGGCCTCTGTCGTCCTGCCCGTATCCGCCAGAGTACCATCGGGTAATACGCTGAACAGCGTAATATCTCCCGACACCATATTGCCGGACAGCAGATAGCGGCCATCCGGGGACAGGGCAAGCCCCCGGGACATAACGCCCCGGTTGGGAATATGCTGCACCGGATGCGGAACGCCTGTTTCGTCCAGCGAGCAGACCACGATCTCATTGAGGGAAAACAGGGAACAGTACAGGGTTTTCCCGTTGGGATGCACCAGCAGATCCTGCGCGCCCACGGGCTTACCGTTCACCATGCCGGGATCCTCGGGCAGCAGGTACACGCAGTGGAAACGCTCAAGTTTTCCGCTCCCACTGTCATAATGGAAAGCGTTCAGCTGTGCATAGTTTTCGTTGTTGACGTACAGAACCGGTATACTCGGATGGAACGCGGCATATCGAGGGAAGCAAGCTACCTCCGGAGCCTGCCATTCAGACAGGCGCACCAGCTTGCCCTTTTCCCGGTCGATGCGGAAGGTGTAAATTTTGTCCATACCCTTATCGCACACCACCAGCATTTCCCCGTCCGGGCTGGCCAGCACGGTATGCTGACGGGAAATGACCCGCACCAATTGGATGTGGCCGCTGACAGGATCCACCTTGACGCTGGAGAGGGGATCCTTGCCGCCGCTGCCGGGAGTGATTGCCATGTCGCAAATGTCCCCCAGGCTGCCGTCTTCCTTGAGGCGGAACATCACCAATGCCGTATCGTCAAAGAGTACCTCATTGGAAAACGTGCCGTCCTCTTGCCGCACGATGCGGGTCACGTGCCAAGGGTCGGAGCAGTGACAGGCCAGCAGATACTTGCCGCTTTTGTCCAGACACAGGTAAGAGGGCTCGGGGGACAGGGTTTCTTTCCGGTTCATCAGGGTCAGTTTGCCGGTGCCGCGGTCGATGGAGAAGGCCAGCAAATATCCGCCGCCGCCGATCTCTCCGTGCCGCTCGCCGCATTCGTCATTGCTGTACAGGATTCCGTTCTTTTCATCCAGATACAATTGACCCGCAGCCACCTCAGGGTGCACCGTTTCGATCAGTGTCATGCTTCCATCCTCTGGATGGAACTCAAATACGGAAATACCTTTCCCTTTTTCCGGTTTGGCCTGAAAACTCCAGTTTCCCACATACGCATAAATCTTTTCGCTCATGTTCATCCCCCTCAGTCTGCATCCTTTGGCAGACAGCTGTATTCCTCATACAGCGCCGGCAGGAAGGTGGCCAGGTGCTGCTGCTCCACGGTGTTGTGGATCTGCACATCCCGCAGGTATTGCTCGCACAGCATGAAGGACGGGGTCTCCTCGTCCCGGATGATTTTTCCGTTTTCCGCCCGATAGCCGATCCATTCCCGGGAGCAGGTTTCCACGCCGCCCAGGGGACAGGGCCGGGTGATGGACAGCACCAGATGGGAGCCAGGCACGTCGAAGCTCTCCCAGCAGGAAGTGATGCCCACGTGGGCATCCATGAGCCGCTGATATTTTTCCTCCGGGAAGCCGTAATCCCGGACGTCGAAATTGTGGCGCACGGAGCCGATGGCCTTGTCCTTGCCGCTGCGGCCCATATCCAGGGTCTCCAGGGTGTAGATGCCCTTTTTGAAATCCCCGTCCACCAGGCCGTGGTCGATGTGATCCATCTGGTTCCACAGCTTGTAGCGGATGTTGCCGCAGCCCTTGGGCAGATGGGCGGAATGGATGTTCAGCCAGCGCACGTACCACATGCGCATTTCTGGCGTAATGTATCCGGGCAGCACGGAATAATTGGCGATATAGCCCGTGCCGTCCGGCATCATGCAGTAGCCATACTCTACCTTCATGTAATCATCCACGGTGAGCAAATCCAGCCACTTTTCCACCGGCAGGGCATCCTGGGGATCCATGGCCCCGGCGTCCAGCAATTGGCTGTAAAGCGGGTTGGGACAGTGCAGGGGATAATCCGTATAATATTTGGAAACGGGCAGGGCCTTTTCCTCCGGCGTCAATTCCGGAATCTGATAGATTTTCATGTGATATTCCTCCTTATAAAGCAGGCGCTTCTGTCTGACCGGGGATCATGGATTGAATCTGTTCAAACAGCAACTGGGTCGCCTGTTCATTTTCATAGTTAAACAGCAGAGTATTTTCCTTCTGCTGAAGCAATATCGCTACGGGAATGCCTTCCAGCAGGGCGATGGATGTTCCGTCTTCTGTTACGCTCCAAGTGACTTTGCCGCGCTGGTTTTCCACAGAAATGGCAGGCCATTCCGCGGATGAGAGCAATTGAAGCAACGTGATATCCCCGTATCGGACTGTATCGCGGCTGCCATCCGGAGTGACAACGGAAAAGCCGTCTTCCTCCTTCGCTATTGCGATCCGTGCGGAGCGAGCCCGCGGCAGCAAAAGACACGCAGTCACCAGCACAATAACCCAAACCAGATGAATGGCTGTGCTCCGGAATGCGGAATGGGGTTTCATTTCGCTTTTCTGCATAGGCTTTCTCCTTTTTCACAGGATAACGCCTTGACTGCCGGCTTCTCCGGCAGCGTCTGTCTGATAAGGCGCCCTGCGCTCCATTATCAGCACAGTCAATAGGCAAACTGCGCTAAGCAGACACATCAAGGGAAGACGGGAAACAAGCGGGCTTATACCCCGCGTCAGCAGGAAGGCTGACGCAAACGCCCCTTCCAGGAGCATGGCGGCCAGTGCGCCGGTCACACCGTATTTCAACGCCCGCTGCGAGGCAATGCGATCGGCCGCCTTCATGCCATTCACAGCGCCACAGGAAACGATTGCGCCGTAGACCGTCCATAGAAGCAGCGGCAGGGAAATCGCCTGAAAGATGTTGATATACCAGAGATGATTGCATTCTTCCGGCGCAATTCCCGCATAAACGGCAAGCGCCGCAGCGGCCAGGCACAGCAGCAGCCGGACCAGACATAGCAGAGCGGCCTTCACTTTGGGGAGCTCAAGCCGGTAGATATCCGCCGTATAGACACGTTGAATATGCCGCTTTCCATTCTCATCCAGCACATACTTTTCTTCATAGCCGTTGAAATGTCTGTGGTAAGCCGTGCTGTGCCAGGGCTTCATGGGACCCAATTCTTCCCCGATTTTTTTATCCCTTTGCAGCAGCTTCTCCCTAAACGTCATTTGCGCTTTCCTCCGCTGTGTCATATTTCATTGATTCGGCAGCAGGACACAAAGTGGT
>JAFUFC010000025.1 GCA_017470095.1 Clostridia bacterium | reverse complement strand
ATTACCCCCAGCATGCTGGCCCGCATGCTCCGGGTTTCCCCAGCCACGGTGCCCAGACCCAGCACGATGGCCGGCATGACCATCTTTTCCGGCGTGCCCCAGCCCACCACCGGCAGCCACCGGAGCTGAACACCGAAAAAATAACGCATCAGCGGCCCCAACACCATGCTGGGCAGGGCAATGCCCAGCACCGCCACCAGCATCAACAGGTAATCCGGCCACCGGTTGCGGAACTGGGCACACAATATACCGAATAAAAGCCCGATCAACACGCTAAAAAACAAGCTGGTCAGCCCCAACTGCGCAGATACGGGGAAGCCTTCTTTGATGATATCCACCACGCTGCGGCCCGTTTTTTTCATGCTCCAGCCCAAATCTCCCCGGAGCAGATTGCCCATATATCGGAAATACTGCTCCAGCACAGGCTTATCCAAGCCATAATATTCCCTTTGCTTTTCCTGCACCGCCGCTTTGGTTTTCAAGCTGGCGAAAGGATCGCCGGGAATCAGCTTCATCAAAAAAAACGTCGCCGTCGCCAGCACAAACACAGTGGCCAGCGCGATCAGGACTTTATTCAGCACATACTTTCCCATGGAAAAAACGCTCCTTGAAAAGAAGGGAGCCCGCCCTTCCCCGCCAGCGCGGATTCGGACAGGCTCCCGTTTGATACAGCCTTACTTCGTCATGCCGGAAACGTTCAGGCGGCCACTGTCCATCAGGTAATAGCCGGTGGTGCCGGGAGCGGTGACAACGTAGTGGGAATCCCAGCCCAGGATGATGCACATGGCGTTATCGCAGAAATACTGCTCCAGCTTGGCGTAATTGGCCAGGCGTTCATCCAGGGTGGCGGAAGTGACCACTGCTTCAAACAGCGCGTCAAACTCCGGATCGGCATAGCCGCGCAGCGGAGAGCCGGAATTGGAGCGGAAGCCATCCAGGTAGGATACGCAGGCATCGGGCACGGAGACCTCGTTGCCGCCCCACCACAAGTCGTAATTACCGGTCATAGCATTAGAAATCATCACCTGGATGGTGCAGGGAGCGATCACGGTTTCCAGGCCCAGGTTCTGCCGCAGCTGATCCTGCACGGCAGCCAGCGCGTCGATGGCACCCTGGGATTCATAGCACATCAGCTCAATGACGGGGATATCTTCCTTGACAGCGCCCAGTTCTTCCAGCGCGGCGGCCAGGTACTGCTGGGCCAGTTCAACGTTAGCGGTAGTGTCCCAAGCCTTATAATCGGGGTTGGCCTCGTAAGCCAGTTCGCCGGGGGCGCTCAGGCGGTAAGTGGGGGTGTAGCCAGTCATAACGGAAGCGGCCAGGGCTTCCCGGTTCAGAGCGGTATTAATGGCCCGGCGGAAATTGGCGTTGGAGAGGAATTTGCCGCTTTCCTCGCTCTTGCCGCCAGCCCGCAGGTTCAGGCCCTGATAGGTAGAGGAGAAGGATTCGCCAATCACGAAGCCCGCGTCGGACAAGGTCTGCAACTGCAGGGGATCGAGCACGCTGGCAATATCCAATTCGCCAGCCAGCATCATATCCACGATCACGTCGCCAGAGGCATTGAGGGTGATCTGGATGCTGTCGGCCTTGGCAATTTCAGGGGTGTGGTAGGCAGGGTTCTTGACCAAAGTGACGGACGCGTCATCCAGCCATTCTTCCACCTTGTAGGGGCCGTTGGCCAGAGGCAGGTAACTGGAGCTGCCATAGGTTTCGCCGCCAGCTTCCACATAGCTCTGTTCCAGGGGCGCGAACAGGCTGGTGCCGGTAAAATCGCTTTCATAGGTGGGGTTTTCGAAGGTATACTCAATGGTGTATTCATCGATCTTCTTCACGCCCACATCTTCAAAAGCGCATTCGCCGTTGTAATACTTTTCAGAATTCAAGATGCTGAAAGAAGCATTGTCCTTAGGATCCTGGGGGTTGAGCAGCCGGGCGGCGGCATAGTACAGATCCTCGGCGGTGATGGGGGTTTCACCATCCTGGTAGGTGAGCCCTTCCTTGATTTTGAAGGTCCACACCTTGCCGTCGTCGCTCTTTTCATAGCTTTCCGCCACGCCGGGCACATACGCGCCGGTGGCATCCTGCATCAGCAGGGTTTCGGCGATATGGGCCAAAATAAAATTGGCGGTATCCAAATTGGTCATGGCATAGTCCAGGGTGTTGGGGTCATAGCCATAGGCAACACGAACTGTGTTTCCTTCCGCCATGGCGGGCACCAGCGCCATGCACATTACAGCGCACAGAAGCAGAGCAAGCAATTTTTTCATTGCAGGTTCCTCCTTATCGTTTGGCGGGAAGCAGCGTGTCCGCCCTCTCCCCACATTGATACCACTATATCACATAAAAGCGTTAAAGGCAATGAATATTTTGTACACGTTTGGTATTTTTTGCGTATTTTTGTACATTTTTTGAATAAAGCTATTCTCCTTTTTTCTCCCCGGTTCCCAAGGGGAGACGGGCCGCCGCCGTCTGGCCGCTGCTTTGCAGCAGCAGCCTCGCCAGGTGGCGCAGCTCCTTTTGCTTTTCCTTGGGCAGGTTGCTCACGGCGGCCAGAAGCGATTCGGCCGTTTTCCATTTCTGGCTGCCCATGGCGCTGAAGGTATCCTCCCCTGTGGAGAAAAAGAGGGAAAACACCGTATCCGTCATGGATTTCCGGGTAGCGTCGTCCATGGCTGCCAGCCATTGATCCAGCACCTGGGTGATAAATACGCTTAATTCAGACAATTCAGCGGAAACGAACCGGTTGCGCTGAATCTGCCAGGTGAATCCGTCATGCTGCACCATGCCGCTGGCGCTGCTCTTGATCACCCGGGGCACGCTTTCCGATTGCAGCAGCATGCCAATGATGGAAGCGTCCGGCACAATGCGGACAATCCGTGGCAAAATAGCCCGGTATCCCGCCGAAGCAATAATATCCGGTCGAAAACCAGGGCCGTCATTGGAATACACATTCAAAATTCTTTTTTGGGTCGCTTTCCCGCAGCAGGCGGCAGCATACACTGCGAAATGCCCGCCCTTTGAATGCCCGCCCACCCGTAAGGGCGCATCGACTTCCGAAGCAACCTTGTTCAAATACTCCACGGCCCGGCGCTGCCCCGCGGTCTGGTTGGCGTAGCTTAAATCAAAATCCTCTTTCCAGCCCACCACCGTTCCGTCCGTGCCCCGGTAGGCCACAAATGCCGTTCCATCCGGCAAAAGGAAGGTGACGGCGGAAATCTGGCATTCCCTGTCCCGGTCGATCTCATTGATATACCGGGTCAGGCGCGTCTCGGCGAACCGACTGCCCAGCACCATGTCCTCCATCAAAAGGGGCGCTTTGCCAGTATAAGCAGTGCGGGCCATAATTTCCTGACGGGTGTGCTTTTTAAAATACTGCCGGTGAGCCGCCTGGATGGACACGCTCTCCCCCGTTTCCGGCACGATGTGGTCCCAATCGGTGTAGGCCAATTCACACAGGAGCAGATTATCCGCTTCGTTGAATGGATCCACAGTAAAAGGCACATCCCCCCGCCACAGTAAATAATCAAACAGATTGGCCATGATTTTTTTCCTCCTGCCGTTTTTGTTTCCAGGCATCCTTATAAGCCCGCTCAATGGCGTTATCCGGCAGGCGGCGATTGTTTTTTTCGATGAACGCGGCAATGCTACCCTGGGCCTGTACCACCTCCCGCTTGAATTCCCGGGCAGAGGTGCGCAGGGCCTGGTTGCCCAGAGCGATCAGCTGCTCCGGCCCATCGGAAGTAACCACCCGGATGCGAGCGCTGCCCTTGGCTTCATAGGTAGTCTTTTCTATAAAGGCGTCCGCCGTCTGGGTTTCTTTGGTATAAATGACGAATATGTTGCTGTATTTTTCCACGGACCCGGAATTGCCCGGCACTTTGTAGGCGTCAAACACCAGGATCACATCCTTGCCCGTCACGCCGCTGAAATTGCACAGCAAATCCATCAATTGCTTCCGGGCGCTGTCGATGCTATCCCGCGCGAAAGCCTTCATTTCCTCCCAGGCAAAAAGCACGTTGTAGCCATCTATCAGCAATATTTCCCGCTGAAATGCATCCGGCCCGCCGGAAACGGCCTTCGGCGTGCCTTCCTTGGGTGTGGACGCAAACAATTGCCGGGATTTCACAGGCCCGTAGGTCCTCTCAAAAATGGCCATCAGTTCCTGATCCTCTTCAGCAGTGCCGTGGTAGACAACAGGCGCGGCTGCCCGGGCATTCGCCTCCGGCCGCTCCATTTCCCGGATGTCCTTTTGCAAAGGCAGATGCATATAGTTTTCTACTTCATTCCACTTCACCGTAAACCCGGCCCCATGAGAGCAAAACACCGAATCCGACGGGTTGTTCACGTCCCGTTCGGGGTCGTATCCCCGTTCAGCGATCACCTGATCCGGATTCGCGCAGGGCTGATAGGCGTAAAATGCCGCTGCCATGCGCCCCCGGCCCCGGGTGTACACGCTCACTTGCCGCCCATAGGACGCGCAGGCCGCCGCGGGCACGACGGCCGTCAGCCGGCGCAGGCCATTCCCCGTTTCCTCCGGCGCGTCAAACCGGCCGCCCATCATGCTCACATCGCTCATGGCCCGGCCCACGTTTTCCTCCGGCACCGTCAATTCCAGCGTCAAGTAAGGTTCCAGCAGCACCGAACGGGCCTTCATCAGCCCCTGCCGCACAGCCCGATAGGTGGATTGCCTAAAATCACCGCCCTCGGTATGCTTTAGATGCGCCCTTCCGTTCACCAGCGTGATGCGCATATCGGTAATGGGCGACCCGGTCAGTACGCCTACATGCATCTTCTCCTTCAGGTGGGTCAAAATCAGCCGCTGCCAGTTCAGAGCCAGATCATCGGTGGAAATAGCGGTATCGAACCGCAATCCGCTTCCCTGGGGCAAGGGCGACAGAAGCAGATGTACTTCGGCATAGTGGCGCAAAGGCTCGTAATGCCCCACGCCCTCCACGGTATCCGCGATGGTTTCTCGGTAAAGCACGCTGCTGTCGGAAAAATCCGCTTCGATGCCGAAGCGGTCCTTCAATTGTCGCTTGAGCACCTCCAAATACACATCGCCCATGGACTGGACGCGGATTTCCCGCTTATTTTCAATATACTCGATCTGCATCAGCGGTTCTTCCTCTTCCAGCGCCCCCAGGCAGTCCAAGGCATAATGCAGATCGGTGCCAGGCCGCAACAGCAGCCGGCAGGCATAGCAGGGCTGCAAGAGCCTTTCTTTCTTGTCCGCCTGTGTGCCCAACCCGTCGCCCGGCAGGGCCTTGCTCAGCCCCACCACGCAGCACAATTGCCCACTCTGTGCCTCCTGTACCGGGGTATATTTCGCCCCGGAATACAATCGCAGCTCCGCCGCCTTTTCCGCCCACAGGGTTTCGCCGCTGGCGTCCTTCAGCGTCAGTAGATCCCGCACCTTCAATTGCCCGCCGGTCACCTTCAAAAAAGTCAGCCTTGCCCCCTGCTGATCCCGGGCCACCTTGTACACCTGGGCCCCGAAGGCGTCCGGGTAGTGCTTGCCCGGGTCATAAGAGGCCAGAAAGTCCAGCAGCGGTTCGATCCCTTTGTTTTGCAAGGCCGAACCCAAAAAACAGGGAAACAATTTCCTATCCCGCACCAATTGGTGAATCCGCCGGTCCGGGATGCGTCCCTCCCGCAAATAATAATCCAGGCATGTTTCATCGCACAGGGCGATTTTTTCCTGATCCTCCTGCGTAAAATCCACAATTTTATCGGAAAGCGCACCAGCAATCTGTTCTATTAACTCTTCCGGATTGCCTTGAAACCGATCCATTTTGTTGATGAACAGGATCACCGGTACGTCGTTCTTTTCCAGCAGTGTCCACAGCGTGCGGGTGTGGCTCTGCACCCCGTCGATGGCGCTAATTACCAGCACTGCCGCGTCCAAAATGCCCATCACCCGCTCCGTTTCCCCGGAAAAATCGGTGTGGCCGGGCGTATCAACCAGCGTCAAATCGGTTTTTTTCCACGTCAAAAGTGCCTGCTTGGAAAAAATGGTGATGCCCCGTTCCTTCTCCATTCGGTTGGTATCCAGAAACGCGTCGCCGTGGTCCACCCGCCCCTGCCTGCGCACTGCGCCAGACAAATATAGCATGGCTTCCGACAGCGTGGTTTTCCCCGCGTCCACGTGGGCTGCCAGCCCAATAATCGCTCCCCTTGCCATGCCGCATCCTCCCTTTGTACACTTGTTAAAAGTATTATAGCATAGAATCCGGCGTTGGGGAACCGTATCCTTATTTTTGAGGGAAAAGAAAGCGCCAAAAAACCGCTCTTTGGTCTCCAAAGAGCGGCAGAGGATCAAACACCATCATGATAAATTTTCGTAAACCGAAGGCTTATTTACGCCGCGTTGTCCATGGCCTGGGCGGTGCCAAGCATCCATTCGATGTACAGACCGTAGCCCTGAGTGGCGTCATCCACGAAAACGTGGGTCACCGCGCCAATGATACGGCCGTTTTGAATGATAGGGCTGCCGGACATGCCCTGCACGATGCCGCCGGTTTTTTGCAGCAGTTCTTCATCGGTCACCTTGATGATCATGCTCTTGGGGCCGGGCGACAGCTGGCGGCTTTTCTGGATGATTTCGACCTGGTATTCCTTCATTCCCCCGCCGTCGACGGTGGACAGGATGGTGGCCGGGCCGGTGGTCACGCTTTCCTGATATCCCACCGGCAATCCTTCTGGGTACAGCGAATTTACATAGGGGGTGTTCAAGGTGCCATAAATGCCTAAATTGGTATTTTCTTCAATGGTACCCAGCACCACCTGATCCTTTAGGAAGGTGCCCCGCAGTTCCCCGGGCGTTCCTTTCTGGCCCTTGCGCACATCCACAATTTCCGCTTTCAGCAGCGTTCCGGTGCGCACCGGCAAAAGCTTGCCCGTGTCCCCATCGTTGATGGCGTGGCCCAAGGCCCCATAGGTTTTGTTTTCCGGGTCATAATAGGATAAGGTGCCCACGCCGGCAGTGCTGTCCCGCACCCAGGCGCCGATGCGCCACAGGCCGGAGGATGTATCCTGCATAGGCGTCAGCCGGGCCGTTTTTTGGGCGCCGTCCCGGCGGTAAGTCACCGTCATGGGCGATCCATTGGCGGCAGCCACCAGGCTGGTCAGATGGGCGCTGTCGGTCACCTCTTGGCCGTCGATGTGCTCAATCACGTCCCCGGCCCGCAACCCCGCGCTCTGGGCCGGGCTTCTGCCTGCCACGTCCGATACGCCAACCACCAGCACGCCTTTCGTGGCCAGGGCTACGCCCACCGCTGAGCCGCCGGGGATCAGCCGCTTTTCCTCGTCCACCGACAAACGCAGTTGCCGCAGGGGCAGCAGGCCGAACAAATCAATGCTCACCTGTTTTTCCCCGGTTTCATGGGCCGAAATGCTGTTGCCCGTCAATTGCAGCGTTTCATCCTGGGAGGACAGCACCGCCACCCCAGTATCCACCTGATAATTCTGGCCCACTGTGAGCCTGTACGTAGTGGGCAGCGCCCGGAGCGCCCTGGCCGTTGGCGAGAAAATCATCCACGCCGCCAGCAGCAGCGCCATGCCGCCGCCTATTTTCTTCATCCATGCCGATCTTGATTTCATGTCTTTCCCCCGCTTTCTCTTTTCCAATATGCCAAAGCGAAGGAGGGCTTATGCTGGAAAATGCGCGTCAAACAGGCAGGCAAAACCAATCAAAAAAACCACGCCCGCTGGATGCAGGCGTGGCTTGAACAGAAGAAAACGCATTCGTTTTCCTTGTCTGCTTTCCTTGAATGGATAAATGTTTGTCAGTCGGCATGCTGCCTCCACAGCGGCGGGACACAGGCACATGCCCCAGCCCAAACGCGCGGTTTTCCGAGGGAAGCAGCCGAGCCATCGCGGTTTCACCCGCCCCGCTTCATCCGTTCAGGCTGCATGCGAATATTCTCGTAATTCTGCTTTTCCAAATAAGCCCCGTACGGCATTTTCCGGTCAATGATATCTTCCAAAAAGCTGAAAATGTGCACCCTTCAATATCTTCTGCTGCCAGACTGACGTTCGTCCGTCACATCGTATACCGCAATCCCAGTATCCTGTGCGAACATCCGCCTGTAATGATGAAAAAGATCCCGTTGACGGTACAATTTCTTTCCAGAGGGATCGCCATATCTTTTCGCAAGCTCAAGAAATCCCGGAAAGGCGGCATAATAATCATCATCCAGCGCTTCAATTTCAGCAATCAGGTTTTGGGCGCTCATGCCTTCGTATCGCTCTATATTGTCCTCCCGCAGCGAAATAATAATGGTGCGCTTCGTTTCCTCCGTAAAGCCCTGCCCTGTGACCCACTCCCGCTCAGGCCGGTAGATGCTGCGGTTGATAAGCCGTTGCGCATCGCTGGAAAGCATGAGCAAATCATCCTCCACCAGCCGCGCGGGAGCAAGCGCTGCGCCCTTCCCTTCTTCATGCGGAATGAATAGCGTAATCTTTTCGCATGGTTGTTTCCGGAGTATGCCGATCAGCCCATCAACTTGTGCAGCATTTTCTTTCGTCAGCGGAATGCCGGCGCTGATGTCCAGCCCCGCATGGGCCGCCGCGGTCATCATTCGAATTAAAAGATCAAAATCGCCTTTTCTTTTCGCAAAAAGATCATGGTAAGCAGAAAGGCCATAAAAGGTAAAATTCAGATGTTTTACGCCTTCCTCCGCAAGCTTTTTTGAAAACCATTCGCATTCCTGCGCGTCTCGGTTTTTCATTCCATCGCATTGCAGGAATTCTGCCTGGGGGCTTCCGATGGCGCGAAGGAACCGAATCGCCTCCCACAGCTGTGGATGCTCCATGGAATAGCCAAAGGAAAAAGAGCAGGGCAAATCCGGTTGCCGCTGCTTCACTTCCGCTATAAAACGCCGCGCAAACATTACGCTTCGCTCCCATGGAATCCCAACTGGTTTCCCATTCCAGGACAGTAAGCAGTATTTGCATCGACAAGCGCAGGGAACCAAAAGATTTTGTACCATAACTGATTCTGTCTTCATCAGTGGCCGGTCTCCTTTCCAATGCTTGGAGGATTCTGGATGAATTCAATTTCTGTCACGACTGCCTGCTCTCCTTCCACCCGGAAACGCACGTTCATCCCGCCAAAGGATAGACCATACACCCGTCCTGGATCATTTTGATACGAAGGCCGGGGATCCTGGGCCAGGGTATCCAGCAATGCGGCACGCTTGTCCACCGAAACCCGGTCCATGAGCGCATTCGGGCAGACCACCTGCAATACGGGCTTTTCGATCTGATCGGTGAAACCCCCGGTGGCCTCCGGATGGCAATCGGCGTAGGGAAGATAGGGCTTGATATCATAGATGGGCGTGCCGTTCATCAGGTCGGCGCCGGATACCCGGATGACCGGGCCGTCGGAGCTGTCCAGCGCTATGCCCACGATTTTTACGCAGCTCAGTCCCAGGCTGTTGGGCCGAAAGGGCGACCGGGTGGCAAACACGCCCATGCGCTTGTTGCCGCCCAGGCGTGGCGGCCGCACGGTGGGCGACCAAACATCTTTTCGGGCCAGAGAAAATTCCCAAATCAGCCACAGGTAGGTAAAATCCTCCAGGCCCCGCAGCGCGTCGGCATTGCGATAAGCCGGTTCAAACACGATTTCCGACACCGCCGATGGCACCAGCCCGCTTTGCCGAGGCACGCCGAATTTTTCAGTGTAATCGTTGCGAATGTGGGCAATGGGCGTAATTTCCATAGGCCGCCTCATCCCACACTGCGCAGGAAACGCAGAAACGCTTCCTTGCCTTCTTCTTTGCGCTGGTATACGCCCGCGTGCTCCAGCACTTTCGCAAACACCAGCCCCGTTTCCGCCTGCACGATGTCAAAGGCGTTTTCCGCCGTGATGTCATACTTGCCCCGGAACGTCTCCGCCCAATCGGCATGCTTTTCCGTCAGGGGATTGCGCCGAAGGTCCGCGCCAGAAACCAGCGCGTCCGCCACGGCGTGCAGTTCTTCCTTGAGCCGGGCCGGCAGCACCGCCAAGCCCATCACCTCGATCAGGCCGATGTTTTCCTTCTTGATGTGATGCAATTCCGCATGGGGATGATACACGCCCAGAGGATGCTCTTCAGTGGTCAAATTGTTGCGCAGCACCAGGTCCAGTTCATATTTTCCCTGCCGCATCCGGGCGATGGGCGTGATGGTGTTGTGGGGTGTGCCGTCCGTTTCAGCGAAAATAAAGGCCGCTTCGTCGGTGTATCCCCGCCAGGCAGACAGGATTTTGTCCGCCAATTGCACCAGGCGGCCGCTGTCTCCGCTCCGTAGACGGATGACCGCCATGGGCCATTTGACGATGCCGCTTTCCACGTCCTCAAACCCAGGAAAGGTGAAAGGCGTTTCAATGGAGGCTTTTTCCATCGGGAAGGTATAATGGCCGCCCTGGAAATGATCGTGGGCCAGGATGGAGCCGCCCACGATGGGCAGATCGGCATTGGAACCCACAAAATAATGGGGAAATTGGCGCACAAAATCCAGCAGCTTCAAAAAGCAGGCCCGATCGATTTTCATGGGCGTATGCTGGGCGTTAAAGCAAATGCAGTGTTCATTGTAATACACATAGGGCGAGTACTGCAAAAACCAGGGCGAATCGTTGATGGTGATGGGAATGACGCGGTGGTTCTGCCGGGCGGGATGGTTGACCCGGCCGGCATAGCCTTCATTTTCCCGGCACAATTGGCATTTGGGATAATTCGCCGCGGGCATATTCCGGGCAGCGGCAATGGCCTTGGGGTCCTTTTCCGGTTTGGACAAATTGATGGTAATGTCCAAATCGCCATAGGCCGTGGACGTTTTCCATTTCAAATCTTTTTTGATCCTATCCCGACGGATGTAATTGGTATCCTGGCTGAAGCGGTAGTACCAATCGGTAGCTTCCCGGGGGCTTTGCCGCCGCAGGCGGGAAAACCTTCCAATCACCTGGGAAGGCCGGGGCGTCAAACGGCCCATCAGGGCGGTATCAAATAAATCCCGATATACCACCGAGCTTTCTTTCAAAACACCCCGCCGGTACACATCATCGCACAGGACGGCCAGCACGTCGCTCAGCGCCGCCTGGTCCTCCACTTCCATCTCCGGCAAGCTGTCGCACTGCAATTGGGCCAGCACTTCATTGACCGCCCAAACGCGTTCACTCTCTTCAATCAGCCCATTTTCCAAGGCGTATGCCACCAATTTTTCCACCGCGTTCATGTTTTCAATCTCCTATGTATTTATGCCAGCCAGAACGGCGCGAGCGGCAGGCCGTTTTCCGAAAACAAGCGCACTTTGGCGTAATCCGTCCAGGCGTACCGGGCCGACGTGGGACGCGGCACCAGCGGATGCGTCAAAATCAGCTCACAGCCGTTCACTTCCACTTGGGCCGGGTAAAAAGCCCCGTCCTGCCCAGCCATTTCCAGCAGGAAACGGCCCTCTCCCCGATCGATGACCGAGGAGGACAGCGCCACATGCAGGGCCTGGTTTTCCCGGTATTTCCCAATAGCAAAAGGCGCATTTGCGATTCCCCGGCCATAAACCACCCGCAGCGCTTCCGCCGCCAGCCGCTCCCCCACCACCCGCTTGTTGGTGGGATGGATGTTATCGTATTCGCCCTGATCCAGCAGCATCACAAGACCGGTATGCTGGATGGCATCGGCCACTCGCTGCTGGGCGAGGCGCAGCCGGGGCCAGGTGAAGGAATCCTGGGCCCCATCGGCAATCCACATGGGCAATTGCACGTTCAAAAAGGGCAGCGTATCATCCCGAAACGCCTGGCGCAGCCACAGAATATAGGCCATCAGCAGCTGATCGTAATGCGCCGTGCGGGCGGTATCTTCTTCCCCTTGATAATACAATACGCCGCTCAGGGCACAGGGAATGAGCCGCCTTAGCATGGTATCATGCAGTCCACCGGGCCGGTAGGGCGAACCGGGGCCCACCGGCGGATGCCAGGGGCAGGGCCCTGCCTGCTCGTTAATTTCCGGCCAGGTAATGCCGGGTTTCTCCGCTTTCAGCGCGGCCACGGCCCCGTTCCACGCATCCATTTCCTGATTAAAAGCCGCTTCCTCCCGCAGATATTCCGCCATGGTTTTGCCCCGAGATTGGTCGGCGTATTCCCGCAGGTAGCGCTGCCCTTCAGCCAAACCCTCCATCGTTTCTTCCGCCATCCAGCAAGTTATCGAGGTGCCGCCCCAGTAACAATCGATGATGCCTACGGGTACGCCCAATTGGGGCTGCAATTGCATGGCAAAAAAATAGGCAACGGCGCTCATATCCCGGGCAGTTCCAGGAGCGATCTTCACCCATCGCGCTTCCTGGTTGGCCTGGTCCGTGTCTTCCCCGTTTCGAGCCCGCTTGGGCACATTGTAATACCGCACCAGAGGATTTTCGTGATGTTCGATGCAGTTGAGCCCCTCGTCGGCGTTCTGCAATTCCAATTCCATGTTGCTTTGGCCGTTGGCCAAATACACATCCCCAATGGCCAAATCGCAAAACATCGCCTGCGCATCGCCGCTTTTCACAGTCAGCACGCAGCCCACCTGCGCCCTTTGGGGCGGCAGCACGCACAGGAATCGCCCCTCCGCTTCCTGGGCGGTATCGCTGCCCAGCAGCTGCCCATCCGCGCCGTACAGGGATGCGCTCACCTCCACCTTGGGCTGAGCCGTGCCAAAGACGCGGATTTCCTTCTCACGACACAGCACCGCTCCGTCGGAAAACAACGAAGATACCTGAAAGGCCGGCATAGGCTTGTTCCTTCTTTCGTTCAAGTGATCACTTCATGAAGCCCTGAAACGCGTCCGAAAGCGCCTTTTCCTGCTCCCGGGCTTCCGCTTCATCCACAGCGGAGAGAGATAGATACACCTTCAATTTGGGCTCCGTTCCGCTGGGCCGCACCACAGCAGACGCGCCGCCGGACAGATAAAACTTCAACACGTTGGACTTGGGAAGTCCTTCGATACCGGGGGCGTAATCCTTCATGCTTTCGATGGCCCGGCCCCCCAGTTCCTTAAAATCCCCCCGGAAGGCAGCCATGATCCCCTGCATCTTTTCAAATCCCGCTGCGCCCTCGAATTCATAACTATGCAATGTGTTCAGGCAATAGCCGTACTGCTTGTATAGGCTGGTCAATTGCTGGAGCAGGGTTACGCCCTGGTGCTTATACCAAGCGAACATTTCGCAGATCAGGAAAGCGGCGTCCACCGCGTCCTTGTCCCGCACATAGGTACCGGACAAATAGCCGTAGCTTTCCTCAAAACCGAAGATATACCGTTCCTTTTCGCCCTGTTCCTCCAGGCGGCCGATGGTTTCGCCAATGAATTTAAACCCGGTCAGCACGTTCACCATTTCTACCCCGTAATGGGCAGCAATTTTTTCCGCCATATCGGTAGTCACAATGGTCTTGACTGCAAGGGGCCGCCGGGGCATCTTTCCCAGGGCAATACGCCGCTTGCAGATATAATCCAGCAGCAGCATGCCCGTTTCATTGCCACTGAGCAATTGATATTCGCCTGCTGCGTTCCGCACAGCAATGCCGCAGCGATCACAGTCCGGGTCGGTGGCCAAGAGCAGTTCGGCATGCAGCTTTTCTGCGTATGCCAATCCCAACCGCATAGCTTCCCGAATTTCGGGATTGGGATAGGGGCAGGTAGGAAAATGGCCGTCGGGCTGCTCCTGTTCCTTCACCACGGTCACGTTGGTATACCCGCTTTCCTTCAGTGTGCGCAGCACGGGTTTTAGGCCGGTACCGTTCAGCGGCGAATACACGATGGCCACGTTCTTATCGATTGGTTCATCCCCCAGCAGGCTTTCTTTTTTCACCTGCTCCACAAAATCGGTGTACACCGAATCGGGGATATATTGGATCAGGCCCTTTTTCATGCCCGCTTCAAAGGCCATGGTTTTAGGATCGGCAAACACATCCAGTTTTTCAATTTCTGCCAAAATATCTTCCGCCGCTTCGGTGGTGATCTGGCAACCGTCAGGGCCATAAACTTTGTAGCCGTTATACTTGGCCGGGTTATGGGAGGCCGTCACCATGATGCCCGCGGCGCACCCCAGTGCCCGCACGGCAAAGGACAGGCAGGGCGTGGGCATCAATTGGGGATAAATAAACGCCTGAATACCGTTCATGGCAAACACGCCGGATGCGGCCCTGGCAAATTCGGCGCTCAAAATGCGCGAATCGTAGCTGACGGCGATGCGTCGGTCTTCCTGGGAGAAATGCTTGATCACATAGTCAGCAAGGCCTTGGCTTGCCTTGGCCACGGTATGGATATTCATGCGGTTGGTGCCTGCGCCGATTACGCCGCGAAGGCCCCCTGTGCCAAAGGCCAGATCCTGGTAAAAAGCGTCTTCCTTGGCTGCGTCGTCCATCTTTTGCAATTCCGGCTGCAAGGAGGCATCGGCGTTTTCCACCCACTGCTGATATTTTTGTTCGACGTTCATGGCGCAAAATTTCTCCTTTTGTTACTTCTTCAAATAAGCCAGATTGTCCCGGATGAACCCAATCCGCTGCTTCACGCAATCCACACTGCGGCCCGGATCAGCGGGAGTGTTGAACACATAATCCGTCAGCCGGTCCATGGTGGTGGTGGCTACATGAAGCCGAGTATCGCTGGAGGCATAATAGATATACACCTGCCCGTCCGGAGTGGCGATGGCCCCGTTGGTGAAAGCCACGTTGCTCACATCGCCCACCCGCTCATCGCCCAAAGGCCCGATCAGGAATCCTCCGGGTTCCGCGATCACGCGGGACGGATCATCCAGCGCCGTAGCAAAGCAGTAGATCACGTAGCGCAATCCCGCCGCGGTGTTTCGCACGCCATGGGCAATATGAATCCAGCCTCGGTCGGTCTTGATAGGCACCGCGCCCGCGCCGTTCTTGCTTTCGGTGATGGTGTGGTATTTGCGGATCGAGGTCATCTTTTCTTCGTCGATCACGGCGTGGGTGATATCATCGCACAGGCCAAAGCCAATGCCGCCGCCCGAGCCTGTTTCGATGAAATCGTCCATCGGCCGGGTGTAGAAGGCGTATTTTCCATCCACAAATTCAGGATGAAGCACCACATTGCGCTGCTGGGGAGAGCGCAGGGTGATCAGGTTGGGCAGCCGCTCCCAGGTTTTCAAATCCTTGGTGCGCACGATGCCCGCAGCCGCCACGGCGGCGGACAGATCGTTGACGGTGGTATCCTTGCTCTCCGAGCAGAACACGCCGTAAATCCAGCCATCCTCATGCCGGGTCAGGCGCATGTCGTACACGTTGGTTTCCTCCGGGCAGGTATCAGGCAGCAGCACCGGCTCATCCCAGAACCGGAAGCCGTCCACCCCGTTATCCGATTGGGCCACGGCAAAAAAGCTTTTGCGGTCACTGCCCTCCACCCGGGCCACCAGGGTGAATTTTCCGTCCAGCAGGATGGCTCCGCTGTTGAATACCGCATTGACCCCCAGCCGCTGCATCATATAGGGGTTCGTTTTCGGATTAGGGTCATACATCCAGAAGGGCGGAATGTGATCCCGGGTCAGAACGGGATGCTGCCAGCGCTGGTAAATGCCGTTGTAATGGCGCAGGTCGGGCACGTTTTTCCGTTGAATTAGCATGTCATACTCCGCCGTCAATTGCGGATACGTTTTTTGCATCATCGCTTCTCACTCCTCATCCATCATGCCCCGAATGGCGTTCACAATCACTGCCGCCGCCTTTTCATGGGCGGCCCGGCTGGGATGGGAGCGGCTGCCCACGTCCCCATTGGCGTCCGGCAGGGGCAGAAAGGATACGTTTTGATCGTCCGTTTCTTCCCGGTAGGCCTGCACGGCCTTTTGCAGCACATCCGTCATCTGTACGCCGCACAAGCCGTAGGCCCAGAAAATGTGGGCTTTTTTTTGATGCTTGCGCACCATGGCAAGCAGGATTTTCACATCCTGTATCAGATTGGCTTCTTCCGTTTTCATTTCGGCTGGATCGGCTTTGCTGAACGCGCTGCCGTCGTTGGTGCCCAGGTTGATCACCACCGCGTCGGCTGGACGTTCCTGAAAATCATAAGGCCCGTCACCGCCAGGGGTAATGCCGCACAATTCTTCGTAAATCCTACCGATGCGGCTATCATGGTTGCAATCCCAGCTCTTGTATACGCCCCAGCCGCCCAGCGCGATCACCCGTTTTTCGGCGTGCAGCTTTTCTGACACCAGCGTAGGGAACGCGGGCATGTGGGAAATCAGCGGCATCCGCCATTCCTGGGCGGAAACAGGGCCCAGGGTGCCCTCCCCCACGGTCAGGCTGTCGCCCAGGAATTCGATCATCAGCGGGCGGTTTTCGGCCGCTTCCAGAACGCCGTCAGTGTACACGGCGTGCAGGAGCACCGGTCCATCCTCATCATAGCTTGGCTGCGTATCCCGCAGGACGGTAATCTCGTGAGTCACCGTTTCGTCCATGCCGGACAGCAGCATATAGCGATGACGGCCCTTCCGAAGCGGGAGCCGAGCCACCGGCGCGCCGTCGAGCAGCACGCCCAGCCAGGAAGTGTGATCCCGGGCGGTGGATTCCGCTTCCACTTCTAATTGAGCGCAGCCAAGCTTCATCACCAGGCCGCTGCCGGACCACCACAGGCCGTATACATCCGCTTGTTTATTATAGCGTCCCACCCGCAGAAAACGGGTATCGAAAGGACTGTACCGGTTCATCTCCATTACGCTTCCACCGCCTTCAATGTGTACAAAAGAGACGCCGTATCTCCCATACCGGCCTTGCACAGCAAGCCGCTGTACATCAGTTCATCGCCACTGTATACTTCATTCGTTTCCATGATCCGGTACCGGTTCTCCGGATTTAAGCCCTGCAATTTTACCAGTGCCGGGGCCGTGTTGGCCTCTGCCTGGGCCTTCACGTAGGTAAACACCGCTTCTTTCTGATCCTTCGACACGGTGATCCAGGCCGTTTCATTGCCTGCAAAGGGCGAAAGCAAACGATACTGATGCCCATGAAGCCGAGTGCTTTCCGTCTCCTGCGCAAATTTCACCTGGCCCTGCAAGGCAGCCTGCTCCTCCTCCGTCAGTTTGCGCGGATCCAGTTCATAACCAAAGCAGCCGCCCAGGGCCACGGCAAAGCGGGTTTCGATGGGGGCAATCCGCCCCGTTTGATGGTTGGGCACGGCGCTCAGGTGACTGCCCATGGTGCTGGCCGGCAGGAACAAACTGGTGCCATACTGAATCCGGCAGCGGCACAAAGCGTCCGTGTTATCCGAGCACCAGAACTGGGGCACATAATACAGCATGCCGGGGTCAAACCGGCCACCGCCGGAAGCGCAGCCTTCAAACAGCACATCCGGGAAAGCTTTCACCAGCTTTTCCATCACGGCATACAGGCCCAGGATGTACCGATGGGGCAGCTCTTTTTGCTGCTCCGGCGGCAAGGCGGCAGAACCAATATTGGAAAAATTCCGGTTCATATCCCATTTGAGGTAAGCGGCCTTGCTGGCCTTCAGCGTGTCGGCCACAGAGCGGAACACAAAGTCCTGCACGTCCTTGCGGCTCAAATCCAGCGTCAATTGATGACGGCCGGTGATGGGCGTGCGGCCCGGAATATGGATGGCCCAATCAGGATGCGCCCGGTACAGGTCACTGTCCGGCGACACCATTTCCGGCTCCATCCAGATGCCAAACTGCAAACCCAGCGCCCGCACCCGGTCCGACAGGCGGCCCAGGCCCCCGGGCAACTTTTTCTTATCCACCTGCCAATCGCCCAGGGAGGTGGTGTCGTCGTCCCGATGGCCGAACCACCCATCGTCCATCACAAATAATTCCACTCCCGCGTTGGCGGCGGATTGGGCAATTGAAACAAGCTTTTCTTCGTCAAAATCAAAATACGCCGCTTCCCAGCTGTTGAGCAGCACGGGCCGGTGGGCATGCACCCATTTCCGGGGCAGCAGATGATTTTCCCACAGCCGGTGGAAATGTCGGCTCATGCCGCCCAAGCCTTCCCGGGAATAGACCAGCACCGCTTCCGGCGTCTGGAAGGCTTCGCCCGAGGGCAGCAGCCAGGCAAAATCCGTATCATTGATACCCAGCGTCAGCCGCGCCGCATCATTTTGGTACACCGCCGCCTGAGCCTTAAAATTGCCGCTATACACCAGCGCTGCGCCGATGGCTTCGCCCTGGGCTTCGGTGGTTTCAGGCCGGGCGAGGGCCAGGAAGGGAGACTGTTGCAGACTGCTGGCCCCGCACTGGGTGGCCGTGCCCTGGAACCCCGGCATCAGGGGACGGCGATACACATTCCGCTCCCTGGCCCAGGCGCCGTTCAGGGTAATCAAATCCCACCGGCTGTCGGGCAAATCGACGCTCAAGCTCATGGCCCCGGTGATTTTTACATCCGCCAGGCCGGCATTGATGATCTTGGCGCTGCGGGCAATGGCGGCACAATCGTCAAACACCGTATAAAGCAATTCCACCTGCAAGTTGGTCTGCCGGTCCTTTAGGGTGATCAGCAAGGTTTGCGCCCCGCTACCCAAGGTGGCCGGCAGGCCTTCCAGCCCAGGCTTTCCTTCTTCGATCACAGCGGATACAAACCGCAAATCAACAGCGCTGCTGCCATCGGCGTTCTCGACCCTCAAAGCGCCTTCCCGCTGGTCGCCCAAGCCGAAGGAAGGATATTCCTGAGGCAGCCGATCCAAACCGCATTCCTGGGTAGTGAAATAATAGGTATCCCCGCTCCCCGCGTGGCGCAGCACCGGATCCGGGTTCAGCCGGCTCAACCGCCGGCCAAAATACACATGAGCCAGCACATTTTCCGGCATCACGCAAAGAATATAGCTGATCTGTTCATTCCGCAGGTGAAACAGGTTCCCTTCCCGCACAATTTCCGCCATGCTTGTATTCCTCCCTCAAATTTCAGGGTTCCTTTTCAAAAATTCCATGCACATGCGCCCGTTATGATAAGGACATTTCCAAGGCTCCACAATCGGCTGATCGCTGCCCGGAGCGCCGTCCTCGTTCACATACCAATACCATTCCGAGCCTGCCCGGTGATCGACCACCTTGTCCCGAATATAAGCCCACTGGGCGATCACCGCCTCCCGATACCGGGCTTCCCCCGTCTTCTCAAAGGCGTTCAAAAAGCCCAGCAGTGCTTCCGCCTGCACCCACCAGATACGCTTTTGATTGATCACTCCCTTTTCGCTTTCATTGGCAAAGCCATGATCGGTAAAGGCCGCATAATAAGTGTGGTCGGCCATGGAAAGCAGAAGCGGCCGGATGCGCCGGGTCAGCGCATCATCTCCTAACCATTCGAGGGTCCGGTCCGCCAGCCAGGAAGTTTCAATATCGTGGCCAAAGGAGTGCAGGTTGATGAGCGTTTGAAATTCGTGATCGAAAAACACCTCCTGCCGCCGCTTGGCCGGGTTATACATATGTTTCTCCCAAATGTGGAAGATTTCGTACAGCCGCGCCCGCACCCCCTGGTCCGGCCAGGCTTCGTAAAGGCCTGTATAACCCTCCAGCACATGGAGCAGGGTGTTCATGGTGCGGGTGGCCATGACCCCGTTTTCACTGAGCTTTTCATTGCTTTCGGGCTGCCAGTCGGCCGTGAATGCCTCCAGGTAACCGCCCGCGTCCCGGCATTTGGTTTCGATGATATCGAATAGAACCCGGGCCCTTTCGATGGCTTCTTCGCGCCCCGTAGCCCGGTAATAGGCGGATAGGGCGTAAATGGCAAAGGCCTGATTGTAAGTGTGCTTGGTGCTGTCCGCCACGGTGCCATCAGCATGCAGCGCCCAATAAACGCCGCCGTTTTGCTCATCGGTCATGCGTCGCAGCATGCTAAAGGCGTGATCCGCCTCCGCTTTCAAGCTTTCATCCTTCAAAAACAAATACGCTTCCGAAAAAAACCAGAGGATACGGCTGTTCAAAATGCAGCCCTTATCCGCCTCCGGATGGCGATTCAGTTCATAATCTACCAGACCGATATAACCGCCGTTTTCATCATCCCGCAGGCCCTTCCAGAAGGGGATGATCCGCTCAGTCAGCTCTGCCCGGATTTCTGTTTTCAACCGTGTCATTTTTTCTCTCCCGCTTCGGCATTAGTGACATCCACAGGGAGTTTATCACGAAAAGGAAACCGAGTCAATCAAAGATGAAGCAAGGCTGCTGAAAAAATATTTTCCCCGTTTTATACTATAATTAACGCATAAAATTACAAGAGACATGAAGCGCGATTTTCCCCCCTGCCAAACCAAACGAACTTCAGCGCAGCAGGGCAACGTTGGCTGAAGCAGAAGGCCGCCCGGTTAAAAAACGCTCATAGATTCAAGGGCTTCAACAGAGCACTGTTATTTTGTCAAGGATACATATCACAGATTTTGCTATCCGGCAACGCAATAAAGCGCCCCCGGCATATCACACTGCCGGGGGCATGCTTTGTTAATTGAAGCGTGTTTCCAACGTTTCCTGGCTTTCCTCAAGGGCCTTGAGTACCCACACGCTCCAATGCCGGGCATCTTGGTTGGCGGAACCAAACACGTAGTCCTCTTGGCCGTAATCAATCACGTCAAAGGCAGGCGTGGTTTTGCTGGCTCCCTTGGTGCGATATCTCATGGCATCCGACAGCATGAAGGCCACGACGCAGTTTTCATCAACACTAACCCAACTGCTCAGATCCGCGCCGGAAGCTGATTCACTGGTGCCGTTTGTGGTTTGTTTTTCCGCAGCAGGCTTCTCAATTGTCACAGCGCCAGCCACATGCTTTCCATACATCTGATCCACATACAGCGCCAGGGAATTGCCCAGCACTTCACTGGGAACATGACCGCCGTCCCACTGCCATTCGATCACGGCGTCCGTACCGTTATTCAGCCAGGCGATCTCCAGGTTCAGGGAATTGAACATGGCAATGTCACCTTCCGTTGCACCGCATACAATGCGTGTCCAGGCAGGTTTTTTTGTGCCCTCTGCACCAATGTAGTTCAGGGGATTGTAGAGATTGACGATATTTTTTCCATAAGCATCGCCCGCTTCGATTTCGGCGATATCCGCCTGATAAGCGGCCAGCATCTCGGCATAAGACGCATAATTTTGGGAATTGGCGGTGCTGGTGGCCGATTGGGTAGTGCCCGCATCCGGGGTGCCCACTTCCATTTCATCGCCGCTTCCCTCGGTGCCGGCCGTTTCCTTTACGTCAGCAAAGGCTTCGCCGCTGGGCATTTCCCCGTCCGGGGTACTGGCAGATTCAGCGCCATCAGAGGCATCGGATTGTCCAGGGAACCCGCTGAAAGATTTTCCGCCGGGACCGCCGCCCATACCGCCATCGGGCGGGGGGCCGCCGGGGCCGCCCATACCGCCGTCAGGAGGCGTACCGCCGGGGCCGCCGCCGAAGAAATGACCGCCGCCGGGGCCGCCCATACCCATGCCGGCGGAAGAAGATTTGGCATAGCGTCCTTCAATAAACGCTGCCGCCTTTTCCTGGGCAGTCATGGCCGCCACCGCTTCATCGGATAGCGCGATGCCATCCGCGTCAAACCAAGTCCAGCCGTCGGCATAATCCAGGCTGTCCACATACCATTGCAAATTCTCAATGAACTCCGCCAAATACAGATCCAGGTAGGTGCCGCCATAGCCATTGGTATCGGCGTATTTTTCCGTGTCGTATTCGATGGTCAGCGCCACAACGCTGTTTAGCTCCCCATCGCCATCCAGGTCAAAGCCCACTTTAACTTCTTCCACTGTCAGGTTCTGACTGTTGATATAATCCATGTATTCCTGGCTAAGAACCTCCGCCAGCGCTTTCTGGAAATCGGTATTAAAGCTGTAGTCCGTGTTCAGTGTGTATTCAAAGGCCATTGCCATATCCGCTTCGTAGAGGGAGGTGATGGCGCTGTAAGCCACGCAGCCCCAGGCGCCATCCGACAATTCGATTTCCTCGCCATCAATGGTGACTGTAGTGGAATAGCTGCCGTCCGCGTTGCGGTACACGCCCACCGCGCCTACGGCGATCTGGTAATCATAGAAATCAGGATTGTTGCTGGTGGCGGCAAACATGGCCGCGTGGGCGCCGCCGCCGCTGCCGCCGGTGGATACCCAGTACTCCGTGCTGCCAGGCAGATTACCCAGCGAGATGTTGTACTTAACAAACCGCGCCGCGGCTTTCTGATCGACCAGGCAGGATGGCGCGTCGCCGGTATAGACAGTGTTTCCATCCGCGTCGGTATAGCTGTCCTGCTTGCCCCGGTTGCCACAGGCCACGTTGATGTAGCCCTCCGCAGCATAGGTGGCGGACGCAGTGGTGTTGGTGGAGCTGCCATAACCAGCCGCCCCAGTATTCAGGATCACCGGAGCGGTGGAAGCGGTGTAGATTTGGCCGTTTGTGCTGGTGACGGTGGCGTCGTAATCGATCACCAGGCTGCCTTTAACGGATTCACTGTAGTTATCTTTCGTCACATCGGCGGTGCCATCACCGTCCGTGTCCACGCCCGTCACATACGCACCGGGCACGCAGACCGACACGCCTTCCTTCTCCGCAATGACGGGATTCATCACCGCCGATACGATGGAAAGCGTCCAGGCATCCGCAGATACGCTGTACGTCCACTCCTGATCAGCATTGTTTTTCAGGTTCAAAGCGTATTCAATAGCTTCCTTGTCGGAGGCTTCCATAGTTTCAGCCCAGGCACATACGGTTGTCAGCGCAAGGACCAGCGCCAGAAAAAGCGCTATACCCTTTTTTATGTTCATTGCTCCTTCCTAACGACAATCGGCCGAAATTCTCTCTCACACCGATATTAATATAACATATAAACCTTAAAAAAAGGTTAAAAAAACGAAAAATGCGCTTTGTGCCAGCGACAGCATTGCCGAAATGATGGTTGTTCCCTTCCGGCACGCGGCGCTGACGGAGCCGTGACAGGACAGAGCGTTCTTTTTCACAATCATCTGATCCCATCCCGTATCGCCCATCGCCCGTATGGGAGGCTTTGGCGCGGCATCAGTGTCATTTTCTAAAATGAGGATGGGCAGTTCGCGCGAATCATGCTACAGTGCAAGGCGCTTTGACCATGGTTTACTGAAAATCAATCAAGGGAAAGCAGCGCCGATCGCTGCGGATTAGAAGAAAGCAAATACAAACGTTTTTTTCAATGCCGGTTCTGATCATCTGTCGTCTTGAGCACATACATCAGGGAAGGGCGGCCGCCAGTTTCGTAGCATACCCGCGCGTCCAGCTGATTCGCTTTCACCAGGTAATTCAGGTAGCGGCGCACGGTAACACTGGAAAGATTGACCGTTTTGGACAGAGATTCGCAGGAATGGGAAGCCCGCGGGTGAGCGCGAAGGAAATGAACGATTGTGTTCAGCGTGCTTTGCTGCAATCCCTTCGGCAGCTCATTTTCTCGATACTGCTGCACGGCGGCGGCGCCCACCATCCGGTCCAAATCTTCCTGGTTAAGCGCGTGGCGGCTTCCGACGATGGCTTTGCGCCGTAAATATTTTTCAATAGCCTGGTTAAAGCGCTCCATCGAAAAAGGCTTCACCAGGTAATCCACCACGCCGCTGCGCAGCATACGATTCACATGCTCGATATCATTGGCGGCAGTCACCATGATAAAATCAGTGGAAACGCCCATGGCCCGGCACTTTTCCACCAGCAAATCCCCTGATAGCCCAGGCATGGTGATATCCACCAAGGCCAAATCGGCAGGCATTTTTTGCAGATACTCCAGTGCCTGCAATCCGTTAGAGAAAACGCCTGCAATCTCCACATTGTCAAAAACCGACAGATATCGCCGGTTGATCTGAGCAACCATGGGATCATCCTCGATAATAATGGCCCGGATCATCTTCTTTCCCTCCTTTTCCTGAGAAAAATGGAAATGCTGGTACCTTCACCCTCGTGACTGTCCACGGTAATCTCGCCATCCGCATCCCGAATGATGCGCTGCACCGCTGCCAGCCCATTGCCATGTCCCGACCCCTTGGTAGTAAATCCGCGTACAAAGATGCGGTTCAACTGGCTCTCCGGAATGCCGGGCCCATTGTCGTCCACCGTGACCATCAGCGCCTGGGTATCTTCATGAATCATCACGTCGATCTGTCCATCCTCCTCTTCAAAAGAGAGCCGTGCGCTGTCAATGGCTTCAATGCTGTTTTCAATCGTGTTGCCTAATACGGTAATCAGGGAATCGGTGGACAGGAAGGCGCTATGATGGGGAAGGTAACTGTTGGGAGATAGATTGATTTCGATGCCCAGCTCGTGTCCATGGGCCATCTTGCCCAGCAGCATGGCGGCCACGGTGCGGTTTTCTATCTGGCGCACAATGCCCTGAGACACACCATTTTCGTGATCGCTCAAGCGAGTGATGTAGTCCTTTGCCGCGTCAACTTCCCCCACCTGCAAAAGGCCCAGGATCACATGCAGCTTGTTCATAAATTCGTGCTGATTGGCGCGAAGGGATTCTATGAAATGGTTAACGCCCGTCAATTCCTTTGCCAATTCCTGCATGCGTGTTTCATCATGCAATACGGCCACTGCGCCGATACATTTATCTTTCGAAAGGATCGGCAAGTATTCGCAAATCAGGTGAAAGCCATGCAGCGTAATTTCATCCGGGCCGCTTTCTTTTCCGGTGCGAATCGTTTGCTCCAAGGGCAGCTTCAATACAGACTGCTTGATTTTTTCCCCCCTCAGGGATTGCGCGTCATTATCAAGAAAGCGGCATGCGGCGGCATTGCTGAGCAGCACATTGCCTTCCACGTCCACGGCCAGCAATCCTTCGTCCAGCGATTCAAAAACATCCTCCCGCTCGGCAAGAATCTGCGCAATCTGCTCCGGCTCATAGCCCATCAGAACTTTCCTGATCCGGTCAGCGCTGCCGATGGCCAACACAATGCAAGGAACAAGCAAAACCATTACCAGGGAAACCAGCGTGCGGATGATATGCCGTTCCTGAGCCTGCACACGGCTGATCAGCGAGCTGGCCATCACAAAACCGATCTGTTCCCCTTCATGGTCCATGATAGGCACAAAGTAACGCATCTGCAAGCCCATTGTTCCCGTCGCGGTAGAAGCATAGCTTTCGCCCTGATAGGCGCGGTTTTCATCCCCGCCCACAAAATGCTGACCGATCATGTCTTTGTTGTTATGGTATACCCTGATTCCCTGCATATTGGCAATGGAAATGATATCAATGCTGTTATTGTCCGTCAGAATGGAATCTAAATAAGCAGACGTGGCATCAGCCATTTTTCCCCGAGTCAACCCTTCCGCTACGTTTCCATCGCTGGAAAGCATAAAAGCGACGGTTTTCAGCTGGTTTTCGAGCATGGACTGGGAAGTGTTCAAGGAAACGGAGGCAGCGCCGATTGTTAGTACAATCGCTGTCATCAGCACCGGCAGAATAGCAAGCAACAGCAGCCGCCTTTGCAACGGGGATATAATCAGCTTGTTTTTTTCCATCAAAGGGGCACCTCGTTTCGTTGTATCGGGTTTCTGGTCGCATTATATTATATTGTATTAAAAGATCCTGTACTTTTCTGTCTATTTTTCGCTTTTTTTTAGTTACAAAAGTTAATTTACTTTCCTATGGATTGAAAAAGAAGTATAAAATGTTACAATAACAGCCAATTCACACATGATTGATTTCGCCGCTGATGTACCAAATTCCTACTCAAAAATCAATCAAAACACTACAAAAATACAAATTTACCAAGGAGGAATGATCATGGATTTCAATCAGGCCAGTTTGGAACTTTGCCAAAAGAACCGTGGCAAGCTGGAGGTCATCTCCAAAGCACCCGTGACCAATCGAGATGAGCTTTCCACAGCCTACACCCCCGGTGTGGCCGAACCTTGCCGGAAAATTCACGCAGATAAACATGACGTGTACAAATACACAATCAAGAGCCATACCGTGGCGGTGGTGAGCGATGGCACCGCCGTGCTGGGCTTGGGCGATATCGGCCCCGAGGCCGCTATGCCCGTGATGGAAGGCAAAGCTGTGCTGTTCAAGGAGTTTGGCGGCGTGGACGCTTTCCCCATCTGCCTGAACACCAAGGATACCGAAGAAATCATCAAAACCGTCAAGTACCTGGCCCCCACCTTCGGCGACATCAACCTGGAGGATATTTCCGCTCCCCGCTGCTTTGAAATCGAAACGCGCCTGAAAGAAGAACTCAATATTCCCGTGTTCCATGACGACCAGCACGGCACGGCCATCGTGGTGGCGGCCGGCCTGATCAACGCCCTCAAGGTAGTCAAAAAGGAATGGAAAGACGTTCGCATCGTTATTAACGGCGCGGGCTCCGCGGGCATCTCCATTTGCAAGCTTCTGATGCAGCTGGGCCCCAAGGACATCGTATTGGTAGACCGTGCCGGCGCCGTGTGCGAAGGCGAAGACTGGATGAACCCCGCCCAGGCCAAGATGGCCGAAATCACCAACCGGGATCACCAGCGCGGGCCGTTGACCGAAATCATTAAAGGCAAAGACGTGTTCATCGGCGTTTCCGCGCCCAAGATCGTCACTTCTGAAATGATCGCCACCATGGCCAAGGATGCCATTGTGTTCGCCATGGCCAATCCCACGCCCGAAATCATGCCCGAGGACGCCAAGGCCGGCGGCGCGCGCATCATTGCCACGGGCCGCAGCGACTATCCCAACCAGATCAACAACGTGTTGGTGTTCCCCGGCCTGTTCCGTGGCGCGCTGATGGTGGAAGCCCGGCAAATTGTGGAAGAAATGAAGCTGGCCGCCGCCCGCGCCATCGCCTCCCTGTGCACGGAAGAAGAACTGAACGAGGAATACATCATCCCCGGCGCTTTTGACAAGCGGGTGGCCGTCACCGTAGCCGAGCAGGTGGCCGCAGTGGCGGAAAAATTGGGGATTGCCGGCCATCCCGGCAACCGTGAATTCTGATCTTTTTCAGCCAAGGCATGGCTGATGGATATAAAAAAGAAAGGGTGAAACTCATGGAAAAGAAGCGCTTTCAACTCTTTGGCATGGACTGGCGTTACTTCGCAGTCTTTGCGGCGATCATTCTGATCACGCTGTACGTGCCCATCGCCATAAAAGGCGATGACGTGGGCGTAAAAACCAACCTGCCCGGGGCGATGCTGGGCTGCTTCTCGCTGATGATCCTGCTAGGCGCGATCTTCAACGAGATCGGCAACCGCACTCCCATCGTCAAGAGTTACCTGGGCGGCGGCGCCATCGTGTGCATCTTCGCTGCCAGCGCCATGGTGTACTTTAAGCTGTTCCCCACCTCCCTGGTAATGGCCACGCCCAAGGAAGGCGCCGCCACCTCCATCAGCGGCAGCATGTACACCTTCTTCGCTTCCAACGGCGGCTTCCTGGATTGGTATATCGCGGCGTTGATCTGCGGCTCCATCCTGGGCATGAACAAGAAGCTGCTGGTGAAAGCCTCGGCGCGTTACCTGCCCGCCATCCTGGGCGGCGTGGCCTGCGCCTTCGGGTTGGTTGCGCTGGTAGGCGGCCTGATCGGCTACGGTGCCAAGCAAGCCCTGATCCTCATCGGCCTGCCCATCATGGGCGGCGGTATGGGTGCCGGCGCGGTTCCGCTTTCCAAGATTTTTGAAACGGGCTCCTCGCTGTCCGCCGCTGAAGCGCTGGCCAAGATGGTTCCCGCCGTGGCTATTGGCAATCTGTTCGCCATCGTGCTCTCCGGTTTGCTTCCCAAGATCGTCAAGGGCAAGGGCTGGAACGGCCAGGGCGCGCTGCTGGTAAACAAATCCAACGATCCCCATGAATATGGCCTGAGTGAAGAAGAAATGCAGAAGCGCGAGAAGATCGACCTGCGGCGGATGGGCATCGGCCTGTTTATCAGCGGCGCGTTCTTCTGCGTGGGCATCATCATCAACAAATTCTTCAACATGGTTCTTCCCAACGGCCAGTTCCTGCCCAAGATTCACGCCTATGCCTGGATGATCATTAGCGTTGCGTTGTGCAAAGTGTTCGGCTGGCTGGACGAGGATTGCGAAATTGGCTGCTACCAGTGGTTCCAGTTCGTTTCCAAGAACCTGACGCCCATGCTGCTCATCGGCATCGGCGCCTGCTATGTGCCGCTGCAAGACGTGATTTCCCAGTTCTCACTCACGTATGTGGTGCTGTGCCTGGTCACGGTTCTCGGTGCTGTCATCGGTTCCGGCCTAATCGGCAAACTGGTAGGCTTCTACCCGGTGGAATCCGCAATCACTGCGGGCCTGTGCATGGCCAACATGGGCGGCACAGGCGACGTGGCCTGCCTCTCCGCCGCGGACCGCATGGAACTGATGCCCTTCGCGCAGATCTCCAGCCGAATCGGCGGCGCCATCATTTTGCTCATTTCCTCTGTGCTCCTGTCTATCATCGTCATCTGATAGCAAGATGGATTCTGTGTGTCAGCCTGGCTTCCGGCTGACACCTTTTTTTCAGCCGTCAATCACCATTCGCTTGATGATTGACGGATTTTCATCCGTCATTTATAATGAGGAACTGTGCGCAGGAAATGACGTTTTTCCCCCGTTCATTTCCATCCGCCAGAACACAGGCGCATGATACTTTGTATAGCAAAATGAGGTCAATCAATATGGATTTCACACTATCCCTGCGGGTTGTTTTTCCCCTTTGCGTGTATATTGGCCTGGGCATGATTGCCAAAGCCGCCCGCCTGATTTCGCCGCAGGCTTCCGCCTCCATGAACCGTTTTATATTCCGAGCGCTGTTTCCGCTGGTGATGTTTGAAAACGTAATGCGCGCGGGCGAAGCGCTGCGGGGCGACGGCATCTATACCATGTGGTATCTGGTGGTGGCAAACACGGTGGTATTTCTGCTGCTGATGCTGCTAATCCCCTGCTTCGAAAAATCAAAGGCGCGCCAGGCGTCCATGATTCAGGGGGCTTTCCGGTCTAATTCAATTTTGTTCGCCTTGCCCATCGTGACCACTATTTGCGGTGCGGAAAACGTGGGAGTGGCATCGGTATGCGTATCCGTGCTGGTGCCGTGGTACAATGTGCTGTGCGTAATCGCATTGGAAACCAAACGGGGCGGCTACGTGAATATTAAAAAACTGCTTCGCGGGATCGTTACCAACCCACTGATCCTGGGCGCGCTGGCAGGGGCGGCAGCGCTGGTGCTTGGAATCCGGCTTCCGGAAATGCTGAGCGCTCCACTGCATACCCTTACCTCCATCGTCACGCCGCTGGCGCTGATCCTGTTGGGCGTGGATCTGCAATTCGGCAGTCTGCGCAAGGATTGGAGGCAGCTCACCCTCGTTACAATCATCAAGCTGATCCTCGCGCCCCTGTTGATTGTGGGCGCTGCATGGCTGCTGGGCTTCCGGGGCGTGCCGCTGGTGAGCATTTTCGCCCTTTGCTGCGTGCCCACCGCCGTTTCATCCTACACCATGGCACTGGAGATGGGCGCGGACGGCACGCTGGCCGGCGAAATCCTGGCCTTTACCACAGTTTGCTCCATTGTGACGGTGTTTATCTGGGTATCGCTACTGTCGAAGCTTGGCGTTTTTGCTTTCTGATTTTCAGCAATTTCAATCTTTATTCAGCCAAATGGAGGGTACCATGAAAGAGAAGCTGACCTGCAAAAAATGCGGCCGCGAAGGCGCTGATGATTATCCCCTGGTCACCATCCGCACCATGACGGTGCGAAACGGAACAGGCGCGCAAAAATACCAGGCGCTGGGCGAAGTGCTGTCCGTCCATTTGTGCTCCCAGTGCGTTGACGCCTGGATCAGCGAGCGTTCCAAGCCGCGCCCCCAGTATCTGAAGGCAGCCAAACTGCCGCTCCTGCTGATAGCAGTGGCCATCACCGTGCATTTCCTGGGCCTGGAAAGCGTGATTCGCTGGGTGCTTTGCCTACTGTTTGGAGGTTTTGGCATTGCTGTCGCCATTTCCGAATTCAGCCGCGTCAAAAGAGAAACAGCGGAGATCCGCGCGGGCAAGGGAAGCTTCACGCGTGATCATATGATCGAAGAATTAGCCGCCTCGCTCCTGCCTGCCAAGAACCAGGACGCACACCTGACCTATCTGCTGCGCAAGCGTGTGCTGAATGAAAAACAGCTGGACGCGCTTTGCAAGGAGTATAGCATCAGCAAGAAAAAGCTGGCCTCCATTCGCAGCTATCTGCTCATCACGCCGGAGAGCGAGGTCAACAAAGGCTTAAAAGCGCCGCAGCTTCCCGAAAAGAAAAAAGGCATTTTCACAGCAAAGCGTTCGTGACAGATGCATGCACGGGATAAACGCCATGCAGTATCCGCCCCACGGCTTTGGGCTGCCGCTGCTTTTGTTCGTCACTCGTTTCTAAAAGGCACTGTTTTCCGCACAGCGTAAATAGCGTCGGCGTGATGGATGTGTAGTGACCATTGAAGCGTCCAAAATGTTTCGGCTTGCGAAATTTGGATGTCTATTGTATAATGGACACATTCAGGAGAGGGGGGAGCAGATATCTTCAATATTGGCTTTGCAGAATTGCTGCTTATATTGCTGGTTGCTTTCCTGGTGGTCGGCCCCAAAGATTTGCCGAAGGTGGCGCGTTGGCTGGGCCGAACGGTGAAGAAAATCCGCAGCTTGATCCGAGAAGTAAAGCAGGAAACAGGCTGGGATGAAATTGAAAAAGAAATCCATGATACCAGATCGGACTTGGACAACCTGAAAAAAGACGTGGATATCACGGCCGATCTGAAGAATGCCTCGTCCGAACTGAATAAGGAACTGAAAAATGTTCAGCAAGGGTTAGGTCAAGCGAAGGAAGCGCTTACATCCACACAATCCATTGATAAAAAATAGGAGGGAAACCGCATATGCGTCTGGGAACAACGGAAATCATCTTGATTGTAATATTGGCTCTGGTCTTGTTTGGCGGCGGCAAATTGGCGGGCGTAGGCAAGGCGCTGGGTAAGAGCATCAAGGATTTTAAGAACGAAATCAAAGATGACGACGGCGAGAAAAAAGCTGAAAAAACCGAAGACGACAAAAAAGCTTAATCTCCAACGAAATCAGCTATGAAAAAGAAAGCAAAATCCCCGGTGCAAGCCAACGGCATCACCGGGGAAAATGACGTGGTAAAAGAAACGGAGGCCGACGGCCTTTCGGAAGCGGCAAGCGTGAAAGCCTCGCTGTTAGAGCATCTGATGGCGCTGCGGCATGTGCTGGTTGTTTCCGCTATCGCCGTTGTCGCCGCGTTCTTTTTGGTCTATTATCTTGCCATCGATTCGCTGATGACCTGGATCATAGCGCCCATCCAAAATCGTGGAATCGAAATCATCTATACCGCCATGTCCGAAGCGCTGGTGACCAAATTCAAGCTGGCCCTGATCGCCGCGGTTATCGTGGCCAGCCCTGTCATCATCTGGCAGATATGGCGGTTTATCAAGCCGGCCCTGTACGAAAAAGAAATCAAGGCGTTCCGGATCATGTTCTTTGTAGCGCTGGCGTTGTTTATCCTGGGCGTGGTGTTCTGCTACATGGCGGTCTATTTACTGGCGGTGGATTTCTTCCTGGTCGCCGGGGACCATCTGGCCACGCCGATGCTGTCAATTGATAAATACGTCAGTTTTCTGTTCGGGTTTATCCTGCCGTTTGGCATCGCTTTTCAACTGCCGGTGTTCATGTATTTGACCACGCGAATTGGGCTGACCAATTACAAAATGCTGGCTTCCAAGCGGAAATATGTGATTCTGGGTATTTTCGTGATCGCCGCCATTCTCACGCCGCCGGACGTTGTGTCCCAGCTGGCGCTGGGTATTCCGATGATCCTGCTGTACGAAATCGGCGCGCAGGTAAGCCGCGTGACGAAAGCCAGAAACGCGGAGAACTGAGTAAAGCAATCGCCCTGGGGCACAAACGCTTCCGGGGCGATTTTTTCATGTAATCTATTCTTCCACATGGATGGCAAACCATCCGCAGCTGATGCCTTGGCCCCCGATCCGCAAATTCGCCAACGCCACTTGCTGAATGGGGCCCATCAGGCGCAGGGAGGATTGCTCCACATAATTCCGCATAAGCTGCCATGCCGCATTGCGGATTTTCGGCTGATGCTCTGCCCGATAGTGAAACATCAGCATTCTTCCCCCGGGCAGCTTTTTCACCGCTTCATTGACAGGCAGCCGATACGTTTCCGCAAAAGAAGCCGATACAGTCAATCCCCACGACGCCTCCTGCAACGGATCATGGCCAGATAACGTGGGTATAAGCCGGCAGGATTTGACCATGGGCATCCAGGCCACCCAATCACTCAAAATTGCCTGAATACGGTCATCTTCCAGAAAGTCGTGTCGCTTGCTGTGAGGCAAAAACAGCATTTCTTCTTTTTCTTCGATCAGGACGTAGGAATCCCGGTTTTCCATGCGGTCCATCCATTGGGAAAAGCGCCTGTAATCCTCAATCACCGCCTGCTCCAGCAGCAAATGCTTCCCAATCGCCTCCACCCGTTGTTCCAGGGCCTGGTGGAAGGCGGCCAAATCGTCCTGATGCAGCAGCTTATCCATTTCCTGAAGCGGGATCCCATAATTGCGCAGCGCCATGCATTGGAGCAGCGCCAATGATTCATGAAACGGGTAATACCGGTATCCGCTTGGCGTGGTATAAGCCTGGATCAAGCGCATTTTTTCATAGTGCTTGAGCAAGTCGGGTGTAACCCCCATCTTTTGGGCGTATTCACCGATTCGATAATGCCTAATTCCCGGATCTTTTGCTGGCATGGAAGCGCCTCCTCCTGCGTCTCTATCAGCATTTTACCATATTTCCTTTCATTTTTCCATACGAAATGCTCAAAAAAACGGGGTTGACTTGTGGGTTGCGCCCAGCCTTATAATGTTTATATATTCCATGGGTTTAGAAAACCGTCACAGGAGGATGATGCAAACATGAAAGAAGTATCCCGCCGCGCATTTCTGAAAGGCGCCTTGGCCTCAACCGCCGCTGTGGCCGCCGCTGGCACCCTGGGTGTATCCGGGCTGAAAGCCGTTGCTGAAGGAAAAGCGATTTACACCCCCGGCACCTACAGCGCCATTGAAAAGGGTGCCATGAGCAATGTGAAAGTGACCATGACCTTCTCCGAAACCGCTATTACCGACGTGGTGGTGGACACCGCCGGCGAAACCGCAGGCATCGGTCTGGAAGAAGGCGAACGCCTGGCCGCCCTGCTCAAGGAGCTGCAGGACAGCTATATTGAAGGCCCCATCACCCTGGACGCCAAAACTGGCGCGACCTTGACCCGCAACGCTGCCGAAAAGGCCGCCTACAAGTGCGTGCAGCAGGCCCGGGGTGAAATTCCCGTTGAAGTGATCGATTCCTCTGCTGACGAAGACAAGGCCGCCGATTGGCTGGGCGAAGCCCCCGAAGTGGCTGAAAGCGAAATCGCCGAAACCCTGACCACCGATTTCCTGGTGGTGGGCGCGGGCAACGGCGGTATGGCCGGCGCCGCTTATGCTTCCAGCAAGGGCTACCAGGTGCTGGTAATTGAAAAGAGCACCACCCATGCCCGTACCCGTCATTGGTATGGCGCGATCGACTCCGAAGACGCTCAGGCCCTGGGTGAAAAGCCTGTGGACCGCGCTGCCCTGCGCCGGGAACTGAAGCGTTATGCTTCCGGCAAAACCAACATGAACGCCTTCAATACCTGGATCAACGAATCCGCTGCCATGCATCATTTCGTGAAATCCTGCTACGCCAAATATGCGCCGGACATGCAAGTGGAAGTTACCGCTGGCGACGAGGCCATCTGGCCCCACGCTGAGGAATCCGGCTTCTTCTTCCCCGTGTGTGAACATTACTGGGGCCATGGCATTGACCGGAACGATATGTTCCAGCAGATCATCGAAGAAAGCGGCAACAAGATCCTGTTCGGCACGCCCCTGGTGAAGTTTGAGCAGGACGATGCCGGCCGCGTCACCGGCGTGATTGCCCAGCGGGAAGACGGCGCGTATATCCGCGTCAACGCCAACAAGGGCGTTCTGCTGGCTGCGGGCGGCTATCCTTGCAATCCCCAAATGATGGAACAGCTGGATCCCCTGGGCACGGCCGTCACCACCTCCAACGTGGCCTGGCCTTCCGATACCGGCGACGGCATCAAGGCTGCCAAGTGGATCGGCGCGGCCATGCAGGCCGAAGCTGCCCCCATGCTGTTCGACCGCGGCATCATTGCCCCTGGCATCGACGCCGGCTACAAAGTGACCTCCACCGGCGATAAAATTTTCCCCGCCACCGAAGGCCAGTTCAACCTGGGCTCTCAGCCCTTCCTGAAGGTGAACCGGGACGGCAAGCGCTTTACCGATGAAAGCGGCACCTATGATATGATGCCCTACGCCGCCTACAACCAGCCCGGCCATGTGTATGCCTCCATCTTTGACGCTGGCATGCCTGATGACGTGCAGCGCTTCCACACCCTGGGCTGCTCCGCCGGCACCCGCAAAAACCCCCAGGGCCAGTTGGACCGGTTTGAACAGCAAATCGAAAAGGGCAACGCCTTCAAGGCCGACACCATTGAAGAACTGGCTGACAAGATGGGCTTCCAGGGCGAAGCTAAAGAAACTTTCCTCGCCACCGTGGCCCGGTACAACGAGCTGTACGACAATCAGGAAGACGTGGATTTCGGCAAGCAGGCCTACCGTCTGTCTGAGATCCGCAAGGCTCCCTTCTATGGCTTCTGGATGGGCGCTTGCATCCTGACCACCCTGCAGGGCATTCTGGTGAACGAAAAGGCCCAGGCGCTGGATGAAGCGGGCAAGCCCATCGACGGCCTGTTCGTCTGCGGCGACAACTCCGGCGGTTTCTTCGTTAACAATTATCCCTGCTTGATGCCCGGTATTGCCATGGGCCGTACCATGACCTTTGCCATCAAAGCTGTAAAGGTCGCCATGGGCGAAGAAGCGTAATCTGTTTCTTGAGGGATCAGCCCGGTCAAAATACGGGCTGGTCCCTTCTTTTTATTCAAACGGAAAAGAACATGAAGGCCGATAAAAGAAAGGCATCCGGCATCGCGCCTGTCCCCCCGTTGTTTGCAGGCAGGAGGGCCCCTGTTCACGGCATTGCAATTTCGGCTTCATTTTACACGGAATAGCGGCTCATGGCTCTTTTGAGCACGCCGCCTTCCATCCAAAACAAGCAAGCTGCAAAGGAAGGAAAACGTTTATATGTATCAAGTTAAGGGAAAATGGGCGCTGATCACCGGCGCAGCCCGAGGAATCGGCTATCTGACGGCAAAGTTCATGGCGGAACAGGGGTGCAATTTGATTCTGCACAGCCGAGATCTCCGGCATACGGAAAAGATACTGGCAGAGGTGCGGGTGCTGGGGGTAACCGCCCATGCGATAGCGGCGGATCTGAACGATCTGAACGCCGTGCAGCGGATGCTGGAAGCAATCGATCAACTGGGCGTGGATGTGGATATTGTGATCAACAACGCTGGCGTGCAGATTGCCTACCGGACTGATTATTTCCAAACGCCCACAGAAGATTATGAAATCAGCTTCCGGGTGAATACCATTGCCCCAGCCATGATCTGCTATCACTTCATGCCAGGAATGATCGCCAAAGGTTCCGGCCGCATCCTGAACACCACCAGCGGCATAGCGCTGGACGTGTGCCAGGCGGGCTATTCAGCCAGCAAGGCGGCGCTGGATAAAATCACCATTGATTTAGGGTCCAAAGTACAGGGGACAGATGTGATGATCAACCTGACCGATCCTGGCTGGTGCCGCACGGATCTGGGCGGTCCTTATGCGCCCAACGCCCCGGAAAGCGCTATCCCCGGCATCGTGGTCGGTGTATTTGCGAACGATCAAAAATCCGGCCGTTTCCTGGGAGCCCAGCACTTTGCAGGCATGACGCTGGAAGAAGCGGTCAAAAAAGCCGAAGCAGAATTTGACAGCCCCTATGGCGCATAAGCGGCGTAAACCAGCATACTTTCATTGTAGACTTTGGCCGCCCAGGCGCAATCCTTTGGAAGAGCCGCTCATATGTAATGGCGTGGAAATTAGAGCCTGTTTCTAAAATGAGGAATGAGCAGTTTCGAGCGGATGCACTTGCCTCTCAAGACGCTTTGACAATGGTTTACGGGGACCGAAGGATCAATCGAGGAAAAGCAACGCAGAAATGCAAGCCCCAACACCCAAAGCGCATCTTTCCGAACGTAGAAACAGACATCGGCCGTCATCTCACAAAAAGAATTGAATCATTTTTAATTTCATGGTATAGTAATGAAACGGATTCTTTACAACAGGTGGGATGATGCAGTGGCAACCCTCAAGGATGTTGCGCAGCGCGCAGGCGTAACCGTTACAACCGTTTCCCGAATGCTGAACAGCCGTGTTCGAGTGAGCCCGGAAACCCAGGCCCGCATCCAGGCGGCTATGCAGGAATTGGGATATTATCCCAACGAGATGGCTCGATCCCTGGCCCGGAAAAACAGCAGCTTTATCGGCTTGATCGTACCGTCCGCCCAAAACTATTTCTTCGCCGAACTGATCCATCACATCGAAGCGGCGTCGGAATCTCACGGCTGCAAACTGCTGCTATGCGTATCCAACCAGGATGCGCAAAAGGAGCAGGAATATTATCAGATGCTGATAGGCAATAAGGTCATGGGCGTGATCATGGCCAATTACGGCCAGAACTTTGAGGCGATTAGCCGAAGCAAAGCGCCGATGGTGGTATTTGAACGGCCCGATAACCAGCAAATTCCCTGTGCAATGACCGATGATTTCCAGGGCGGCCATCTGGCCGGGGAGCACATGATTGGAAAGGGCTGCCGCCACCTGCTTTATTTGAGCGGCAACGCAGCCAAGAACAACATTTCCAAGCGGCGTTTTGATGGTCTGGCCGCCGCCTGTGCGGAACATGGGCTGACACAGCCGGCACTGATCGAGGCAACATGGGACGAATTTGTCGCGATGAACTATGATGCGTCGGTATCCCGGATCTTCCAGGAATATCCTAACGTGGACGGAGTGTTCACATCCAATGATATTATGGCCGCCGGCGTGGTGCAATACTGCCGCAGGCACCATATCAGTATCCCCAAAAAATTGAAGGTTGTGGGCTATGATGACACATCCTTCGCCGCCCTTTGCGCTATGCCCCTAACGACCATTCACCAGCCCATTGAGGAATTGGCCCGCCACGCGGTGGAATGCATCATCCGCCGCGCCAACGGAGACGCGGTGCCCACCACAGCGTTGTTTCCCGTCCGACTGGTGGAAAGAGAAACAACCTGACGACCTATACATAAAAAAGGAACCGGTCAAATCCGGTTCCTTTTTGTGTGGTCAGAAGCGGGGGGTTCCCATCAGGAATTGAAACGCTTCTTCCAGGTGCGCATCCCAGTATATCAAATCATGCTCTCCACGCCCGCGGATAAAGATGTGATCAATTGCGCGGCTGGTTAAAAATTGCGAAAAATCAGCGCAGGCATCCCGCACCAGCATATCGTTTTCTCCGCAGCACATCCACAGAGGCTGTACGCTTCCGCCGGATTGCAAAGCTTCATCAACTGCCACCAATGGATTGAGCCGGGGGCTATGATCGTAGGTCTCTGCGCCGCCCAGCAGCGAATCAAAGAGCGATGAGGGCACCGCTCCAGGCACGCTGTCATCTATGCCGTTTAACAGCCGGTCTGCTTCGATGGCAGGAGAAAACAGCGCGATTTTGGAAAAATGGTGAGGATAATGCAAGCCCAAGACCGCCGCGCCGTAGCCCCCCATGGATATACCGCCAATAAACGTATCTTCCCGCCGGCTGGATAAGCAAGGGAACAAGCGCCGGGTAATCCGCGGCAGCTCCTCCCCAACGTATACCCCATGGCAAGCGGCCCGCTCCGGATGATCGGTGTAAAACGCATTTTCCCCATCCGGCACCACAATAGCAAGGCCATATTTGGCTGCCATCTGCCGCAGAGGCAGAGCGAAGACGATTTCTTCCGCATTGCCGGAAAAGCCAGGCAGGAAGTACAGAGTTGGGTAAGGCCGGTTGGCATCCGGATATCCATCATGGTAAGGAAGAATCACATGAAAATCCACCGCACGCATCAGTGCTTTGGATTTGGCTGTGGCTTTCAAATACATTTATGCGTCCTCCTTTCCGGTCAGGAAACGGAACATAGGATCCAGCGCCTGTTTCCAGAAGGTATGATCGTGGCCGCCATCCTGCTCATACCAGGTGAGAGGCGCATGCAGCTGATCCATCTGAGCGGCAAAGGCCCTGGCAGACGTCATCAGGGAATCCGCCCGACCGCAAGCCAAAAACATGTCCGGCATTGTTTGTGAAGATACGGCGGCTCGCTCAACGGCATACTGGTAATCTTTATAGCTGTGATAGTATTCCTTCCAGGTGCCCAGCGTGGCGATCAATTCGCCCTTGGGCACGGGGCTGTTTGGACGAGGATTATCATCTCGCGTCTTGAATCCCAGGGCCGGGGAGAGCATGGCAATTTTGGAAAAACTCTCTGAAAACCGCAGGCCATTGATCAGCGCACCGTAACCGCCCATCGATATGCCGCCAATGAACGTATCCTCCCGCCGGCGAGAAAGCGGCAGCACGGAACGGGTCACTTCCACCAATTCCTCGCCAACATATTGGCTGAACATCGCGCCTCGCTGCTCATCATCGGTATAGAAGGAATTTTCCCCGTCCACAAGCACCACTGCCACGCCATAGCGCATGGAAAACAAAGCAAAATTGCTGAACATGGCTGTTTCCAGCCCCCCGCCGGAATAGCCCGGCAGGAAATACAAGGTGGGATAGGGCGGCTCGATATCTCGCCACAGGTTCAGATCCGGGAGGAACACCACCGGATATACGCTGCGGGAGATGCAGTCCGACCGGAAATTCATATGCAGGTTTGCCATGGTTTTCTCCTTTCCTTAGCCCTTCACACTGCCCTGCACCACACCGGCCAAAATCTGCTTCTGACAAATGAGGTAAAAGATCAGCATGGGCGCAATGGACATGACCAGGCCCGCCATCATAGGAGCGTAATCATTGGAATACTGAGCACAGAACACTCGGATCATCATGGGCAGCGTGCGCTTGTCCTGGGTCTGCAAAAACAAGCTGGACAAGAGATAGTCATTCCACACGCCCATGGCCACGAAAACCAGTAGCGTCACCATGATGGGCGTCAGCATGGGCAGAATGATGTGAAAAAACAGCCGGATGCTGCCGCAGCCATCGATCATAGCCGCTTGGTCAATTTCCATGGGAATGGCGTTCAGGAAGCCCCTCACCAGGAAGGTGGCAAAGGCCAGGTTCAGCCCCGTGCCAATATAGATCACCGGGAGCAGGCTATTGTTAAAGCCCAGCCGGGCCGCATACAGCTTGACCAGCGGAATCATGAACGCCTGGAACGGCGCGCACATGGAAGCGATCATGAAATAATAGAAAAAAGAGACGAATTTGTTTTTCACCCGGCTGACCACATAGGCGGCCATGGAGCCAAACACCGCCACCAGCAGGCACACGCTGACGGTGAGCACAAAGGTATTGCCCAAGGAAGTGAGGAAATGCATCTGGGTAAATGCCTGGGGATAATTTTCCGCCACCAGCCGAGTAGGTAGGGAGAAGGGATTCATGGTGAATTGCCCGGTGGTTTTGAGGGAATTAAGGGCCATCAGTACCAGCGGGAAAAGGTAAAACATCGTCAGCACAATGGCCAGTACCAACAGCAACACTTTGGTCGAGCGCTTTTCAACCATTACATCTGCACCTCCCGCTTCTGGGTGAAATAAGCCTGCATTACCGAAATGAACGCCACGATCACAAACAGCACCACCGCCTGGGCCTGGGCGTTGCCAAATTTCAGGCTGACGTAGGCCGTGTTATAAATACGCAGGGCAATCATTTCCGTGCTGTTGAAGGGGCCGCCATCAGTCAGGGACAAATTGATTTCAAACACCATGAAGGAGCGTACGATGGCCAAAAACAGGCAGATGGTGATGGAGGAGCGGATCATGGGCATACGCACATGCCAAAACACCCGCCAGGCGTTAGCGCCGTCCACCCGGGCCGCCTCCACCAGTTCACCAGGCACGTTGGTAAAGCCTGCCACATAGATGATCATCAGGTAGGCCGACAGCTGCCAGGAGGAAACCACCACCAGCGCGATCATGGCTCTGGAGGGATCAGACAGCATTGAAGTGGACATCCAGCCAACGTTCAATTGCTGGCCAATTTTCGTGAAGCCGTAATTGAAAATATACTGCCAAATATAGCCCATGGCCACCCCGCCCACCACGTTGGGCACGTAAATGGCCGTACGAAACGCGTTACGGCCCTTCAGGTTGCTAGTCAACAGCAGGCCCAGGATCAAGGCCACCACGTTGCTCAGCACCACGGTGCCCACGGTATAGATGCCTGTTCGCCGCAGGGAAAGCCAGAATTTGGAGGTGTTGAACACCTTATGGTAATTGGCCAGCCCCACCATAGAATAGGTGGTAGAAATGCCATCCCACTTCGTAAATGAAATGAAAATGCCGTACAGGAAGGGAATGAGCATGGTGGTCAGCCAAATGAACAGCGCGGGGCAGAAAAAGAGCAGGATCAATTTCCAGGTGTCCCATCCGCGTTTGGTCAGCATGAGGAAAGGCCTCCTTTTTGAAAGAAGGCCGGCAGGGCAACGATGCGTCTGCCCTGCCGGCCGGGGATTTTTTACGTCAGTCCAGATCGGCGAAATATTCTGCAATTTCATCCGCCAGCGTGGCGCGATCCATCTGACCAGCCAGATAAGCCTGCATGAAGGGGCCGCACACCAGCCAGAAATCAGTGGGGCCTTCGCACAGGTAGGTGCTGCAATCCAGGATCTTGCCGGCGCTCAGGTATTCCTGGGTGGAAACGGCCAGCGGGTTTTCGTTCACGGCGGTCACGTTATCAAAGGGCAGAGTGGAGCCAATCAAGCTCACCATGAAATCTTCGCCTTCAGGAGACAGGGCCAGCCACTGGGCCAGGATAACGCCGGCGGCCTGCTGCTCGGGAGTGTTCTGGAATTTGTCCACAGCATAGCCCTTGGGGCAAGAGCCCAGGATTTTGCCGTTGCGGGCGTCGGTTTCATCGTTGGTCAGAGGCAGGGGCATGATGCCCAGCTCATCGATATTTTCGAAGGTGCGGATGGCCAGCCAATTCCAGTCGCCCTGGAACATGGTGGCTACCTTGCCGTGGGCCAGCATTTCCAGATCGCCTTCCTGAGTATCGGCCAGGGGGTCGGCTTTGTTGATGTTGTGGGCCTTCAAAATATCAAACACGTCCATCAGGTTGTTGAAATGCTCGTTGTCGATCAAGCCGCCCTTGCCGTCCTTCAGGTCGGCCATAATCTGGCGCTGGGTGGCCTTGTCGCCCAGCCATTCGGAGAACAGCTGGCAGCCCAGGTAGTGAGCGCCCAGAGCCCAGTCGGCGCTGAACACCACAGTGGAGGGATAACCGGCCGCTTCAATATCATCGAAGAATTTCACCAGCTTATCCACGGTGTTGACGGTGTTTACGTCAAAATCTTCGCCAAATACTTTCTTCACAATGGTCTTGTTGTAGATCAGGCTGAAGCCCTGATAGCTGCCGGGGATGCCGTATACGGCATCGCTGCCTTCCTTCTGGAAGAATTCGGTGCCGGAGAGTACATGGCTCCAGAACGAGGTGTCTTCCACCTTGCTCAGGTCCACCATGTAGTCGCTGTAATTGAGAATCTGGCCGCAATCCAGCAGGGATACGGTGGGGGCGTTGCCGCCGTTGTACAATGCCAGCCAGGCAGCCAGCTGATCATCGCCGCAGGGATAGTAATTCACGGTGATCCAGGGATACTGTTCCATGAATTTGGCCAGCGTGGCCACGGTTTCATCATCCACACCCGCCTGGGTGGAATAGTAAGAAATCGTCACCGGCTGGTGGTCCGCCGTTTCGGCAATGGCTGCCGTTGCGGATAACAGCATGACCAGCGTCATCAGCATCGCCATCATTTTTTTGAACATAGATTTTTCCTCCTTCGTCATTCCGGCAGTGTTCTGCCTCTATGTTGATTACACTGTACCATATTTTTTCGAGCATGTCAATCGGTTGACATAAAAAAATACGGAAAATGGCAAAATATTTTCCTTATTTTCATATAATAACCATATATTTCTCTTTTTTAAAAATTTTTCGTGTCAATCGCAAATCATTCATCAAAATATATCATTCCAGCTTTGCCCCATCGGGCCCGCAGCGCCCGGCCGCCCGGAGCAAGGGCTTCCCGCACCGGTTCGCCTGTGATCGTGCCATCCAGGATGCCGCCGCACAGATGGATCATATCCCGCACGGTCTGGAACTGCACAGGATTGTAAGCCGCCGTACCAGGCACGCCCGCCTGGTGATAATGTCCGGGATACCAGGTGTAATCCTTGCAGCCATCCAGCATATCCGTCAGAGCGATCAGCGACCGACGGTATGAAGCAAGATCCAGCGTAAAGGGAATGGACATCAGCACAATATCCCCACTGCCCACGGCATCGCCGGAAAAAATGGCCTTGTCCTGGGCATCCACAAAAATGACCGATCCCGGCGTGTGACCCGGCACGGGCAACACGCGCAATTGCCTTCCGCCCAGATCGATCACAGCATGATCATCAAACAAGCGCAACCGGTCCCGGGGGATGGGCCGCCCGCCAATCTGTGCAAAAGCAGTCTCTATTTGATGCAGCAAAGCAGCATCCTTTTGGTGAAGCCAAACAGCGGAAAACTCATCCGCTGCGCCGCAGTGATCGGGGTGGGCGTGGGTCAGCCACAATTCCGCCGGCAGATCGGTAACGGCGCGAATCATTGGCATCACCGGGAAATGGCCGGTGCCGCAGTCGATCATCGCAGCCCTGTCGTTGCCCACAATCAGATAGGATGTGGCTTGGGTGTCATCGTGGTAACGCCAAATGTGCTGGGATAAGGCTTTCATCGTCGCGCTTGTCTCCTTTTTAGAAAGCGTTATTCCTGCGAAAAACGGAACTTACCGCCGTCCGTGTCTGCCTCCACAAAAAAGGCGTAGGTGGTCAAATCCGCCGTCAGCACCGCTTGTTTCCCCCGATTGCGCCAGGCGAGGCACAAGGTGTGGGTATTGGGCTGATCAATCTGCAATTCCGCGTCGAATCCAAAGGCCGGGCAGGCGTTGCGCATGTTCAACAGTTCCAATTGCTTTTGCACGATGGGCCGCTGCAGGCGTTGCGCAATTTCATCTTTCGTCAGATTGGTGCGGTTGATTTCCTTGTGGCCCGCTTCGCCGCTGCGTTGAACAGCCTCCAGATCGTTTTCCCCGGCGAACAAATCCAGATACCAGATTTGCGGTTTACCGGGCATGAACAATTGCAGGGCCCGGGCCAGCAGCATTTTCTTTTCATCGCAGCCCAGGGCGCTGAAATAGGTGGCGTTCACCTGGTAATACATGTTCTTTTTCCCGTGGAGATTTTTGATCAATCCGCCCCGGCTGACGATCAGGTCGATCAGTCCCTGGATACGCTCGTCCGGCACCAGGCCCTTCAGGTCCAGCAGGGGGATACCGTCGTGGCAGCCCAGCATGTTCACGCACCGGATGCCGCCGTCCTTTTGTTCCTTCGCCCAGCGCGCCAGGAAGTCAGCATCGTGGTTTTCAATGGCATCGATCAGCAGCCCCGGCAGGAAGAAATCATAAGTCATATAGCCCTTGTCCGAAAGCGTTTTGTAGCTTCCCTCGCCGTAAGCGGCGTGGATTTCAGGCAGCAAGGTGAGATTGCGCTTTTCCGCCATCTGGCGGATGCGCTCGAGAATATCCCAGGTTTCCGGTTCGTTCATAAAATTCCGCCGTCCGGGAATCTTGGAAGCGTAGCCGAAGGCGTCCAGCCGCACGATGGACGCGCCGTAGCCTGCCAGCTTATCCAGCACTTCCCCGTAATACTGCCACACCAGCTCGGATTGGATATTCACGTCCATCTGGCCCAGATAGCTGCGTCTGCCCGTTTCCGGATCGGTGCGCACCTCCTGGTAGAAGGTGTTCCAGTAGGGCACCTCCCGGCCGTCTGGAAACTGCACCATCAGGATGGGTAATCCGGGCTTGCGGAAGAACATATCCTGAATATATTGTTCGTCTGGCTGAATGTAACTCCCTTCCGTCATTTCGCCTTTGCCGTTCCAGAACTTGTTCCAGTTAATGAAGAAATCCCGATATTCGGACTGATCTCCTTTGGCGATCATGTCCTGAAACTGAGGTGATTGCACGGATAGGTGGTTCAGGATAAAGTCCAGCTTCAAATCCATACCCAGTGCCCGCAAGCGGTCCATATCGCCGGGGGTGGTCAAATGCTGATCCAGATCATAGCTGATCACCGAAAAGCCCCGGTCCAGGTCGGTGGTGAACACGCTGGGCAGGATATAGAAGGAACGAAACGCCCCCCGCATTTCTTTTGTTTCCAACAGGGCGGCAATATCGGTCAATGTGCCGCCCAGGCTGTCCGGGTAAGCGTTGAGCATGGCTCCGCTGTTCATGGCCCCTCCTCCTTTATTCTTCCGCCATCAGGCGGCGGTAATCGGCGAAAGACAGCAATTCGCCCTGTTTGTTCAGGATGATTTTGGCCTTATGCGCCTGGGCCTCCAGCTTCTTTTGCTCAATTTCCAGCACCATGGTGGTGAAGGCGCTGTCGGTTTTGCCGTCCCGGTTCCGGGCGCGGCGATGGGCCAGGGTTTCAGCGGGGGTAGAGTTGAGGAGAATGGGAATATCCACGCCATCCAGGTAATCGCTGTTGCCGTGGGTCCATTCCACGATCAGCACCTGCGTGTTGGTAAAATCCACCTTGTCGTACCACAATTCCGTGGTTTCCCGGCCCATGCGCTTGAGATAGATGGCTTCTTCTCCCTGATGGAACCGGGCCAGGATATCGGAAACTTCGTTAAAATTGGTTTCGTTGGGCGTACCCAGGTATCCCGTCAGCGCCCGGCGGCCCGATTGCTGGTAGACGGAAAGCCAGGGGCATGCCGTCGCGGTGGCGGGATCGGCGTCCTTTTCTTCCTCCCACAATTGCCGCAGCTGGGCGGAAATTTCCGGGATGAGCAAATCGCGATCCACCAAGCCGTGCAAGCCGCCCTGGCGGTACACCCGCACCCGCTCAATATCGTTATCCCGAGGGATGCGGCGGGGGTAGTTGTCGCCGCTCATGACATATGCGCCCATGCCATCGTGATTCAGATAAAAAGCCAGCACGGAGGCAATTTCGCTTTTGCCCACGCCGCTGCCGCCGCACACGGCGATCACTGCCCTTTTTCCATCCAGGGCAACCAATTGTTCTTGCAGGCGGGGATAGATCACCTGCGCTTTTTTGATATGCTCATCGCCAATGCAAATTTTGTCGCCGGGCATATCCCCGTGAGGAATATTTTCCGGCACCGGAGGCAGATTCGAGGTTTGCTTGTCCATATGTTTCTCCTTTACCCCACGATTCTCCAGAATACGATATTCACCGCGTCTTCCCCACCGGGGGTCAACTCGCCGGTGTACACGCCGCTGTTCAGATCGGCATGGCGGCTATTGGCAGCGCAGGTAAAGCGGGGGGTGGTAATGTAGGGGCCGTTTTGCTTTTTCCAATCGATAATTCCTTCATTTTCCACGCAAATGATCTCCCCCGCGTCATCCATCAGCCAGTAGCGGGCGTACACGTGGTTGAGACCATTTGGCAGCACGGTGTTCCAATCGGCGCCGCCCCGGCAGACCGTGGCGGTAAAGCCGTCGCTCTCCACCGTGCCTCCGGTAATGGGGATGATATTCAGCGTTCCCTGGGGCGTTTCCCCTACGGATACGGCCTTTTCCAGCGTTACGTGCAGCCGCATCACCAATTGCAATTCCGCTGTTTTATTCATGATTTGACGTCTCCTTCCTTTCCTCCTGCAGCCAATTCAAAGCGATGGGCAGGGCGTAATTCCAGAAGTCAAAATCATGCACACCGGGATGCGTGACCCACGCATGGGCAATACCCAAGGTTTCCAAGTACTGGTGCATGTCGAGATTGTTGGGGTAAAGGAAATCCTCCGTGCCGCAGGCCATGAAGATGCGGGGCAGCGCTTCCCCTGCCGCCTGCCGTTTGGCAGCCAGGGCTTTGGGAGCACGGTCGCTGTCCGGCAGGGTAGAAAGATCACCAAAGGTATTCGCATAATAATCATACGACGCCACACCGTTATGCTCGCCAGGCTTCATATGCGCGATTTCATCGGTGATCAGCGCGGAAGACAAAGCGATCACCGCGCTGAACACATCATTGAAATACAAGCCGCTGCGCAGCGCGCCAAATCCGCCCATGGATAAACCGCCGATGAAGGTATCCTCCCGCTTGTGGGAAAGCGGGAACATGCGCCGGGTCACATCCACCAGTTCATGCCCGATAAAATCGCTGTACGCTTGGCCGCTGAATGGATTATTCAGGTAGAAGCTGTTGTCCCCAGAGGGCATGATGATGGCCAAGCGATGCTTCACCGCCAGCTGGGCCACCAGGCCGTTATATAGCCAATCCATATGATTGCCGGAATAGCCGTGGAGCAGATACAGCGTTGGGAAAGGCCCAGGCAGGTAAGCCGGTCTCCCCTTTTCATCCAGGATATCCACCGGCAGCACTGCCGAAAAGGATACGAAGCCCCTGCGGGCAGCAGAGTAATATTGACCGGTAAAAACCGCCATGTTCTTCACCCTCTTTTGCTTTGATTACAGATACAGGAAGGGCTCTTTCGCATCGGCAAACCACATGGGCGTATCGCCCACCAGTTCCTTCATCCAGGTGTGCAGCCACTGCATGCCAGGCTCCTCACTGCGCTCATGGCCCAGCACGATGATGGCTTTGTTCAGGCCCAGCTGGGCGGCGTCTCGCGCATAGGCAGGCAAGGTCCATTCGGTAATATCGCCGCACAAAATCACATCCAGCTTCCGTCGGCGCATCAGCTTCATGGGCATTTCCTCCGTGCCCAGGCCCAGGCTGCCGCCGCCCGGCAGCAAGCCCACCCGGGATACGGGCATATCCGGATCGCCAATGACGCGCACGCGGGTCAGCCCCACGCTTTGCTTCAATTCTTCGCACAAGTCACGAAGGGTGGTTGGGGGGATTTCGTAGCATCCGTCAAACTTTCCTTGCAGGAAGGATGGCGCGCCGGGATCGTACAGCACCGGCATTCGGTATTTTCCCCAACCGGTCTGCAAATCAAAGCCCCGGTAAATGCCGTCGTCATGATCGGCGTGCATGTGATCGTGGAAACGCCAAATGGCCATGCCGGTGCTGTCAATCAACTGTTTCTTCTGCTCATATACCGCATCGCCTGCCAGCCAATCGGTAGCATCCCGGCCGGTAAACCAGGTGGGCTCGTGCGTGATGATCAGGTTGGCTCCCAGTGTGACGGCTTGCTTGATCACATCCACCGTGGCCATGAAGGTGGACACAATGCCCGTCACTTCCGTATCCCAGGAACCGGCCATCAGATGATCGCAGGTTCGATCATCGGGGATTTGCGGCACACCGGTTTTGCGAATCATGGCCTGCACAATTTCACGTACTGTCATGGTTGCTCTCCTTATCCTTTCACGGCGCCCAGCACCACGCCCTTGATGAAGTATTTCTGAACAAAGGGGAACACGAGCACCACCGGCAACATGCCGATTACGGCCATGGCCATACGGACGGAAGTGCCGGGCAATTCTACCGCTTGGGTGCCCAACAGGGCGGCGTTGCTGCCGCTCTTTAAGAACTGAATGTTGTTCATGATACGGATCAGCAAGTTTTGGATGCCGAACAGGGTGGGATCGGTGATATAGTACAGCCCGTTGACCCAGTCATTCCAATAAGCCAGCCCGGAGAACAGCGCCACTGTAGCGATCACGGGAATTGACAGGGGCAGCATGATGCGCAGGAAGATGATGAATTCGTTGCCGCCATCAATCTGGGCGGATTCGATCAGCGCTTCCGGGATGCCGGTGGCGTAATAATTCCGTACCAGGAACACATTAAAGGCGGTGACCAGGTAATTGGGCACGATCAACGCCCAAAGGGTGTTGCGGATAGAAATGATCCGGCTCCACATGATATAGGAGGCCACCACGCCGCCGTTGAACAGCATGGTGAAGAACACGAAAAAGGCCAGCACATTGCGGTATTTAAAGCTGCTGCGAGCCATGGGATAGGCCAGCATGGTGGTAAACAGCACGCCGCCCAGCGTACCCACCACGGTAGTCAGGATGGTGATGCCGTAGGAGCGCAGGATGGTGCCGCCCTGGCGCACCATATAGTAGTAAGAATCAGTGCTCAGCGCGGCGGGGAAAAAGGTGTAGCCATTGGCCAGCAGCGCTTTCTCATCCGTCACCGAAGCGATCACGATCAGCAGGATGGGCAGCAGCGCAATAACGGCCAGCACCGTCAACACGATGGTGCAGAACAAGCGGAAATGCTTGGATTCGGTATAATTCTGATCCATATGTTCGCCCCCTTAAAACAGCGCGTTATCGGGATCCAGCTTGCGGACCAGCGCATTGGCGCCCACCACCAGCAGGAAGCCCACCACCGATTGATACAAAGCGGCCGCAGCGGCCATACCCACATCGTTGAGTTCCATCAGACCGCGGTACACATAGGTATCAATGGTCTGCGTCACGTCAAACAACCGTCCCGCGTTTTGGGGCACCTGATAGAACAGGCCGAAATCAGAGTAGAAGATACGGCCAATGGCCATCAGCGTCAGCACCACCACGGTGGGGCGCAGCATGGGAATGGTGATATGGATAATCTGCTGCCATTTTCCCGCGCCATCCAAATCCGCGGCTTCAAAGATGCTCTTATCAATGCCGGCAATAGTAGAAACGTAGATAATGGAATTGCAGCCCGCGTATTTCCACAGGTACACCAGCGTCAGGATGAAGGGCCAAGGGCCGGTGGTGGTGTACCAGTTAGTAGGCTCTTTGCCCAAGGCCTTGGCCACGGTATTGTTCATAAAGCCCGTATCAGCATTCAGGAAAGCGTACACGATGAACCCGATCACCACCCAGGACAGCAAATTGGGCAGCAACAGCGATGCCTGAAAGAATTTTACCCGTTTGCGAGTGCCCAATTCATGCAGGAGGATGGCCAGAAAAATGGAAAACATCGTGCCCAGAATGATAAACACCGCGTTGTAGAGCAAGGTGTTCCGGGTGATCAGCCAGGCATCCCGGGTGCGGAACAGAAATTCAAAATTTTCAAACCCGCACCAGCGGCTGCCAAAAATGCCCTGAAAATAATTGTAATCCTTGAATGCCAGGAACACGCCGAACATGGGAATATAATTGTTGATGATCAGGTAAATCAGCCCCGGCGCCGCAATCAGCAGCAATTGCCATGTGCTGGCCCGGCCCCGGCCCAAGCCCTTCTGTTTCTTCATAGTCCGCACCTCATTGCATGTCGCATAGAAAATCCGCGGCGCGGTTCATGGCTGAACGCGCCGCGGAAAGAAGCATGGAATTACTTGCCCTGCGCAGCCAGCCACTCATTGAGCTGTGCCTGCTTGGCGGCGATGATGTCGCCCAAACCGGCGTCGCTCAGCCGCTGCAGGAAGATGGGAATTTCCGTTTCCGGATCCACAGCACCGCAAATCAAACCGGCCAGATACTGCTCAATCACGTTGCTAACGGCGGTATACTGGGTCTTGACCCGCTTATTATCGAAGGTGAAGCCCATGGCAGCGGAGGTTTCGGCGTTCTTGTTCTGCTCCTGTTCCCAAGCCAGGGATTCAATGCTGGTGCCCTCCATGGGATACATGAGGAAGAAGTTGCCGAAGGTGCCGCAGGAAAGCTGAGCGGTATAGGGCACGCTGGCGGCATCAAACCCGTCGGGATAGCGCACGGTGCCATCATCATTCTTCACATAGTCCCGGCCTTCGATGCCGTAGATTACCAGGTTGATGATATCGGGATCGCAATAAGTGAGGTTGAGGAATTTCAGGGCGGCTTCGGGCACCTTGGAGGTGGAGGAAATCATCCAGCTCAGGGCGTTGACGGAAGTGGTATCCAGGAACGCGCTGCCAATGATTTTGGCGCCCAGCTTGATGCCGTTGCTCTGAAGTTCCAAGCTGGCGGCAGTATCCGCTTCAGGATAGCTGTAAGAAGCGATGCTGGCAAAATATTTCCCGGAATTTCTCAATTCCGCAGCCGTAGAGGAAGTAGTGGCGGCGTCCTTCATCACCAGGTCCTCATTGTACCAGGTGCGGGCCAGTTCGCATGCTTTTCGGAATTCTTCCGAAGCATAGAAATCTACTACGGTCATTTCGCCGTTCATCAGCACACCCTTGGGGGAGTAATAGTCATCGGACAGATAGTCCACATGGGGAACAGTCAAGCCCAAGCCGATGTTGCCCGTGTTGACGGCAGACAGCGGCGTGATATCAGGCCGTCCAGCCTTTACCTTGCGGAAAATTTCTGTCAGATCGAAAGGAGAATTCACCTGGCTCATATCCAGGCCCAGCTCATCCACGATATCCTGGCGGTAAATCACCATGGGGGTCAGGGCAATGGGCTTCAGCGTGGGGATGCCGTAAATGCGGCCCTTCTGGCTGCAAGCAGCCAGCCAATCATCGCCCACCAGTTCACAGGCTTCCTTCGCGTCTGTGGCCAGCATGTCGGTCAGGTCCCGAGCCATGCCAGTGGTGACGCACACATTGAAATCGCCCAGGCTTTCAAATACGTCAATCTGATCTCCGCCTTGCAGCATCAGGCTGATCTGAGAAGAATAATCCCAGATGACGATAGGCTTCAATTTAATTTCCGCATGAATTTTTTCCCGGGTGATCACGTTGATGGCTTCTTCCACAACGGCCAGATCTTCCGCGGTGGGAATGTTATTGAAGGTGGCATAGGAAAATACGACCTGGTCATAATTTTCCGCGTGCACAGTGCCCAGCAGGCTGAAGACCATCAGTAGTGCCAGGATGAGAGACAGCATTTTTTTCATGGTAATTCCTCCTTGTTCATGATCCATGATTCTTGCTTATACTATATCGTCTTTATCTGCCAGCCGCTTTTTATTTTAAATGCTTTGTTTTTGTTTTTGAATACTTATGGTTTGTTTTGCGCCGTTTTCAACATGGCAGTTCGGTACTGCTGGGGGCTCATGCCCATTTCCTTCTTAAACAGGGTGGAAAAATAAGAAAAATTGTCAAACCCCACATTCATGGCCACTTCTGAAATGGAAATTTCCTGCCGGGCCAATTGCTTCTTGGCCTGCTCGATGCGGTATTCACGCAGGAAATCCATCAAATATTTGCCCGTTTTTTTGCTATACAGCTTGGCCAGGTATTGGGGCGTCAGGTGAAATTCCGCAGCAATCTGGTCCCGGCTCAGGGGCTCCATGTAGTGCTCGGTGACGTAGGCGTTGATGCGATCCACCAAAGAACCTGCCTTGCTTTGGTCTTCCAGGGTCTGAAAGGTTTTTTCCAGCAGGTAATTGGCCCAGCGGATCAAGTCCATGGGCGAACGGCAGGCGTTATCCGCCAGCCGGTCGAAAGAATCGTCCCCCTCCACCCGGGATACTTGCAGGCCTTCCTTGGCCATGTGGGCGTAGACCGCCTGGGTCACTTCCTTGCGCAGGATGTGCAGCGTGTGCTCACTGAGCCTGTGAACGGAAGAACGAACGTCGATTTCATGCTTCAGATGGTTAAGGATCGTCAATTTATCCCGGCGCAGCAGCAGCATTTCCATCTCCTGCAAATCCAAAATTTGATCATTCTCGCTTTGCAATTCTGCCTGTTCTTCCCGGAAGCACCGGCCGAAATGCGTCACGCTGCTCACCATGATTTTTTGGATATCCATCCACCCGGCCGCCAGCTCCGTCATGGACCTGGGCAGGCCCACGCAGCAGGTAGCCTTTACACGCAGCGACTGTTCGCACCGGGAAAGGATCATGGCGCAGGCCGGCTCCAAGGAAGGGCCGTCTTCCGCCGCGGCGATAACCCACGCGTCGGTATCCTCAAACCGGGTAACGGCGCGGGCGTTTTCTCCGCCGCCAAAAAGCGCTTCGGCATACAAATCCTTCAAAAAAAACGTAAACAGCTTTTTGCCCATTTCCTCCATGGCCGGTTCATAATCCGCAATGCGGGTCACCACCAGGCGGTACATTCCATCCGCCGCAATGGGCAGACCCCGCGCGGCGATTTCCGACCGCAGCGACGGCAGATCCGCTCCCCCTGGGGCGCTGAGCAACGACAGCCAAAAGGCGTTTTCATCCCGCTGCAGGTTTTTCACATGCCAATCGCCAATTTCCAGCCGCTCCTGCTCCTGCTTTTTTCGGGCAATTTTCTCTGCGCAGCGCTTTATGGTCAGTTTCATGATTTCCGGGTCGAAGGGCTTGACGATGTATTCCATCACTTCCATTTTGATGGCAGTAGCGGCGTACTCAAATTTTTCATGGCAGGTGAGCAGCACGAATTCCGCGGGGATTTTCTGCTCCCGGAGCCATTGCAGCAATTCCAGCCCGGAGCCCTTGGGCATTTCAATATCGCTGATCACCAGATCAATGCTGTTTTCCTGCAATATTTTTTGCGCGGGTGCAATGCTGTACGCCGTATACACCTGCTCAATGCCCAGGGCAGGCCAATCGATGGCCGAGAGAATCAAATCCATGGTGGGGATATCATCATCAACCAGCAGGATCTTCATGGGCATTCCCTCCTTCCGCGGTTTCTTTTTTCTGCGGGATGTATTCATGCAGAGGATGGCGAGGCACAAAGATGGTATTCAGGCAGCCGTGGGGCGTGATATTGGAAAACTGGGCCAATCCCTGCCGCTCGTACATCAATTCCATGGTGCGCCGGATACTCCACAATCCCACCCGGTTCCCATCCGGGCTGGGCCGGCCCTCCGGACTGTTGATGGCCTCCAGCACGTCGGCCGGGTACCCCTTTCCGTCATCCTCAATGGTGATTTTCAGCATGGTTTCGCCTTCGTATTCGCACATGCTGACACGGATGAGAATCGTCAACACTTCATCCAGTGACACGGCGTATTTGTACTCGTTCTCAATAATTGTTTGAATCAGCATCTGTGGAATGGCCCATTCAGCCAATTCATGAGGCAAATCAATCAAATGGAAGATGCAGCCGGGATACACGCATTCCTGCATGGAGAAGTAATTTTCAACATGTTTCACTTCCTCCTTGACCGGCACGGTGTGCAATCCAGAGCGGAACATATACCGAATATTTTTTGACAATGCGTCCACATACGCGCTGATTTCACCATTTCTGTTTTGCCGCTCCAAGCTGGAGATGGTGGTGATTGCGTTCAAGAAAAAATGGGGACGCAATTGCAAGCGGATGCTTTTGAGTTCCATCTCCTGCAAAGCAATGATCTGCTCATATCGGTTGATTTTCAAGTTAACGATCTCGTCCATCAATTGGTTGAAGCTGTCCTTCAACTGGGTAAATTCACAGGTGCCGAAATCGTCGGTGATCCGCAGGTCATATTCCTGGCGTTTGATGTGTTCCATGTCCTCCGAAATGGTGTGCATGGGGCCGTACAGTTCCCTGCGCATATACCGGGCCAGCAGCATGCTGAACCCCAGGATCACCAGTATCATCAGCAGCACTGCCGTCATATTTCCCCTAACCGCGCCCCATACCGACCGGCGGCCCATCTGGGCGGACAGATAAAAAGCCCCCTCCCGCAGAGCATAGCCAGCCACTTGGTCTCCCCCAGAAGCGGCATTTCCTTCTTTTGCGGCAATCACTGTGCCAGACGGGTCAGTAAGGAAAAAGCTCAAATCGTCATCCACGAGGGGGATCATGTCCATCAAGGCGCGGGCCTGGATGTAGGTAATCACCGCTCTTCTGTCAAACAGATAAGGGCGGAACAAATACATTTTTTCATTGAATATGCCGCTTTGCCATGCGCTTTCCGCTTCTCCGCTCCCGGCCATTTCCAGGGCATGGCTGCGCAGCGCGCTGCGATCCCAGTAATTCAAAGCGGCAGTTTCGTTATCCAGGCAAATGTCGAAATCACTGTCCGCCATAATCACGCATTTCCCGTCGATCTGTTCACTGGCCATCATATCCCGAAGATAGAGAAAAATGTCTTGCGACGCGTAAAAACGAGTGGTTTCATCCGGGCTTTTGAGCATTTGCATGTTGTCCAACTGGCGCAGCATCATCTCCCGGGCGCTTCGCTCCATCTGGTTCAATACTGTCTGCATCTCCGCCCCGTACGTTTCAGTCAACCGGACCGCTTCCTGTTTTTCCTCCCTGGACAGCACATCATAGGAGGTAAACAGATAGGCTACCAGCAAAACGCACAGCAGGATGATCATGCCCAAATCATACTGAAAAATCCGCCGTAGAATGGAAGGCTTATTCATCCTTCTTCGCCTCTCTTTCCCGATAAGAGATTCGATTTTTCTGATCGTCGCTTCCGAATGACTGTTTATCCCATGAGGGGAGCATAACAGCTTCAACAGCCGGAAAACTTCATATTAAAATTCCATTTTCTATTTAGAGCGTGTTTCTAAAATGAGGAATGCGCGGTTTCGAGTGGGCCGGCCCCCAGTTCAAGGCGCTTGGGCGAAGATTTACTGGGACCGAAGGATAAACTGAGGAAAAGCAACGCAGAAATGCTGGCCGTGGCGCCGTAAATGCATTTTTCCGAATTTAGAAACAGCCCCTAACAGAAAATAACAGATACTGTACCACCCGATACCCTGCATGCGGCAAATTGTGCCGCTCTTTCAGCGCATCGTACGGTTATATGTCCTTGTCAATTAATAATACTCAATCATCAGCTGGCTGCGCAATTCCTGAGAATTGAGAGCGGAGAGGGCATTTTTGCGAGGCAGGGAAACGGTAACCAACTGGCTGCCGTGAATATCGAACCAGTTATCAGAGAAAACCGCATCATAATCACGCAGAGACAAGCATACGCTTTTCACGAAGCAAGAGGCTGAAAAACGCAGGATAAAGCTGCTTTCCGTTTCGCTGATCTGGCAATCGATATGGGGAATCATAAAATCAAAAGCTTTCGGCCGCGCAAACAAGGTGGTACCCGTGCTCAGTGTTTTTCCATCCTGAATAAGCTCATATTCTATATATTTGCAGCGTTTATCCTGCATGGTGATCAGTTCATCCGACAAATCAACCTTCAGGCACTGCATGGCTGTCAGCGCAGGTACACGAACAGGCGCTGTAAATTCCCGCAGCAGACAGGCTTCATTGTTACGCAAGCGGCAGATTAACTGGGCGTGGATTTCTTCCCGGGTGTCATTGGTTACATACAGGGCGGGCCGATTGGGGTCGCTATCATCACAGCTCAACAGTACGGGCGCGTAGAACTTGCGAGCGGCATAGTGCAGCCCTTTCCAACGGCCAAAGTAATCGATACTGCTCCAGGAAATGACCGGATTGGAATCATTCACCTGCCAGTAGGCAGACCCCATGCAGCGGCCCCTGGAGCGGCGCATATGTTCCACGTTGGAACGGATACAATCTGCCTGCACCAACTGAGAACAGTAAATCAGCCGCTGAAAGGTATAAGGATAGTTGACCATCTGTGCCAGGTAATACATCACCTTCTCATTGCCCTGAGTGCATTTCTGATGCGCTTCCATCACGTGGCCGCACAGATCCAAATCCTTTTCTTCTGCAAAGGAGCGGATGGTTTTCATGTCGGGCAGGCTTTCAAAGCCATATTCCGAACAGAAGCGATAGTAAAACTGGCGGAACGCTTCAATGGGTTTAAAATTGTGCCATACAGCCCAGTAATGCATATCTCCCGCCAAATTGGAAGAGGAATCCCGAAATCCTCCGCCAGAGGAAGGCGACGAAGGCCAATAGAAAGTCTCCGGGGCCAAGTCATGCACGATTTCAGGGATAATTCCCTCAAATAGTTTCAGGTAATCCGCTTTCGCTTCAGGGTCATCCGGCAAACCCCAGCTTTCCCACGCTGATTCGATTTCATTGTTGCCGCAAAGCAATCCCAAACTGGCGTGGTTGCGCAGCCGCAGCACATTGTCTTTGATTTCCGCGCAGATGGTTGCCTCCATGGCCGGGGTCAGCCGATAAGCGGAGCATGCAAACATAAAGTCCTGCCAAACGATCAAGCCGTTTTCGTCACACCAATCGTAAAAGAACTCATCGGGATAAACGCCGCCGCCCCAAACGCGGATAAAGTTGTAGTTGGCTGCTTTGCAATCCTCCAGAAGCCGCAGGGAACGTTCCTTTGTGGCCCTGGGCAAAATTTGATCCTCCGGAATATAATTGGCGCCCATAGCGAATACCTTCACGCCATTGTTGATGAAGCAGAATTCTTTACCCCATTCATCTTTCTCCTGGGATACGTTCAGGGTGCGCAAGCCGATGCGTCGGGAGTACGCATCCACTGCGTGGCCATGCATCATCAATATCGTTTCGCAGGTGTATAAAGGTTGGTCTCCCAATCCCCTCACCCACCACAGCTGAGGATTTTCAATCGTAATCTCCGCTTTCCCGTCTGTCAGCGGCATTTCCATCTGTGTTCCATCCGGCGCGGTGACGCGAAACACAGCAGTCAGGCCCGGCATCCAGTTTTCCACATCCGCTGTGCAGGTCAGCATCACATGCCCATCCTCATGCCGCTGGCCATAATAAGCCGAACGAATTCGTCCGCCCTTCAAGCCCAATAAAATGACGCTGCGCCAGATGCCCAAATCAGGAAGCATCGGCCCCCAATCCCAGCCGAACATATAATGGGCCTTCCGCAAGTGCGGATAGCCCGGCATAGTGGAATCGACGCCCCACAGGGAACGTTTTTTCTGCATATCCGCAATATAACGGTTGGGAGAAGAAAGCTCCAGCCGAAGCAGGTTTTTCTCTGCTTGGACAATATGGGAAACTTCAAATTCCCAGGTACGATGCATATTATCTGCTGTGCCCAAAAGTTTTCCATTCAAAAAAACTTTGCCCAAAGTATCAATGCCTTCAAAACGCAGCATCAGACGATCAGCGGTTTGGGCGTAATTCGGCAGATCAAACGTTTTTTCAAATGTATAATCCCGATCGCAGACTGATGTGGCTTCCCATTGGTTTTCACCAACGTAGGGATTTTCCAGTGTGCCCGCCTGAACCAGAGTATCATATACGGAACAGGGCACCTGGCAGGGATAGCGCTTTTCGCCATCCAGCATCACCCAATTCTCATCAAGAGATACTTTCATCATTCCACCGCCCTTAATCGTTAATTTTAATAGAATTTTACCATGGCCCGCGGAGAACTGTCAATCATCGCAAAATGTTGTATAACTAAAAAGGAAAAAATTATGCAAAAACCACAAAAACCCATTAACAAAGATAATATTTAACTTCACAATATAACTGTCGTTAAGCTATCATTTAGCTTAATTAAGAACAAGGAGGAAAAGAATCATGAAGAAGCTGCTGACGTTGATCCTTGCGCTGTGCGTTGTGCTGAGCACAGTTTCTTTCGCCGCCGCGGAAGAATTGCCCACCTTTGACAAACTGGTCCTCGGTGAAAACACCGACCTGGCCGCTGATCTGGTATTTGCCTATCACCGCACCGACCGCCGCGAACTGCTGGACGGATATGTGAAAAAGTTCCAGGAAATCTATCCCAATGTGAACATCACCTATGATCTGATTACCGACTACGCTGAAAACGCATTGCTGCGCGTGGGCACTGACAACTGGACCATCATGGGCATCCCCACTGTGGCCAAGGACGAGCTGCCCACCTACTTCGCGCCTTTCGGCGCCGTTGAGACCCTGTCTGAAAAATATTCCTTCATGGACGCTTGGGCTTATGACGGCCAGACCTACGGCATCGGAGATTGTAGGCTGACCGGGGGGTTTGCCGGCAATCGACAAGCCTCCCGCTGAAAGGCAATTGACAGTCAACAATTTTCAGGAGGTTAAACAATGAATAAAAATGACTATTCCGATGCCACCAAACCACATTATCAAGAGAGGCGATAAACTTAATGACCTGCATTTCAAAACCGTTTTACATCGACTTCGTCAGTATAGAGGGCTTTTGAGAGCGGCATCATCGTGGGCACAGGGGTAATCAACTTTGGGAATTGCCAGCGAGCTTCCAGCTTAATTTTCCCGGTTTCGATCAGATGGAAGAACTGCTTTTCCCGGTATTCATCCACCAATTCCAGAATTTTTGCCTTGATACGGTTGACATAGAACAAGAAAGCGCTCTCGACTTTTTGCAGTTCTTCTGCTGTCATATTATCTACAACACGCTGAATATACCGCCGAAGATCTCCGGCTTCCACAAAATCCATTCGGTTCAGTTGATTATAAATATTTTGCACAATCGTCCCGCACTTTTTGTCCGGCTTTTTGCTCTGGATCAGCTCTTTGAACTGTATCGCTTGCCGTTCTGCGATGGATATCATCCGTGGACGTGATTCGCTGTCAATGTCCACTTTCATCACGTCAACTCCTGACATGGCAAAGCTGATTTGAACATCCTTATCTTTCAGTGTGATCCCGTCTGAAAGAGAGTCTTTCGTCAGTTTTTTCAATCCCGCTTCAAAGAATGAGGATGCTGAAACATCCCGTACAAAGATGGGCAGGAAAAGTCCCGATGTCATCTCCTCATATTCGGACTGCATTTCAAAACGGTGCCACATTTCATCGCCTCCCATGGACGTGTAGCCGGAACGCTCGGCGCTTTCATCTCCTGTTCAAACTGCTGCCCCTGGGGTTCAGCATCCCGCAGAATATCAGTAATCAATATGAAATTCCCTGCGCACAAAGGCTTCGATCAGCGAATCCAAAGGTTCTTCACCATTTAGATGTCCCTGAGGCACAGCGCACAGATCCATAAAGGTCATGGGCTCTTCGGGCCATGAAGGCAGGGCAGCGTCGTAGCCATTGGGCGTGCCGAACTTAATGAAATTCGCAAGGTACTGCACAAAATACTGGGAAGCGGTATGATCTGCTTTCGTCCACACCCGGTAGGGCGTGTCGATTTCCTCCAGGGTGCCGGTGGAATACCACATGTCCGATCCGTGGGGCGGCAGGGGATGCTCCGCCATAGTGCGCTCAAAAGCGGGATTTTCCGGATCGTAATCCGCGCGCCGGGGCCACAATTGCCAGAACCGGGCGGTGTAGGCCTTGCTGCCGGGATGCGCCTGGGCGTGAATCTTTGAAAAGAGCCGAGCGAGCATCACATTCCGGGCCACATTGCTGCGCACGTTAGGAGCCAGCCCCAAGGTGGCGATACGGAAGGATTCTCTTGCCAGATTGTCAACGGTAACGGGGACCAGACGCTCAAAATCATATTCGTCATACAACGGTCCCAGCAATTGCCGATAAAAATCATAGAAATGCTGAACGGAATCGATTCTCCCTCGTTCGTTGAGATATTCCGCCGGATAGCCGGGGGCACCTTCGCCGCCGCAGACCACGTTCAGGAAATCCACGCCGGCGATGTTTGCCATCATAGCATCTTCAAACAAGCCGGAAAAAAACTTCCCATCCACTGAAATCTTTCCCGGCAGGTCATGGGGATCAATGGGCAACATCAGCTTTTCCACCGGCAGGGCGCGCAGCTCCTCCGCGGAAATATCGGGATCCAGGCCCAATTGCCGAAGAAAATCCTGCCCGCGCCTGAAAGCCTGTTCTTCCGTATCAATCTGCAGTTTCCATTGAAGTCCGCTCTGGTTGATCACCCGCCTGAACATGCCCTTAGCCTGGCTGCACGCCGCCAAAGCGCAGCACTTGACCGTGCCGCCCGATTCGCCGGCCAGCGTCACATTGTCTGGATCGCCCCCGAAAGCAGTCACGTTGTCCCGCACCCATTCAAGGCCCAGCAGCGTATCCATGAAGCCGTAATTGCCCACGCAGCCGTCATCGGCTTTCAGCTGCGGCAGCGCCAGATACCCAAACGTGCCCAGCCGGTGCCCAACAGACACCACCACCATGCCTTCTTTGGCCATGCGTTTGGCCTGGAAACGGGGATCGTAGGCATATCCGTTGGTAAGCCCGCCATCGTGATACCACAAAAGCACCGGCAGCTTCTCATCCGGCGAGCAAGCGGGAGTATGCACATTGATGTACAGGCAATCCTCGCTCTGCCTGCCCATGGGCTCAAAATACAATTCCATGGCTGCGGGCCCAGTCAATTCGTTCTGCAACGGAATATCGGGCCATTGATTACACTCCAATACGCCTTCCCAGGGCTCCGGAGGAACGGGCGGGGCAAACCGCAGTTTCCCCACAGGAGGCTTGGCATAGGGAATGGCCTTAAAGCAGGCGATCCCATCATATGCTCCTGTCAATTCCGTTCCTTTCACCCAGCCGTAGGTGGTCTTTACGCATGTCAAGCTCATGAGTCCATCCTTTCGTCGTTCAAGAAAAAAGTGCATTGCAGCCGCTTTCCCGATTGCAATGCACCATGCTGATTTTGTATGGGCTTAGATCGGTTCAGGCTTGTCCGATCAGTCAGCGCCCATCAGAATTTTATTCGCCTTGGCGGAAGGAGCCCAGAGATACCACCAGCTGGAACAGATCCGGCTTCAGAAGGTTTTCGGCGTAGACGAAGATGCCCTTGGGCCCTGTCACCACCCGCCGCAGAAAGAGCAGCGGGCTGCCGGGATTGATATCCAGCATCCGGGCCTCCACGAACCCCGCATTGACGGCGGAGATGGTTTCCTCCGCCGAATCGTGGGTCATGCCGTAATCCTTTTCCAGCACATCGTAAAAGAATTCCCCATTGTCGATCTGAAACCGGGGCACCAGGGCCGTGGGGATATAGTCCACGATGTAGCCATACACCTTATCATTCACCATCTGCAGCCGCTGCACCCGGTTCACCATATCGCCGGTCGCGATCTGCAATTGCTGGGCCACCCGGATCTCCGCCGGCACAATATCGATCACCGGCTGGGTGGTGGTGGTCACCTGGGGATGATCCGCCAGCAACTCAATTCTGATGTCGTTGCTGTGTTTATATTTCTCGTTGGAGATGGGATTGCGCCCCTGGGGCAGCACCCGCATGCCGATGCCTTGCTGCACGACGATCATCTTTTCATCTCGCAGCAGGGCAATGGCGTGGCGTAGCGTGGTCTTGCTCACGGTCAAGCTGCTCACCAGCTCATCCTCCGTGGGCAGATAGGTGTTGGGCGGGTAGGCGCCGGACAGAATATCCGCCTTCAATTGGCTGTACACCTGCACGTACTTGGGGCCATTGCTCTCTCCGGTAAGGGTTGCATTCTGCTTCATTGCGCATCTCCTCATTTGATATGATGATGTATTGTAAATCATATCAAATGTCTATGTCAATCATCTCCTTTTCATATTAATTGGAAAAAATTCATTTTACCCCTTAGGGGCGTAAATGCCGTCCTCCATGTAGGCAATGCTGCTGAAGCCCCGCACGGCTTTGTGCATCCGGATGCGTACCGGCCCGCCCACCTGGGCGCTTTCCCGGCGCTCCAAGAAATCATATCTGGACGTATCGCCGCTGTGGGAAGACAAGGCGGCGTTCAAGGCGCTGTGCCGGGACATGAAAATGGAAACGGGCGAACCGGTTTCCGTTCCCCGATCCGATCTTGCCTGTCTCTGGCTGTGCCGGGACTCCATCTCACCGGCAATTGGGAGTACCGGGGCAGCCTGGGAAGGGACCTGATGATGGCGGACAAATATAGCTTGGGCAGCTTTGACCGGGATGCGGTGCTGCACAGCCTGGCCGGGGAAAAGCTGATGGAGGGAATCCGGCTGGAGCATCGGTTTGACCGGATTGACGATCCAGAATTGATCGCATACTTTGGCAAAATGGGCCTCAAGATGGACATTCATTTTTCCCAGGGAGAGCGATGGGTCACTTTATGCCCCGCCGGATGGGAAGAAGGAAAAAGAATCCCGCTGTTGTGCGTAATGCAGGAAGTGTACGAAGGCAACGAGCATTTGGCCGTAACGGCGCTGGGGTATTTTTATGAATTGACTAAAATTGCCGCCAACGGAGAATGCATCCTGCTGTTCTTCGTGCTGGAGGACCCGGACGCAAACGACCTGCTTGCCAGCCTGATTGACGAAGCGGGCGCTTTGTACCCCGTTGATCTGACCCGGGTGTACGTAATGGGGCATAGCCATGACGGGCGTTTCGCGCTGGAATTTGCCGCGCGGAATTACAAAAAAGTGGCGGCGGCGGCCACGCTGGGCAATTTCTGCGGCCTGGAAGACGCGGGCCGGTTGGGAGCGGCCGGGGTGACAGATAAGCGGATGGAGCAGCTGCGCACGATTGAACTTCCCCTGGCCAATTTCTGCGGCTGCGAGGAGCATGGCGGCAAGCTGCCCCTGAATGTGGATGCCAGAGATTTGCCCCTGCGGCCCGGCCAGGAATTCGGCCGCACCATCACCCTGGACAGCCGAATAAAAGCCTGGCAGCGACGGCTGTACGCCTGGCGGTGCCAGCCCCGCAGCCGGGAAGAAATTCTGGCGGCTAAGGAAAGCCCGGATATCGTGGAACGGACGCTGGGCTTCCCTGTGGATCAAAGCAGCGTGCGGGTGATGGACGGCTTCCGGGTGTTCATCGGAGATTTGAAGAATGACGAAGGAAACGCGTTCCTGCGCATGGCTGCGCTGGAGGGCATGCCCCATTTGCCCACGGCCGCCATGCTGAACCTGGCCTGGGAATTCATGAGCCGGTTTTCCCGGAACATGGAAACCGGAAAAATCATGCCGCTGTATTAAAGCTCTGCAAGTGATATCAAGCAGGGGACTCCGCGGCTCCATAGCTGGCTTTCAATGGATAGCGGGTAAAGGAGGAAGAAAAATGGAATACACCTATCTGGGCCGCACGGGCGTGAAGGTGAGCCGGCTTTGTTTGGGCACCATGAATTTCGGGCCCAACACGGAGGAAAAGGAAGCCTTTCGCATCATGGACTGCGCTATCGACCATGGCGTCAATTTTTTTGATACCGCCAACATGTACGGTGGCCGAAACGGGGGAAAGCGGGGCTGGACGGAGGAAATCATCGGTCGCTGGTTCCGCCTGGGCGGCGGACGGCGGGAGCGGGTGATTCTGGCCACGAAGATTTTTGAACCCATGGATGACCTCCTGGACGGCCCCAACGATGAACAGGGCTTGTCCGCTTGGAAGATCCGCCGTCATACGGAAGGCTGCTTGCGCAGGCTGCAGACCGATCATGTGGAGCTTTTGTACATGCACAACCCGCCGCCCCACGCGGAATGGGCGGAAATCTGGCCGGCGTTTGAACGGCTGACTGCGGAAGGAAAAATTGATTACGCCGCCGGCAGAAATTTCGCGGCCTATCAGGCGGCACTGGCCCAGGCATCGGCCAAAGAAAGGCATTTCATGGGTTTGGTAGCCAATCAGAACAAGTACAATCTGCTGTCCCGGTTGCCGGAAATCGAATTGATTCCCGCATCCATGGAAATGGGCCTGGCGTTTCTTCCCTGGAGCCCTTTGCAGGGCGGCATGCTCAGCGGAAGCGTGCTCAAAAATATGCAATCCGGCCAGCGTTCTGGAAAGTACGCGGGGAAACTATCCCCGGCGCAGATGACACAGCTGAAAATGTACCATCAGTTGTGTTTGGAACTGGGACAGGACGAGGCGACGGTCAGCATGGCCTGGCTGCTGAACAGGCCGGGTGTCACCGCGCCCCTGGTGGGTCCCCGCACCCAAGCGCAGCTCATGGACAGCCTGAAGGTTATGGATTGGCTGCTGCCCCAGGACGCGGCAGAAAAAATCGAAGCCATTTTTCCAGGCCCTGGCGGAAGCGCTCCGCAGGTTTACATGCATTAAAGCTTTTCTACCAACATTTGATATTATTGTGATACCACGCTCTGCTGCGTTTGTGTATTTTCCAATTGCTTTGGGCAGTGATACATAGGGGAACGGTATCCCTCTACTCCGGTGCTGGCCCAGGCTGACGCCCTCCGCTGTAATCGCTCTGCAATTCCAGCCCGCGCCTGTCTTCTTTTGCCCAATCCCTGCGGGCAAAACAAGCCGTCCGCTGCCAGCTCCTTCGCAAAGGTATAATAACACACTAGACTTTGCGAGCAAAGTCGTGTGCCAAGGGGACGCTGTCCCCGTTGGATTCCCTGCCACGAAACCGCCGGTTTCTTTGGATTCTTCCGGCCAAGAAGGGCTTCCACCCTCCTTTGGAATCCACCCAAAATCAAAAACGGAATGTGCCAAATCGCTAGCACATTCCGTTTTGCTTTTCAGAAACGTGGCAGATAATCCGCCGATTATTCTGTCACATTTCTATGGGCTGCCAAGCTTCCCTTGATTCTGACAGAAAAATCACGGGAAACGCTGGCAGCAAGGGACACCGGGGCCGTCCGATGCGGTATCATTCTGATACCGTCCGGGGTATGGGATATCCGATCCGATTGATTTTGGTATCACGGTGATACCAATTTGTGGTGTGTTTTTAATATCATCTTTTTGCTATACTGATCACGCCTTGATCCATCTCATGTACGGTATCGCAAAGCTCATCAATATCCTGAGCAAAGTGACTGGCGAGAAGGATGGTTTTTCCCTGCGCTTTCAGATCAAGCAGCAAAGAACGAATATCCTTTACTCCGTTTTTGTCTAGGCCATCGGAATATCCTCCTGTGAAGCTGAATTGGAATGTGCGCATTTTGAGCATGGACAAAGCGATCATCGCCGCCGTGACCCCGCCCAGGATCAGATAGGAAACGTGCAGCCGCGGCAGCAGATCGTAGCCAAAGTTGTGCATGGTATAGGTGGCGTGTTGGAGCGGCGACAGCCAGGCTGACAGCAGGTTAGCGTAATACCGCATTTCCGTGGGCAGGTTCAGCCAGGTCATGAACCGATCCGGCGTCAGCACGAATCCGGCGAAATTCAGCACCAGTGCCGCAATGATGCCCGCCTTTTTGCTTTTCAGCACGGTGAACAGAAGCTGGATCATGGAAAGCAGCAGCACATACTGAAACAGCAGCCCAAAAATCTGGTAGCAGCAGCCCCAGGGTGTCGTGAGCTTCACCGTCTTGCGCATGACGGTGAGCGCCACCTCAAAGCTGGCAGGTGAAAAGGACAGCATGGTGGCGGTTTCGCTCCAATGGTTGGCCGTGAACACATTGCAGCCGATGCACATAGCCATGGAGGACAGCAGGATCATCAGGCAGTAGCCGAGAGTCAGCACAAACACGGTGATGATCTGCCCGATCAGCCAATTAAGCCTCGTGGTGCGGAAGATCAGATAACTGGCGGGCGTATCGATCCGGGGAAAGGCGGACAGCATCAGCATCATCACCAGGGCAGCGTACAAGATGCTGTTTCCATCAGCGTAGCACCAGACGAAGGGCTCCACGATTTGTACATTGGTCAGATACGTCCGGCTGATGGCCATGGTCTTGTCCGTCAGCAGCCAGCACAGCAGGAACCCCAGCAACAAACTCATATAGAACCGGGGATTCTTCCGCAGGCTGTACAGGTTCCAGCCCGCGCAGACGAGAGGCGACGGCTTTTTAGGCATACTTTTGCACACCTCGTTTCAGGAAAAGAATTTGCAGGGCAATCGTAATGATAAGCAAAATAACCAACAACCAGGCCGCGCCATTTACCCATTGCATGGGGTTCAGCATTGCCATATCCGGGAAAAAGCGGGTGCCGATCATCATGAGGGCGTAGCACAGGCACAGCGGGGCCAGATAGGCGGCGGAGGCCGTTTCCGTTGCCAGCGCGATCACGCAGCCCACGCCCGCCCAGATGCCGCCGCACAACATCCGATTGAACAGCAGAAGCCAGAAATCCCCTCCTTCACCCCAGGGAAACCATTGCCCGGCGATACCGTACATCAAGCCATTCAGGATCAGAAACAGCAACCCCACCGCCGCTCCCTGAAGCAGCATCCCGCTGATAGCGCAGCCCGCGACCTTGCCGATGATCCAGTTCTTCCTTCCCGCCCGAAATACCGCCGGGCGGATGGCTCCGCTTTTGATCTCATGCAGCGCCTGGGCCGCAAAGGGTAGCGCAGACAGAGCGGGCAGGGTCAGTAGGCCGAAATCGCCTTTCATACCCAACGCCAGCAGATCGCTCATGGCATACCAAAAGGAATGGTCCTCAAACAGTTCATAGCTTTCCAAATACCCGATCAGCCCATAGGTGGCCTGACCTACAGACAGATATAGCGCCGCCGTGGTGGCAATTAAGGCCGCAAGAAACCAGCGCCCCGCGATTGCGCAGCGCAAGTCATATAATATAGATTTCATTTTTACTCCTCAATATCCGTACTGTCGGTCGATCACCGTTCCATCAATGGCGTTGATCGTCAGCCAGCTATGGCAAGCCCAGTTTTGAACAAAACTGCCGTTGAATGTGACCGTTCCATAGAAATCCCAAACTGGAATCAGTGTCAGCGTATCCGGCTGATCGGGCCGCATCACGCGCAGATACCCCAGGCGAATGTCCGTAATTCTTGCCCTGGCTCCGTCACTATCCCGTTCATAGGAAGCCAAAGTCAGGGGCAGGATGCTTCTGGCAACCTGCATCACGGAATCAAAAGGCAGCAGCGAACAATTCTCCTGGAGTGTGCCGACAACGTCGTATGGCTGATACCAATACAGATCCTGCACCCCCTCATCGTCAATGATGATGCAGAGCGATTCCTCCTGACACCTCACAGAATAGTTATGAATGGCCAACCCCGATTTGGCGAAGTTGCAGGGCAGGCCGTACATGGGCGTATAGTAAATAACCCATGCCTCCCTGAGGCCGGCAGGATCAATGTCGGTGCTGTATTGACCGGGATGAAACGATTGCCTGGCATTTTCAGTTTTGATGCCGCAGCCTGCGTAAACCATATGCGGGGCTATCTGGGCAACAATTGCTTCCGCCTGTCCCTTCGCTTCTGCCATGGAAATGCCACACCCGTTTGGTTGCCTTCCATCCGCAGGAGTAACAAGCTGCGACACGCCCTCCACATCGTAATGGGGAAGGGATGCATCCAGCAATTCCTCGTTCCAGCGTGAATAACGCAGGAAGGTCTGCTGCATCATGCCATTGGAAAGCGTTTGCCCCTCAACGTTCAGCACAGAAACGCCCACGGGCCAATATAGGCCCTCCCCCTGATCAACGGTAAACAGCTGTGTGCTGTATTGTGTGCTCTGGGTGCCATCATAGAAGGTGCGAGTTTGCACGAAGTATTCAGTAGAACCCGTCCATTCTCAGCTGTCAAAAAGAATGTCGGCTGCCCTTGTCATCTCCTCCGCAGTAAACAGCCTGGGCGTTATTAAATACACTGGAACCAGGTCCATCTGTGGAACTGTTACATCCGCGTCAATTTGAACCGTGATTTTCCCTGTGTTGGAATAGAAGACGTCGGTGATGTGCGCAGGGGCGTTTACCTGTTCACGAACGGTATCCGCTAAAGCAGCGGGGCAAAAAAGCGTCAGTACAAGCAGAAGAGCAAACATCTTTTTCATGCGCGCACCTCCTCAATACCCATATTCCAGATCGATCACCGTACCATCCACAGCGTTGACGGTGAGCAATGGACGACAGCCGACATGAATATCCTCCGGCAAGTCATTTCCGTAAAAAGTCCAAACAGGGGTCAGGGCGAAGGTCAGCGTATCCCGCTGGAGCACCGCCATGTAGCCCAGGTCGATGCGATAGACGAGCAGATGAATGTCACCCCGTACTTCGTTCACCTGGTATTTCAGCGGCAACGTTTGCCGGGCGACAGAAAGAATATTCTCAAAGGGAAGCAAGCTTTGCTCTGTGCGCTCATCGCTGATGAGATAAGGAGAAGACCAGATGAAGCATGTGATTTGACCTTCCCGGTTGATGGCCAGAAGCACCTGCTCATATCCCACCGCCGGCACGAACAAGTCGTCCCGAAAGCTGGAGGTATTCATCAGGGCGCCATAGCAGGGCAGCAGTGCGGCGCCATTGATCACACGGGTGTAAGCCAGGGTGTAGGAAAAACCCGTGCCGTCATACTGCCTTCCTTCCCTCATCAATTTGTCGTTAGGGATATAACCTCTGGATTTTCCAACGGAAAACAGCGCGAAGGGCTGGTCCGTCAGCGCGTTCATCAGCTGATCACCGATGGCAACCGCCTGCGCCAGGGACAGAGGATGCTCCGCGATATCCTCCGTGATTTCTGCGGCTGGATAAGGAGAAGAATAATTGACGGTTTTCTTCTGACGAAAACGGTTATCGTAATCGACGATTCCGCTCAGCACTGCGCCCAGGGGTTCATCAAAGCTGGGATATTGGTAATAGCTGGTATTCACCTGCGCATCAATATCCCTTTGCCTTGTTCCCATTTGAATTACACCGGCAGAGTGATGAAAGTACTTGTTTACTTGCCGCCGCCCTTCCATGGATTCTGTGTCGTTTTCATCGATAATCTCCAGCTTCCGGCTTCCCAGCCCCGGCCAAACCAGATCAGCCAGAAGAAGCACCATGGAATCGTCAAAAACCGTACTTGTAACGGGAATCAAGTATAAGGCATCGGCGCTCGGCACAGTGATGTCCGCGTCCACGTCGATCACCGTTTTGCCGGTATTTGATTGAAATGTGTCGGAGATATGCGCGGGAGCGTTGACCTGGCTTTGCACATCCGCCAGAGCGATGCCGGGAAGCAGTAGACAAAATACCAGAAACAATGAAAGGGTTTTCTTCATTTCATTCACCTCCGGCAAAAGCGTATCACAACGGCAGGCCAAAAGTCTTTATCGACTTGTAAGCAAGTTGTAATCAAGTTGTAAATTACAAAATTTCGCCATACTCCATGCTGTCAAGATCATCAACAGGTAGGGGCGTGGCGGTCACGGTAGGCATAACGGATTCTGCGTACCTTTCTATCCTGTGTGCCATGAGAGGCAAGCCCAAGATGGATGCCGCAGCCAGCAGAAGAATGAACAAAACAGCAATGATGCTTTTCTTATTCATGTTGCTTTTCCTCCAAAGGCCAGATCATGGAAATAACAGTTCCCTTACCGATTTCACTTTGAATTTCAAGCTGTCCGCCGTGGGCTTGGGCGATCATCTGGCACAGACTCAAACCCAGCCCGGCTCCGCCCAGCTTGCGGCTGCGGGCTTTGTCCACCCGGTAGAACGGCTCCGTCACCAAGGCGATTTTGTCAGCGGGGATTCCGCTACCCTGGTCTATAACGGTCAGCGTTTGCGTGTCCCCATCCTGGGTGGCGGTCAAATGGATGATTGTATTTTCCGGGCTGGCCTTGATGGCATTGTCTGTTAGGTTCGTCAGCAGGCTGAACAGCAGATCGGCGTCGCCGGTGAGGGTATCCGCCCGCAGATCTGTCTGCAATTCGATCCGCTTTTCTTCCGCTGCTTGCGCCATGGCTGCACAAACTTTTTCAAGCAGTTCTCTTGAATCGATGCTCTTTTTCAGTACCACCGGGTTCTCCTGCATAGATATGAGTTGCATCATCTTCTGCGAAAGCCGTTCTGTGCGCTTCGCAGCTTCGTTGATTTCATGGGCTGCTTCCAGTCGCCCTTCTTCCGTCAAAGGCATGGACAGCAGGCTCCCCGAAAAACCAATGATGGCGGTCATAGGCGTTTTCATTTCGTGAGTCAACGCCCCAAGCAGCATTTCCCGCCGCCGGGCCGTTTCCTCCAGATCGGAGATTTTCTGCTCCACCGTTTCCGCCATGTGGTCAAAGGAACGGGACAGGTCGCCCACCTCGTCCCCGGTGTGTATTTGAGAGCGCAGGGCATAATCGCCCCCTGCGATCTTTTCAGAAACTTGGGTCAGCTTGCGCAGCGGATTCAGCGTTTTCCGCAGGATCAACGGCAGCAAAACACCGCACAGCAACAGGCACCCCAGCAGGGAAAGCTGCGCCATGCGGGTCAGATCGTCGATGTGCCGATAGGTTTCATCGATGTTTGCCGTGCGGTAAATGGTAACGGGTGTTTGCAGCACAGTCATGTTCTGCATGGAGATCAGCAGATGCGTTCCGTCTGTTTCCGCGATGCGGCTGGCGGTGATGATTTCCTCCGCTATCGGCAGGACGCTCAGCGGATCGTACACCGCCGTATTATAAAAATATCGCCCGTCCATCACCAGCGACCAGGAGCAATACCCGGATTGCAGCAGGTGAGCATAGGTGGAGAAGGTGTACTGGATTAGCGACTGCCGGGCGACGCCGTCCGCGTCGTAGGACGTGGAAGATGTGCGATCCAGGGTGGAAAGATGATCGCAGAATACCGCCGTATCCCGATCTCCGTTCTGGATTGCCTGCTGGATCAGCCCGTCCGTCTCCTTCGCCACGAAGAAATAAAGGCATAGGCTGACCGACAGCAGGATCACCGCCAGAGTGATGAGGGTTTGCTTGAGCCAGAGTTTCATGGCTGCATCTCCAATCTATACCCAATTTTATAAACCGTCGCCAATTCCTTGTTCAAATCCAGCTTCCGGCGCAGGGCTGCCACATGCACGTCCACCGTGCGGGTTTCGCCAATAAACTCATCGCCCCATACCTGATGCAGTAAATCTTCCCGTGTCATCACCATGCCGGGATGCCGCAGGAAGGTAAGCAATAATTCGTATTCCATGTTTTTGAGGGAAATCGTTTCGCCACCTTTCGTGACGGAGCGGCTTTCCAAATCCACGGCAATATCTCGATAGGTAAGCTGCTTCGGCTGTTTGTCCGCCCGTGCCAGCACCTTTTCCATCCGTACCAGCAATTCCAGGATGTCAAAGGGCTTCACGAGATAGTCTTCGGCTCCCAGCCGCAGCCCATGCACCCGGCTTTGCACGTCCGCTTTTGCTGAAACGTAGATCACTGGGATACCCTTTTCCTTCATGTAGGGCAGCAGCTCAAAACCGTCCAATTCGGGCAGCATAATATCGCACAGCGCCAGATCGAAGCGTTGCGCCTGAATCACCTCTACCGCCTGCTGTCCATCCATGACGCAGACGGTCTGATAACCGGATAAGGTCAGATTCGTGTCAATCAGCCTGGAAATCGCCGGGTCATCCTCCACGATCAGGATGCGTTCGTTCATAAAAATCACCCATACCAGTATAGCATGAGTGATAGCGGAGTGCGAGGGTGTCGATGTAAACGAGTTGTAAATCATTTGTGCTGCGATACAACTCATCTCATTTTATCATCTGAAAATGCCTCAAGGCATCTTCTATGGCCTTCTCTTTTTCTGGTGGGCACTGCGGAACACGATTGCCGTCCGTCTTTGGCTTGTTGTAGCAATCCCGCTCGATGATGCCATGCTTGGCTTTCACCTGGGCGATATACAAATGCGAAACCTTCATTCCCGTATGCTCCAGCACATAGGCTTTGATTTCCTCATAGGTCGCCTTAGTTTCCGCTTTTGTCACATCCAGTTCTGTCATGTCCAGATCTATGTCGATATGTAGAGAGGTTTTGATTTTGGACAAAAGTAAAACCGTCTCGACGTGAGATGTGAAGCAAAACATATCCACGCTCTGGCACTTTTCGACCCGGTAGCCGTGGGCACAAAGATACTTCGCGTCCCGGGCCTGGGTGGCCGGGTCGCAGCTGACATAGACCACCTTATCTGGCGCTGCTTCCGCAATGGCAGCCAGCACCGCTTCCTCACAGCCCTTCCGGGGAGGGTCCAGAACCACCACATCGGGGCGCAAGCCCTGGGAAACCAGCTGGGGCAGCAGATTTTCTGCCGCGGCGGCATGGAATTCCGCATTGAAAACACCGTTCATCCGGGCATTTTCAACGGCGTCGCGAATAGCTTCCGGCACCACCTCGATGCCCACCACACGCGCCGCATGCTGGGCCAACAGCAGAGATATCGTGCCCGCGCCGCAGTATAAATCCGCCACCAATTCACGGCCTGTCAAGCCAGCAAATTCGATAGCCGTTTGGTACAATTTTTCCGTTTGGACCGGATTGACCTGAAAGAAAGACAAGGGTGACAGGGAATACCGCATCCCGCACAGCGTATCCTGCAATCGTTCGCTGCCAAATAGCAGATGATTTTCCAGCCCCAGGATCACATTGTCTCCCCGTTTGTTCACATTCACATACACGGAAGTCAACCCCGGCAGGCCGGTGCGCAGCATGGCCACCAGTTCATGCTCGTGGGGCAGCGGATAGGTGGCGGCGATCACCACCACCATTGCCTTCCCTTCCCGGGATACCCGGCTCATGCTATGGCGGATCAAGCCCCGGCGAGTAATCTCGTCATAGGGTTGCACCTGGAATTTTTCCATCCAGCGGCGCAGGATTTCCGCAGCCGCGTCGCTTTCTTCCTTGGCGATCAAACAACTCCTCACATCCACGATTCGGTGACTGCGCGGAGCATAAAAACCGATCAGGGGCTTGCCCTTTTCCCCGCCCACGGGCAGGCTGGTTTTGTTCCGATACCGCCAGGGATCATCCATCCCGATCACAGGCGGCACATCGATCTCTATGCCGCCCAAGCGCGTCAGCGCGTCCCGCACTCGCTCCCGCTTCATTTGCAGGGACAATTCATACGTCATATGCTGGCAGGTGCACCCACCGCACTTTTCATAATACGGACAAGGCGGCTCCGCCCGATCCGGAGAGGGCATAAGCACCCGCAGCGTTTTTAAGAACGCGTGGGTCTTTTCCACCTTCTGCGCCCGGGCGACCACCGTTTCCCCCGGCAATGCTCCCTGCACAAACAGGGTCATACCATCCAGATGGGCAATGCCCATCTCGCCGCCAAAACGCTCGATTTCGACGGTCAATTCATCGTTTTTTCTGAGCATTGTCATTCCTTTACGATCTTCCGCGCTTCCATGTAGTACCGTTTTTCATTGGCCTCGCCCATGGAGAAGGTCTTCCGGGGCAAGGGGCCGTTTTGAGCCACCGCCGGGAACAGCATTTCCTTGGGCATGGGCGGCAGCAGGATGCCCACGGCATCCCCCTTGGCCACGATGTCCCGCACCGCGGCTTCCCCATGGACATAATCCAGCTCTAACCCTGGCCATTGGTCCAGCAGCTTTTGCACCGTGCCAACTGGAAGCGCATGAGTTGGATGGCCAATGTGATAATGCTTTTCCCCCTTTGCGGAAACGATAGTCACATCGGGGTTCTCCCCGGCGGGGGCCAATTCCGCGTCCTTCAGCGCCGCCCGGGTCTCCTCTTCCGTCACGTGAAACAGCACCCGGTGAATGGGTTCAAAAATCAAAGATTCATCATAAATATTGTTCAATTCCACCATAGCGAACCGGGCCGGATGATCCGCCCATTCCGCTTCGGGCAGCATTTCCTTCACCTCCAGCCAGTGGGCTTTCGCCGTGGCCAGAGAATGATTGCCATCCCCAACGGCAAAGAGAATGCCGTTTTCCGGCAGTTGCTTTTGCAAATTCCGAATAGCTATGGCAATGGCGCCAAGGGTTTCCTCGTCCTCGATGGCCCAGCCCCGGGCGTGGCCGCCATCCAATAGGAGATCCGTATCGTACAAGGGGCGCAAAGCTTCTCTCTTCTCATACACCGGCTCGATCACCGTGCGGTTTGCATCATCGCACAGCAGCAGCACGTGAGACAATTCCAGCGTTGCGCCCCGCCGCACCTTCTGTCGAGGGGGAATACGGCTCAAAATGGTGCCCTCGGTGGGGCGGATAGGCGAATAGGTACCAGGCGCGAAATCATAATCCTCCAAATCCACCGTCAAAACAAGCCCCAGCCGTTTGCCAGATTGGGTTTCCCGTTCCAAAAGCACCATGCCGCGCACTGCTTCCGCCAGCACACCGGTATTGATGTATTCCCGCATGGTGCGCTGGATAACCGGCACCCGGGCGTCGCTCTCTTCCAGATAGCATTCAGGAATGATCAGCCGCAGGGCGGAAGAAGCGGTTCCCACCTGCCGGTCCGCCTGCTCCCATTTTTCCTTCTGAGCAGTGTACTGGTCGCAGGCCACAATGGGCCATTTTTCCATTTGTGCAGAATTAGCAGGCAAATAAAAGACGCCCGGACCCACGCTCAACCCTTCAAACTTTGCCATATTCATCCCTCCAGCATGGTTTTTACCCGCAATGCCGCCGCCTTGACCGCGTTTTTCTTTTCGCCCTGGGCGGTCAACCGCTCAATGGCTTCCCGCATCGGTACATCATTCAACATCAGATCAAACAGCCGGGCCTCCAAAGATGCCTGCGCCGTCGGCTGCTCCACTGGGAGATCGACCGCCCGCAGATCGGCTACCAGGCAATACTCGCCCTTCTCGCTTTTCTCATTGGCCTCCAGGGCGGATAGAATTTCTTCCGGCGTGCCCCGCAAGGTCAATTCGTGCAGCTTCGTCAGATCGCAGCTGACCGACAGCCTGGTCCCCGGCAGCGTTTCCCCAATGGCCTTTACCAGGGCCTTTACCCGGTGGGGCGATTCATGGAAGATAGCCGCTTCGTCCTTCCGGCCGATGGCCAGCAGTTTTTCTTTCAATTCCCCTGCGTTCCTTGGCAGAAAGCCATAAAAAGTGAAGGAGGAAAAATCCATCCCGCTGACGGATACCGCCGATGCGAAGGCGCTGGGCCCCGCCACGGCAATCACCGGGATGCCTGCTTCCGCCGCCGCTTTCACAATCTGGGTGCCTGGATCGGAAATGGCCGGGGTGCCCGCGTCGGTAACCACCGCCACGTCGATATTTTCTGAAAGCATCCGTGCGATGATCTCCGGTCCTCGGCTCCGCTCATTGTGCTGGTGACAGGAAATCAGCGGCGTATCGATACCAAAATGGGTGGTCAGCTTCCGGGTCACCCGGGTGTCCTCCGCCGCGATGAGGGATACGTTTTTCAGCGTTTCAACAGCCCGAGGACTCATATCCGACAGGTTGCCAATGGGCGTCGCCACCACGTACAGTGTGCTCATGTTGCCTCCCGGGCGTTTCTGCGCGCCCGCTCTTCCCGGCGTCTGCACAGTTCCAGCAGCCGGGGACGGTTGTACCTCTGCATCACGACGAAAACGGCGTCCACCGCCGCCGCAAGCAGTGAGGTGATAAAAAAGATAAAGAAATCCTCCACAGCAAAGGGCGTCAAAAGCGGCAGGAAGGACAGAAGGATGATCACCTCGTGCACGACTTCCGCCTGGCACATGGCCCCGATCACTTCCTCCAGCGTCCGCTTGCTCAGGTCGAACACCGCCGGCTCAAAGGTCGGCATTGCCCGCTTCCACGCTTTCACGCGCAGCGTTTGGTACAGTTTTGGCTCCCAGCGCTTTTCCTGAAACCAGCGCTGGTGGCCATCCAAGCGGTTGTGCCACCATCCGTTCAGGCCCAAACCCACCAGCAGCCTCATGGTGAAATGGTACAGGGTCGTACCGCTGGTCATCAAAAGCGGATACGCCCACCGCGCTCCCGCTCCGGCATACAGAAAAAGCAGCGCCGCCGACGTGAACGAAAGGATCAGCGTGAACCCCACCATCCGCTTTCGCATGTCACTGCCCCTTTTCAAACACCCGCAGCGTGGCGCTGTGGGCCCGGGGATTGTAGGCCAATTCAGCCGCGCCTGCCTTGACGGCCCCGCCGACAGCCCGGCCCAGGGGCACCCGGCCGCAGGTGCAGATGGGGGCCTTGGGGGAGCAGATGCAGGGATGCTGCATCTTGCGAAAAGCCAGCTTCACGATCCGGTCCTCGATGGAATGAAAGGTGATCACCGCCAGCCGCCCGCCTGGAGCAAGCAGATCGACCCAATCGTTCAGCGCTTTTTCCAGGGGCCCAAGCTCGTCGTTCACCGCGATGCGCACGGCCTGAAAGGTGCGCCGGGCAGGGTGACCCTCATCCTTCCGCCGCACGGCCTTGGGGATGGCCGCGTCTACCACCGCCACCAAATCCTTCGTGGTGGCCAACGGCTTCTCCCGGCGTTTTTCCATCAAAATTTGGGCAATCCGGGCGGCCCATTTTTCATCGCCATACTCCCGCAAAATCCGGCAGAATTCCTTTTCCGGCACGGTATTCACATACTCCGCCGCCGTCATGCCCCTTGTGGTATCCATGCGCATATCCAGCGGCGCGTCCTCATGGTAGGAAAAGCCACGGTTCGGGGTATCCAATTGATAGGAAGATACGCCCAGGTCCAGCAACCCGCCGTTGAGCCGCACTCCTGGCAGCATTTCCTTCACATCATGGAAATTTCCATGCACCGCGTGAAAGCCCGGATATTCCTTCAGCCGTTCGCTGGCCGCCGTGATGGCCGCCTGGTCCCGGTCGATGCCGTACAGCGTGCCCCCTTCCCCCAGGGCACGCAAAATCGCCTCGCTATGGCCGCCGCCGCCTAACGTACCATCGGCAAACACCTGCCCCGGTTGGGGAGCCAGCGCTTCGAGAACTTCGTTCAGAAGAACGGGAATATGGTGAAATGACATAATCGCTCCTTGCAGCCAAAGGGCCATTCAGCGTTCGATGGGTTTGATCATCAGATATTCATTGAGCAGCGTGCCGTCCCGCAGACGGATGGCATTGGGGTGCACGCCTGTGATGCGAAACCCCATTTTTTCATACAAGTGCCGGGCCCGATCATTGCCCTCTACAAATTCCAATTCTATCTGACTCAGGTCCGGCCTCTCTTCCGACAGCCGGATCAATTCCTGAAACATGCGGGTGCCAATACCCAGATTCCAGTAATCTTTCAGAATGGCAATGGCCACCCACTCGGGCGCGGTGCCGGGTCTTCATGCCGGCGAAGAAGCGAATTTCGCAATTGCCGGCGATTTTTCCATCCACCAGACACATGATCATGGCGTTGTTGGGAGAAGCGTTTTGCTGTTCAAACAGCGCCCGCTCCCCCTCCAGCGTATACTTTCCGCATTCCTCCGGATACCGGAGGATGAACTCCGTTTCCCCGGCAGATTGCGCCAAGTATTGCAGCGTACCTTCCGCGTCCTCCGCTCGGGGGCTGCGCAGCACCGCGAATCGCCCATCTTTCAATTGAAACCGTATTTCTTCGATCTGCATAGCAATCTCCGTTCTATCCGGCTTTCTCGGAAGGGGGGTGGGAGAAACCGCTCTTTCGCCCCCGAAAGAGCGGTTTCTCCCAGCATTTTTTCTTACTCGTTACCCCAACTCGGCAATACGCGCTTCCAGAGATGCGAGCATTTCCTTGTTCTTTTCCAGCTTCTCTTTTTCGGCGGCCACCAGGTTGGCAGGCGCCTTGCTGACGAAGCCAGGGTTGTTCAATTTGCCCTCGGCCCGGGCAATTTCGCCCAGGATGTTCTGCTTTTCCTTGTTCAGACGGGCCTTTTCCTTTTCAAAGTCCACCAATTCGCCCAAGGGGATAAAGAATTCCCCAGCGGCGCACACGGCGCTGACCGTCTTTTCGGTGATGGCCGCGTCCTTTTCCAGCATTTCCAGCTGGCTCACGCTGGCCAGACGAGAGAAATACACCTCGGTGCCATCGAAAGCATCCTGCCACCCTTCGGCAGGCCGCACCATCAGATGGGCCTTATGGGAGGGCTGCACATTCATGCCGGATCGCAGGTTGCGAATGGCGCGGATCATATCCATAATACCCTCCATGCGGGCTCTTTCGGCGGGGAAATCGCAGTTTTCGATCTCCTTCGGCCAATCAGCCAGCATGCAGGAGGCAGCCGCCTTGCCGGGCAGGTTCTTGTACACTTCCTCGGTCAGGAAAGGCATGAAGGGGTGCAGCAGGCGCAAAAGCCCGCTCAGCACCGTTTGCAGCACGGCGCGCACCGCGGCCTTGCGCTGGGGATCGTCCCCCAGCAAGCCGCCCTTGGCCAGCTCAATATACCAATCGCAGAATTCGCTCCAAGTGAAATCGTAAATCTTTTGGGCGGCCAGGCCAAACTCGGCTTCTTCCATGTTTTTGCTGATCTGGCGAACCGCTTCATTATATTTGCTCAGGATCCACCGATCGGGCAGCAACAGCTCTTTGCCTTCAATGCTCTCTTCCCCGTCCAGGTTCATCAGCACGAAGCGGGAAGCGTTCCACACCTTGTTGGCAAAGTTCCGGGCCATCTCCACTTTTTCGGTAGAATAGCGGGTATCGTTGCCGGGGCTGATGCCCATGACTAGGGAAAAGCGCAGCGCATCGGCGCCGTACTGATCGATGATTTCCAGTGGGTCCACACCGTTGCCCAGGGATTTAGACATCTTCCTGCCCAAAGCGTCCCGCACCAGGCCGTGAATGACCACGGTGTCAAAGGGCACCTGGCCCATGTTCTCGATACCGGAGAAAATCATCCGGGCCACCCAGAAGAAAATGATGTCATAGCCGGTGACCAGAGTGTTGGTAGGATAGAAATACTGCAAATCCTCGGTATTGTCCGGCCAGCCCCGGGTGGAGAAGGGCCACAGAGCGGAGGAGAACCAGGTGTCCAGCACATCCTCATCCTGATTCAGCCGCTGGCAGCCGCAGTGAGGGCAGGCGGTCGGGTCTTGGCGGCTGACAATGGTCTTGCCACAGTCCGGGCAATACCAGGCAGGAATCCGATGGCCCCACCACAACTGGCGGCTGATGCACCAATCCTTGGTGTTTTCCATCCAATTGTTGAAAATCTTCACAAACCGGTCGGGCACAAACTTGGTTTCGCCCCGCTTGACCGCTTCCAGCGCGGGCTTGGCCAGCGGCTCCATCTTCACGAACCACTGCTTGCTCATCATGGGTTCAATCACGGTGTGGCAGCGATAGCAGGTGCCCACCTCATGCTTGAGGGGCTCCACAGCCTTGAGCAAGCCCAGCTCCGTCAAGTCGGCCACGATGGCCTTCCGGGCGTCGACGGTGCTCATACCGGCATACTTGCCGCAGTCCAGCACCTCAGGCTCATTCACAGCCGCTTTTCCGCTGGCGAAGATTTCGTCCGCGGCGGCTTTGTCCGCGGGGCCGGTCATGCGGCCATCATAGGTGAACACCCGCACAATAGGCAGGCTGTGCCGCTGGCCCACCTCAAAGTCGTTGGGGTCGTGGGCCGGCGTGATCTTCACCACACCGGTGCCCTTTTCCATATCGGCGTGCTCGTCGCAAACGATGGGGATTTCCTTGTTGATCAAAGGCAGCACCACGTGACAGCCGTGGAGGTGGGCGTACCGGGGGTCATCGGGGTTGATGGCCACGGCAGTGTCGCCCAGCATGGTTTCAGGCCGGGTGGTAGCCAATTCCAGCATCTCGCCCGTTTCCTTCACCGGATAGAGGATATGCCAGAAATTTCCGTCCTTTTCCTCATATTCCACCTCAGCGTCGGAAATGGCGGTCATGCAATGGGTGCACCAGTTCACCAGCCGATTGCCCTGATAAATCAGGTCCTTTTCATACAGGCGCACGAACACTTCCCGTACCGCCTTGGAGCAGCCCTCATCCATGGTGAACCGCTCCCGGCTCCAATCGCAACTGGCGCCCATGCGGCGCAGCTGCCTGGTGATTCGCCCGCCGTACTCCCGCTTCCAGGCCCAGGCGTGCTCCAAAAATCCTTCCCGGCCCAGCTGTTCCTTCGTCAGGCCCTCCTTGCGCAATTTTTCCACTACCTTCACTTCCGTGGCAATGGAAGCGTGGTCGGTACCGGGCAGCCACAGGGTGGGGTCGCCCTTCATGCGGTGATAGCGGATCAGCGCGTCCTGCAGGGTGCCGTCCATGGCATGGCCCATGTGAAGCTGGCCCGTCACGTTGGGCGGCGGCATCACGATGGTGAAGGGCTTTTTGCTCTTGTCGATTTTGGGGGAAAAGGCCCCCGTGCTTTCCCATTTTTTATAGGTTTCGCTTTCAATGGCCTGAGGATTGTAGGTCTTTTCCATGGTGAAGTTTTTTTCGCTCATGCTGTATCCCACCTTCGCTTTTATCATCTAAAAAGAAGCACGGGCCAATCCTCCCGAAGGACGGATTGACCCGTGGTACCACCTTGCTTCGCAATGGGTTTTGGGCCCATTGCCTCTTAAGCGCTGTAACGGGCGCAAAGCGGGCGGACTACTTTGCTTTCATCCGCCGCCCTCCCGGGCGACCTTCTGCCTGTGTTTTCCCGGCAGCCTTTCAGCCAAGGGCCGCCTCTCTTTGGGGAACAAACCGGGCATACTCCTCCCGTTCTGATGGGCATAAAACGCTTCCTATTTCGGAAAATGCGGGCAGGTTTGCACCCATCCCGCATTTCATTCCTCTCAGGAATTACGCATTCTTCTTTTCTTCGTCGATCACGACGACCTGCTTGCCGTCATAATAGCCGCAGTTCTTGCAGACGCGATGCGCCAGCTTCATCTTGTGGCACTGAGAGCATTCCACGATAGCGGGCGCTTCCAGCTTCCAATTGGCGCGGCGGGAACGACCGCGAGCCTTCGATACTTTTCCTTTGGGCAGAGCCATATTTTACACCTCCTGATCCTTTGTCAGCAACTGTTGCAATGCCGAAAAAGGATGCTGGTCGGGCATGTCCTTCTGGCAATCGCGTGTAGATGGGGCTTCATCGCCGGAGGGGAATTCCGCTTGGCCTTCGCAATCATCGCCGCATTCAAAGCGAATGGGCAATTCCAGCACAGCCAGCGTCATCGCCAGATGGGACAGCTCCACTTTGGAGCCCTCATACATCAGGCGTTCCTCTTCATCCGGGTTTTCTTCCTGCCGGTTGTACTTAGTCAACCGGGCGAAGGTTTCATCGAAAGGAACCTCGATCGGGTAATCAACGGGCCGCAGGCACCAGGCGCAGTGCGCGTGAGCCGTAGCCGTCAATTGGCCCCGAATGTGCAGGCTTTCGTCTGCCACGGAATAGAACCCTGTCAGGAGCACATCATCAAACGTCACCGTTTCTCCGAAGATCTCCTGCGGCGGAATCTCGTCACAATGTTGGAAAGGAATCTCCTCTCCGGGAGCGCGCAACGCGCGGGAAATGTCCAGCAGCAAATACATCACTCCAATCGTGACCGAATGCTATTATATCGTCATTCGGCCCGCTTTGTCAATCCCTTTTTCCGGTTTCTCCGGTGCATTTCAGGGAATTTTAACAATTTTTCTCGCAAAGGGAGCGCAGCAGCGTTTCAACCTCATCCAACGTGGCTGCCAAATGAATCTGCGTGCGCACCTGCGCCGCGCCCCGGCGGCCCGCCACGTACCAGGAAAAATGTTTGCGCATCTCCAGCACAGCGCTCCTCTCCCCCTTCCAGGCCGCCATCTCCCGGCCATGGCGCAGGGCGGTTTCGATCACCGTTTCATAATCCGGTGGCATGTAGGCTTCCCCTTTCAAGGCGGCCTTCACCTCGTTAAAAATCCAGGGGTTGCCCAGCGCCGCCCGGCCGATGGCGATACCGTCGCACCCGGTCTCCCGCAGGCATACCACGGCGGACGGCCCATCGGTCACATCCCCATTGGCGATCACGGGAATATGCACGGCATTTTTCACTTCCCCAATGGCCGCCCAATCGGCCTTGCCGCTATACTGCTGCATCCGGGTGCGGCCATGCACGGTCAGCCGGTCCGCTCCGGCAGCTTCGAGAACTTTGGCAAACGCCACGGCGTTGCGGTGCGCTTCATCCCAGCCCAAACGCATTTTCACCGTCACCGGCAGGCTGGTGGCTTTCTTCACCGCTTCCACAATTTCGCCCGCCAGCGCCGGCGTTTTCATCAGGGCGCTGCCCGAAGCGCCGCCGACCACCTTCTACGCCGGGCAGCCCATGTTAATATCAATAGAGGAAAACAGGCCCGTTTCGGTCAGCCGCTTTGCCGCGTCCGCCATAAAATGGGGAACGCTTCCAAAAATCTGCACCGCCAGTTCCCCTTCCTGCGGGAAGCGAGCCAGCAGGAATCGGTAAGCGTTCCGGTCCTTGGGGGCGGTCAGATATCCTTGGGCACTGACCATTTCGGTGGTGGCGGCATCGCAGCCGTTTTCAAAGCACAGCCGGCGGAACACCTGATCGGTAATGCCCGCCATGGGTGCCAAATACAATAAAGGCATCCGTTTGTTCCTCATTTATTCTTCGATGGTTTTGAGGGCTGTCAGGTTTTTCACCCGCCACTGGCCATTTTCCCGGCTCAGCAGCACACTGTATTGAGTGGCGGGCCATTTGGGCGTGGACGACCAGCCCAGGGCGTTCACCGCCTCCCGGGCGGTGGATTTCATCCGCCCATCGATGGCCGGAATGCGCTCCGTCACTGTGGCCCGGGCCGTATCCTCCCAGGGCCAGCACCAGACCCAGTTGATGTTCAGCCGGTGGTCAAAACCAGTGATGGTGTAATAATTCTGGTAGGGAGACTGGTCATTGCGTGCCTGAACCAGCTGAGCATCCCGTTCCAGATACGCTGGGGCAAAATACTGGGAAAGGCTTTCCTCCTCCCCCATCATGATCACCTGGGCCCTTTTGGCCATGCCGTCCTTTAAAATCACATAGATGTTGGTGGCGTTCATAGAAAAATAAAAGGCCATGGTGATCAGCCCCAGCACGGCCACCACCACCATGAGCCGGGAACACACATACCAGATCAACCGCCGCAGATATTTCACAGGCACCTCCTGGATTTGGACGATTCGAAAAAGAAAAATACCGCCACGCTGCCGCCTTGGGCAGGCCGCTTCATCATTATATCACATCCTCCCGGCCCTTGTCACCCCGGAATTCTCCTTCCCCTACTGAAACGCCGGACGCGGCCCTTTTCATCCCGACCCTGGTTCCTTCCCCAAGCATCTTTTATTGCCATGCTGCCAAAACTTCTTTACATTTTTGTTGCAATCTTCTGCATAAAATTTTATTTCTCTCACAAAAAACAGGCGGGATAAATCTGTGGACAAAAAAGCAGACTCCGGTTCAATTCGCTGTGGATAACTTTTATTTTTGCAGAAGTTATCCACAGTCCTTCCGGAAAATCGGGGCTTTTTGGACACTTTTCTGTGGATAACTCTGTGGATAATGTGGATAGTTTGAATTTGCGCTTTCTCGCATAATTTCGACAAGCATATACCGCATATACATTTTTCCGTCCTGATTTTGCCTGGATTTCCGTTCTTCAGCAGTGCATACAATGCATATTTCAATGTATATTTTTCATTTTTTAGCTGTGGATAATTCCGAGAATGGTTTTTCCCGAAAAAGTTCAGAAAATTTTCATTTGACAGCATATCCGACCGCCGTCCGGCCATATTTTGTTACAGGAGGCGATGGGTATGGGAAACAGGTTGAAGCGGCGGCTGATATTGCTGGCCATGATGAGCATGGGACTGCTGGTTCTGGCCGTAGCCCCGCGCCCGGCCCAACCGGCTATTCCGGCCCGTCCTGTGCAGCAAAGCGGCGGCCCTCTCGATGGCCACATCATCCTGGTGGACGCGGGCCACGGCGGGAGCGACGGCGGCGCCCGAGCCAAGGATTCCGGCACGTGGGAAAAGGACATCAACCTGCAAACGGCCCTGGCACTGCAAAGCGCCCTGGCGCAAAGCGGCGCGCAGGTGCTTATGACCCGGGAAAGCGATATGGAATACGACCGGAACAAGCGGGCCGACCTGACCGCCCGGCTGGACATCGCCCGGCAAGGCGGCGCTGACCTGCTCATCAGCGTACACATGAACGAATACCGCAGCCGGAAAGAAGCTGGCCCCCAGGTTTTTTACCGAAAAAATCAAGAGCAAAGCCGCCTGCTGGCCGGAGCCATTCAGGCCGCCATGATTCGGATATTGCAGCCCGCAAAAAAACGGGCCGCCATGGCCGGGGATTATTTTATGCTGTCGCTGGATATTCCCTCCGTGCTGGTGGAATGCGGGTTTCTATCCAACAGCAATGAAGAGGCCCTGCTGCTGACAGAGGATTACCGGCAGAAGGTAGCTCAAGCCGTCACCGAGGGCGTGATCGAATATATTTCCCTGACCGATGGTGGACAAACCGCCGTTTCTATGCCATAATTATTGTGGAAGCTATCATTCTGAAGATGAAGGGAGCGTTTTTCTTGAAGCGCCATTGGATAGCCCTGTCCTTGGCACTGTGCTTGCTGCCCGGCATGCTGCTGCCAGCTCACGCGGACGAAAAGCGGGTGCGCAAATACGAGGCCTATGTGATTCAAGATACTGTTCTGCGGGAAAAAACCAAAGGAAAGGGCCAAGTGGCCTCCATCAAAGAGGGCACCAAGGTGGCCGTGTACGAATTGGGCGATACCTGGTCTTATGTGTCCGGCAAGGGCGACAAGGGCTATATCAAAACCAAATGCCTGGCCCGGTTCCGCTCCTTAAACGCCATGAAGTACCCCGTTCCCAGGCGAACCGTCAATGCAGGCATCATCACCTTTACCCAGGAAACCCGCATTACCGGCGGAAAATTCGGCGGGCTGACCGCCAAGGGAGGAACCATGGTCTGCGTTACCGAAGCCAACGAAAAAAATTACCGTCTGGCGGTTTGGCGCGGCACGGGCAAACTGGACAGGAGCCGGGGTGATTACTGGGCCTTCACCCCCTGGGAGGAAGCCCAGCCTGGAGACCTGATCGGCGGATTTACCACGTATTACAACGCCAAAACCGGCGCTCCCCGGGCAAAGGAACGGGCATACAACATTTCCCTGGCCTGCCAGCGCATACACAACGACGTCATCAAGCCCGGAAAAACCTATTCCTTCAACAGGCACTGCGGGCCCTATTCTCAGGGCGGCAAGTATCAATTAGCCCCTAACATCAGCCAAAAAGGCGTTGGATACGGCGGTGGCGTGTGCCAAGTATCCACCACCCTATATAATGCCGTTCTGGGTCTGCCCTTACAGGTGGACGCCGTGCAGGTGCATCGGAAAAGCGGCGTCAATTACATTCCGCAGTGGTTCGATTCCGCCGTGGGCCCTTTCAGCGATTTGAAATTCACCAACTTGCTTCATTACCCCATCCGGCTCTGGGCTCAGCCGCAAGGCGGCGCTCTGACCGTGCTGATCTACCGGGCGGAGGAAAGCGATCCCGCATGACAGCCCGGCCGGATCAATCCCCATAAAAAAACAGGCGATTTTTCATGACAGCGTCACATGAGAAATCGCCTGTTTTATGCTTCAATTTATATCCGTGCCGCCAGGGCAAATACCGCTTCCTGCAAAGCGCGGCGGAATTCGCCAGTAACGTGGGGATTGGGCTGAGGATAATAGAGCCGGTTGGTAAAGGACACCACCCCCATGCCGCACTCCCGGGAAAAATAAATGCCGGTGCCGGTGAAGCCAGTGTGGCCACAGCCGTGCGGATAGCTGGGGCCCCGCTGGAAGCCCAACCCCCGGCCGGGCGCGCCGGGCTGCTCCCGCTGAGCATCGATCAGCAGTTCATCGGTGGTATTCATATAAAACTGGCACAACTTTTCATAGGCCAACGCATTGGCAAAAATGCCCGCGTGGCCCGCCGCGTCGTCAAAATAATAGTGGCTGTTGCCATCGTTCACCGTGCCGATGACCGGTATACCCAAGGGGCGGAAGCCGTCAAAGGCAATGTTCCGCTCAGCGCACATACCCATCTCAATGGGGTTGCCATAGCAGGAAGGCATCAGCGGCAAACTGGCATCCGGGTGAAAGAGCATGGTGCCCAGGCCCAGGGGCTGCACCAAATCTTCCTGCAAGCAGGCATTTAGGTTCTTTCCCTGCACCCTCTCCAGCAGCTTGCCCAGCAGCATAAAATTCAAATCGGAATACACCATACCCACAGTGGGTTCAGTGTGCTGCAAAGCGTACCTGAGCACGGAAAAGAAATCCTCTCCCCGGCGGCTGTAAAAGGGATACCAATCCACCAAGGTGGAGGTATGGGTCAGCAGGTGGTAGAGCGTCACGCCATCCAATCTCTTTGAAAGGTAAGCGTCTTTTGCAATTTCCGGAAAATAATCAGCAAGGGGGCTGTGCAGCCCCAGCCTGCCCTGGCTGATCAGCAGCAGCACCTGAGTGGCGGTGGCGATTTTGGTCAGGCTGGCCACATCAAAAACCGAATCCTCCTGCGCGTCGCCTACGCACACCACCGCCAGCGTTTCCTTTTCATTAAACACCCGCACGCAGGCGGAAGGAAAATATCCTTCCTGCTGGTAGCGGCGCGTCACATCTTCAATTTCCCGCTGCAAGCGGTGTTCAACGTTCATCGTGCTTTCGCTCCTTTCAAATGCCGTGATCCTGCTTAAACGTAAGGATGCGACGGACGCTTTCGTCGATGCGGTTTTCGGGGATCAGGCCACTCTCCACCGCCTGCACTACGCCGTCAAAAGCCTCGAAGTAGTCCAGCGGCATCAGCAGCCAATCGACCCCCGCCTGGATGCACCGGACGCAGGCTTCGGAGGAAGAATATTTCTGGGTGATGGCGCCCATCGAAAGCGCATCAGTAATAATCACGCCCTGATAACCCATTTCTTCCCGCAGCTTTTCCGTCAAAATAATGCGGGACATGGTGGCCGGCTCATCGCTGCCGGTTACATTGGGGGCGGCGATGTGGGCCGTCATGATCAGATCGGCCCCTGCTTCAATGCCTGCCCGGAAGGGGACCATTTCGCAAGAGCGGATTTCCTCCCAGGTTTTCAGGGTTTCCGCGTAGCCGGTATGGGTGTCGGTGGCAGTGTCCCCATGGCCGGGGAAATGCTTGAGGCATCCGGCGGTGCCGCCGTCCCGCAATCCGGCAATCACCTGCCCCACCATCCGGGCAGCCACAGCCGGATCGTCTCCGAAGGCCCGATCCCCAATGACGGGGTTAAGCGCGTTGGTATTCACATCGGCCACCGGGGCAAAATCCACATCCAGGCCGTAGCGACCCAGGTAATCGCCGATGGTCTTGCCCACATGGTAAGCCCGCGCTTCATCGCCCGAAGCGGCAATGCTGCCCATAGGCTCGATTTTGGGTACGCCAAAATCCACCGGATGATTGCCCAGCCGAGCCACCCGACCGCCTTCTTCATCGATGCTGAGCATGGGCGTGCAATCGCCATTCAAAGCGTGCAGGTCCCGGGTCAAATTCATCAGCTGATCGGGCGAAAGAATATTTTTGCGAAACAGCGCAAAGCCGCCGCAGGGATACTGGGCATATACGTTCCGCATTTCATCGGTCACCTGGGTGGTGCCGACGATGCTGTTATCCTCCAGCTCCGCCGGGCCGAAACGGCCCTCCAGGGCGTCCGGCCGGATCACGAACAGCTGCCCCACCTTTTCCCGCAAGGTCATCTCATCCATCTCCTTTTGTATGGCGTCATTTTCCGCTGCCGCGCAGGCGCATCCTGCCATCACAAGGGCCAGCAGGAGCGCGCTCCAACGCCGAAACCACGGCTGATTTCCCATCCGTTTCTTTTCCTCCTTGACCATTCATGCCGCCGCAGCGAACAGGGCCGCGGCGGCGCAGCTCCATTTACTTGCCAATCACCGGCGTCCAGTAAGTCTGCTGATACAGGTCGGTGAAGCGGTAGGTGGCCAGCACCTTGCTGGCATCAGGCAGATATACGTCGCTGACGGTCAGCTCGCCGTCCACGGTGATGGGGTTGCCCAGCTCATAGCTATCAGTATAATTCTGATCATAGTCGTACAAATCAGCCAGGAAGACCACCGTGTCGCCGGTTTCGATCTCCGTCAGTGCCTTAGCTATGGTATCGGTTTCCCCGTTCAGGTACACATTCTGCGCACCCGCCACATAGCCGCTTTCATGTTCCTGATCAAACAGGATCAGCAAATCCACCCGGCTGCCGTTGAGCAGGGCGGGCACCCGGCCGGTGATGATCCAGCCGCCATTTTCGAATTCCTGGCTGGTTTCATGGTAGTAGGCCACAGGCTGACCGTTGATGGCCAGCCAGGTGCCTTCGGTGTCAGCCACCATCCGGCCCTGATCGTCGAAATCAAACAGGTTATCCAGGCCCAAATCGATGTAGCCCGCGCCGTTATCGTAGAACAAGTTCAAATCCGCCCCGGTAACCAGTGACCACTGGTCTTCGGGCAGATCCAGCACGTAATCATCGCCGCTCTTTTGGAAGACCAGTTTTCCGCCGTCAAGCAAATTAGCGGCCAGATAGGTCTGCAACTGGCTGTCGCTCAGGTTCCGGCCGGACAGAAAGCCACTGTTGCCGCTGCTCAGGCCCATGTCTCCAAAGCCGCCGCCCAGGAAGGCCGACAGCAGATCGCCGATCATATCCGCGGAAGAAGCGGAAGACGCGCCGCCGCCAAAGCCGCCAAACAGGCTGGGAATGGCAGAGGAAGAACCGCCGGACACCGCCTGGCCGCTGGCCTCCACGCTGGCAAAAGCGCGGATGGCGTCGGCGTAGCTGGAATCCATACCGATGGCTTCGTAGGTGCTCACAGCCTTATCCACGTTACTCACCTTTTGATAGGGGAAGTAGACAGACAGGCCGTAGGCGTTGGTGATATTGTTGATTCGGTTATACTTGACGGCGGAACGCAGGGCCTTCGCCAGCGCGGCGCTTTCCGCCGTGCCCAGGTGGTCGCACAGGTCGCTCAGATCGACCTGATCGATGCGGGAAGAGGAGGCAAATTCCCGGCTGCCGTTGCGGGCGTTGGACACCGCCTTGTATTCCTGATTGGAAATCAAACTCGATATGGACTGGGAAAAGGCCGTCAGATTGGCGGGAATGGTGTGTTCGATTTCCGCCAGGTCGATGATCGACAGGGTGGTCTGCTGGCCCCGGCACTGGGAGGAGCAGGTGGCCACGAAATCATCGATGATCTGCTTACCAATGTCCAGCGTGGCCAGGGAGGAATTGTTTCCCAGGGCCGTGAGCCAGTTCGTATAATACCAGCCGATCCCCGGCTCCGTTTCTTCGGAGGCGATCAGGTAATCGGCGTATTTGCTGGCCATCAAAGCATTTTCCACCGTAGCCATCAGGCAGGCGTCAAAGCCAATAAAATCAAATTTTACGCCGCCGTTTTGGAAGGCGGTGTTCAGCCCGGCCAGGCTCATGGAGCCGGAACGGGGGTTCTTTTCATCGTAGCCATAGCCGCTGACAGAGCCGGAGCCGTGATCCCACAGGATCAGGGCATAGCGATTGGCGGAGAAATTGCTGGCGCAATATTGGATAAAGGAAGCCAGGGTGGCCGGATTGGTCATCGAGGCGGTGCCCGCATTCTGCACCAGGCAGTTGAGCTGCCCGTCCTTCACCTGCCAGACCTGATTATTCTGGCTGGACACCACATTGTTGCGCCATTGGGTGCTACCGCCGGTGTACACGATCAGGCGGATGTTGCTGCCGAAGGAAGCGTTCAGCATTTCCTGCAAATCCTTGGTGCCCATGGCAGAGCGGGATTCCAGATCGGCGCCGCACATATACACCATGATGGTCATGGTATCCTTGCCGTTGCCTTTAATGGCGGTATACTTGCTGCGGCTGCCGGCGGCCACGGTGCGGTTCACGGCGCTGTAATTGGCGCTGGCCGAAGAAGCGGAGGCTGCGGACCCGGCGTAAGCAGTGCCGGAGCCTGTTTGACTGGCATACCAGCCGCCGCCCAACAATTGGCTGAGCAGGTCGCCGCCGCTAACGGAAGAGGGCCGGGGAGTAGCCGTCGCTACGGGCCGCCGAGTGGCGGTGGCAAAAGGACGGCGGGTGGCCGTGGGGGCATAAGCGACGCCATAATCCGTGCCCGTATCGCCGCCCAGCAGCGCGGCCAGCAGGTCGCTGGCGTTGGAAGAGGACTGGGCCGGCGCGGCCGTGGCATAAGAAGCATACGATTGCTGATTGGAAGAAGAATTCAAATCCACCGTGCCGCCGTTGTCGCCGCCGCCAAAAAGGCTGCTCAGGCCGCCGCCGCCGCCCAGGAGCAGCACCGCGGCGATGATGATCAGCATCAACGGGCTGCTGCCGGACCGGGTGGTGGGCCGGGAAGCACCGCCGCTGGTTTGCTGAAAGGTCTGCTGGGGACGCTGCTGGGTTTGCTGCGTTTGCTGGGGGCGCTGTGCCTGCTGCGTGGGCGCTGCGCCCGTGGGCCGGCTTTGCTGAGACGCTCCGCCCTGCCCCAGGCCGTGGGTGTTCATGCTGCCGGTGGCCTGGCCCGTTGGATTCTTGGGCCGGTTCAGGGGACGGGTGGCATTGTTCATCATGCCCCGCAGAACATCAGCAGGCTGCTGGCCGCGGCCCTGATGGCCGTCTTTCGCGCCCACCGGGCCCTCCTGCCGTCCCGCGCCATGGGTGTTCATGCTGTCCGAGGAGGCCTGGCCGGTCACGTTCTTTTTCCGGTTCATGGGTCGTTTTCCCTGCATGGCAATAACCTCTTTCCTGATCGTCGTCTATCATTTGCAGCTGTATTACGGTATTCCGTATCTTCATCATTATAGCACGGTTTTTCCCGTCCGTCACCTAAAAGCGGAAGAAAATCAAAAGGAAAAAGCAGGCAGCCGGAGAAAAACCCCAGCTGCCTGCCATAAGCCATAAACCCATCAAGCCCTGGGGCCCATATCGGTCATGAACACCGTATACGCCCGAATGGCCTCGTAAAGGTCGGCCTTGTTAATGATTTCCTGGGGCGCGTGCATCGAAAGCACCGGCACGCCACTGTCGATCACTTCCATGCCGTACAGGGCGCAAATGTAAGCGATGGTACCGCCGCCGCCCAAGTCGACCCGGCCCAGCTCGGCGGTCTGCCAGGCGATGTCGTGATCATCCATCACCTTGCGCAGCCGGCCCAGGAATTCAGCGTTGGCGTCGTTGGAGCCGGATTTGCCCCGGGAACCGGTGAATTTGTTGTAGCACACACCCCGGCCCAGGAAGGCGGCGTTTTTCTTTTCAAAGGCGGAAGCAAACAGGGGATCGAAGCCCGCGCTGACGTCGCAACTGAGCATGCGGCTGTTGGCCAGCGCCCGGCGCAGCGCCAAATTGCTTTCCTTGCCGGTGGTCAGGGCCAACAACTCCGCCACAGCGTTTTCAAAATATTTGGCCTGCATGCCGGTAGCGCCCACGGATCCGATTTCTTCTTTATCAGCCAGCAGGCAGCAGCAGGTGTATTCGGGCACCGCGGGCAATTGAAGCATGGCCTCGATTTCGGCATAGGCGCACACCCGGTCGTCATGGCCATAGCCCAGGATCATGCTGCGATCCAAGCCGTAATCCCGGCTCTTGCCCGCGGGCACGGCCTCGATTTCGGCAGAGAGCATATCTTCTTCCTCCAGGCCGTACTTTTCCTTCAAAATGCTCAGCAGCATGGCCTTCACCGGCTCCTTGTCCGCGCCCTGTAAAGGACGGCCAGCCAGCATAATATCTAAGTCCTCCCCACCGATCACTTCGCTGGCTTTTTTGACCATCTGCTCCTGGCTCAGATGAATAAGCAGGTCGGAAATACCCACCACAGGATCGCCGTCGTCCTCGCCGATCACGACATTCACCAGGGTGCCGTCCTTCTTGGCCACCACGCCGTGAAGCGCCAGGGCCCGAGCCACCCACTGGTATTTCTTGATGCCGCCGTAATAATGGGTATCGGCATAGGCAATATCATTGTCCTCATAGAAAGGATTCTGCTTCACATCGATACGAGGAGAATCGATATGGGCCCCCACGATGTTCATGCCCCGTTCAATGGGCTGTTTGCCCACGTGGAACAGCATCACGGCCTTGCCCATCTGCACCTGATACAGCTTATCCCCGGGCTTGACGGCCTTGCCCTGCACAATGGCTTCTTCCAGGCTGGTATAGCCCGCCGCCTTGGCGGTCTCGATGGCCTGATAAGCGCATTCCCGCTCTGTCTTGCCCTGGTCGATGAATTTTTTGTAGCCCTGCGCGGCTTTTTCTACCTTCTCCAGCGCCGCTTCGTCATAGGCGTTCCACGCGTTTTTTCTCTCCATGTTCATTTTCCTCCGTTCCATCCGGTGATCCTCGCCTATCCTACCACGTTTCCGGGAAAATGGCAAGGCGCTGAAAGGAAGAATCATTGCCTAATATACGCGCATTCTGTTCTTGACCACCGGCAGAATCTATGCTATACTTTCCAAGCCAAGCGGCAGACAGTTCGGAACCATCCTGTCTTTAAACAAAACTAGGGACGAAAACAAAAGCAATTTTGTTGGGTGCGCCTGGGATGGGCGCGCCCATTTTCTGTCCGAGGAGGTGACGAAAATGGATATGAAGAACCTGAACAACACGCAAAAAATTACCATGTCTGGAGTTGTCATTGCGCTGTACATCGTGGTCATGTACCTGACTCAGAGCTTTGCCTTTGGTCAGTATCAGGTGCGGATCGCCACGGCCATCTACGCTTCTGCCTATCTGTTTCCGTTCCTGGTTTTGCCGCTGGGCCTGTCCAACCTGCTGGCCAATATGGTCATGGGCGGGCTGGGGTTCTTTGATATCGTAGGCGGCGGGCTGGTAGGCCTGCTCACCGCCGGCTGCTGCGCCCTGATCGGGAAGAAAAAGGCTTCTCCATGGTTTGCAGCGCTGCCCATCACGCTGATCCCGGCCCTGGGCGTGTCGACGTGGCTGAGCCAATTGCTGGGCATTCCCTACTGGACGCTGGCCATCAGCCTGCTGGTGGGCCAATTCATCGCAGGTATCGCCGGGGCGCTGCTGGTGCAGGCCCTCAAGCGGGTGTGGAAGGAGCTATAATATGAGCGGAAGAAGCAAGGAAGAAGCCCAGGGATTGACGCTTCTTGGAAACAAGAAAACGGTGTACAGCAGTGATTACGCCCCGGAAATGCTGGAGACATTCGTCAACAAGCACCCGGAGAACGATTATTTCGTCAAGTTCAACTGCCCGGAATTCACCAGCCTGTGCCCCATCACCGGCCAGCCGGACTTTGCCACCGTGTACATCAGCTATGTGCCCGGGGAGCGGATGGTGGAAAGCAAATCATTAAAACTATACCTGTACAGCTTCCGCAACCACGGGGATTTCCACGAGGACTGCATGAACGTGATCATGAAGGACCTGATCCGCCTGATGGCCCCCAAGTACATCGAGGTCTGGGGCAAATTTACCCCCCGGGGCGGCATTTCCATCGATCCCTACTGCAATTACGGCAAGCCCGGCACCAAATGGGAGGACGTGGCCTGGCAGCGCCTGAGCCAGCATGATCTGTATCCGGAAAAAGTGGACAACCGGTAAGTCCGCAAGCAAAGCGGAATCAGGCTTTCCCATTGGGCGGGAGCCGTTGTCTGGTGGAGAGGTAAGTTTAAAACAAGATCAAAACTACCAACAAAACGTCTCCAAGCCATGCAAAGACGGATTGCATCCGCCTGTCGAAACTCGTTGATTTTTCCGGATTTACCATCATTTGGTTGAATCGGTTCTATTCGGGCGGATGATATCCGCCCCAGGCAGTCGAAAAAAGTCGCGATAAGCGGCCTTTTTTGACTGCCTGAGCCGGTCTTTTTAGACCGGCTTTTTCCTTATGCGTTTATTGACAAATTTCATCGATGAACGGGCCATCTTTCCACCATTTTTCCCTGCTTGCGCAATTGACGGAAACGTGCTATAACGAGCCTTGCGGATCGGAAGGATCCGTGGAAAAGGAAGGAAATAGTATGGCCCGCACCACCACCCGCGACCTGACAGAAGGAAACCCCATGAAGCTGGTGATTTCCTTTGCCGCCCCGCTGCTTTTCGGAGTCTTGTTCCAGCAATTTTACAGCTTTGTGGACACGGCCATCGTAGGCCAGTATCTGGGCGCCAAAAAGCTTGCGTCGGTGGGCGCCACCGGCTCCATCAATTTTCTGGTGATCGGGCTGTGCCTGGGTTTTTGCTCCGGCTTCTCCATTCCCATCGCCCAGGCATTTGGCGCCAAGGACGAGAATGCCCTGCGCCGGTACGTATATCACGCCATCGTGCTCAGCGCGGTATTCAGCGTCTCTTTTGGCACAGCCGCCACGCTGCTGTGCCGGCCCATGCTGCGGCTCATGAACACGCCGGAGGAGATCCTGGATTCCTCCGTCAACTACATCGGCATCATCTTCGCCGCTATCCCCTGCTGCGTACTGTACAACATGGCCAGCGGCATCCTCCGCGCCCTGGGCGACAGCAAAACCCCGGTGCTTTTCCTGGTGCTGGCCTCGGCGGTCAACATCGTGCTGGATCTGTTTTT
>JAFUFC010000024.1 GCA_017470095.1 Clostridia bacterium | reverse complement strand
ATATGCCGCATACATGCGGCCCCGGCTCATGGCTTCGTCAAAGTCAATCTCATAGCCGTTGAAATCCGGCCCATCCACGCAGGCGAACTTGGTGACGCGCTTGCCATCCTGGATCAGTGTGATGCGGCAGCCGCCGCACATGCCGGTGCCGTCGATCATGATGGGGTTCATGCTGGCAGTGACAGGCACGCCGAAGGGCTTAGCGGCAGCGACCACAAATTTCATCATGATCAGGGGGCCGATGGTGATGATCATATCAAATTGCTCGCCCGCTTCCAGCATTTCCTTCAGCGGCACGGTCACATTGCCGTGACGGCCATAGGAGCCGTCGTCGGTCATCACGATCAATTGGTCAGAACAAGCCTTGAACTCATCCTCCAGGATCAGCAAATCCTTGTTCCGAAAGCCAATGATGCTGGTGACTTTCGCGCCGAGACGATGGAATTCCTCCGCCACCGGCATGGCGATGGCACAGCCCGCGCCGCCGCCTACGACGCAGACGTTTTTGATGCCCTCCGTGTGCGTGGCCACGCCCAGCGGGCCGGCGAAATCCTGGAGATAATCGCCCGCTTCCTTATGATTCAGGATTTCCGTGGTCGCGCCCACCACCTGGAAAATCACCTTTACGGTGCCTTCTTCCGGGTTGGTGCCCGCTACGGTCAGCGGGATGCGCTCTCCTTCTTCATCCACCCGCAGGATGATGAACTGGCCGGGCTTTGCCTTCCGGGCCACCAGCGGCGCGTCCACCTCGATCTGCGTCACAGTGGGGTTCAACACCCGCTTTCTGACGATTTTATACATCATATCTTCACTCCATTCTGATAAAAGGCGGCCCTTGATTCTCAAGAGCCGCCTTTGAACGTATGTCTGTCCGCATGGCGGACTGGCGAATCAGTGTGCTTGAATCACATGGCTGTATAGCCGCCGTCTACAGCCAGGTTCACGCCCGTAACATAACTGGAAGCAGGGGAAGCCAGGAAAATGGCAGCGGTGTCCAATTCGCCTTCTTCGCCGTAGCGTTCTTCGGGGATCATGGTCTTGGCGTTCTGCTGGAAGAAATCGCTGTTCAGGGTATCACGAGTCAGATCGGTGTAAAAATAGCCGGGGCAGATAGCGTTGACGGTGATGTTATACTTTCCCCACTCAGCAGCCAGCGCGCGGGTCATGTTGACCACGCCGCCTTTGGCGGCATGATAAGGCGCGGAACCGGCGATCTTGTTGCCTACCAGGCCGTACATGGAGGCAATGTTGATGATGCGGCCATACTTGGCGTTGATCATGGCTTTCTTGGCCACAGCGCGGGCAACACGGAAGGAACCGAACAGGTCGATATTCATTTCGTTGCTGAACTGATCATCGGTAATATCCTCGGCGGGAGCCACAGCGCCAGTGCCCGCATTGTTGATCAGGATATCCACCCGGCCAAACTTAGCCACCACTTGGTCCACCATGGCGTTCACGGCATCGGTATCGGTGATGTCGCAGCGAATAGCCAGGGCTTCCACGCCATATTCCGCAGCGATCTCTTTCGCCACCTCGTCGATCATGTTCTGACGGCGCGCTACGGCCACGATATTTGCGCCTTGGTTGGCAAGTGCCTTGGCCATTTGTACTCCCAGGCCTGTGGAGCAGCCCGTCACGATCGCAACCTGTCCCTTGAGATCGAAATAGTTCTTCATTTTCCGCATCCTCCTTTTTTCGTTCCTCTGTGTCAGCGTCTGGTGGCAAGCCGCGAAATATTCTTTCATCCGCTTTGCCGAAGGCATTATATAGGAAAATCGATAAATAAAGAATGATTAGTTTTGCATTGCAGATATATCATTTCATATAAGTTTCTTCGCTATACGGCGCTTATGATATGCAGTGATATAGTTGATATGCCATTTTGGTAATTCATTTTATAAACAAGTATCGATATACTACTGTCGGTTTGAAGAAACCAGGACAATGTTTTTACAGGAGGTCACAAGCATGGCACGGTTCACACTCCCTAGAGATCTGTATCACGGAAAAGGCGCATTGGAGGCACTCAAAACCTTCAAGGGCAAAAGAGCCATGATCTGCGTAGGCGGCGGCAGCATGAAAAAGTTTGGTTTCCTGGATCGGGCGGAAGCCTATCTCAAAGAAGCCGGCATGGAAGTAAAGATTTTTGACGGCATTGAGCCCGATCCCTCCGTGGAAACCGTCATGCGCGGCGCGGATGCGATGCTGGATTTTAAGCCTGATTGGATCGTGGCCATCGGCGGCGGCAGCCCCATCGATGCGGCCAAGGCCATGTGGATCAAATATGAATATCCGGAATGCACCTTTGAGGACATGTGTAAGGTGTTTGGTATTCCTGAGCTGCGCAAGAAGGCGCATTTCTGCGCCGTTTCCTCCACCAGTGGCACCGCAACGGAAGTCACAGCTTTTTCCATTATCACCGACTACAGCAAGGGCATCAAATACCCCATCGCGGATTTTGAAATCACGCCCGATGTGGCCATCGTTGATCCTGAATTGGCTGAGACCATGCCTAAGAAGCTGGTGGCCCACACCGGCATGGATGCCATGACCCATGCCGTGGAAGCATACGTTTCCACCGCAAATTGCGATTACACCGATCCGCTGGCGATCCATGCCATTGAAATGATTATGAACGATCTGGTGAAATCCTATAACGGCGATATGGAAGCAAGGGATCGGATGCACAATGCCCAGTGCCTTGCCGGCATGGCGTTTTCCAACGCGTTGCTGGGCATCGTTCACTCCATGGCGCACAAGACGGGTGCTGCCTTTGCGGATTACGGCGCGCACATCATCCACGGCGCCGCCAACGCCATGTACCTGCCGAAAGTCATCGCTTTCAACGCAAAGGATGAGACCGCGAAAAAGCGCTACGGCGTGATCGTGGATTACATGGGTATCGCGGACAAGAATGCCAGCAATGATGAGAAGGTTGCCGCGCTGATCGCCTATCTGCGCAAGATGAATGATGATCTGAATATTCCGCACTGCATCCAGCATTACGGGGCGGACAGCTATCCCACGGAAAGCGGCTTTGTGCCAGAGAAGGTGTTCCTGGAGCGTCTGCCTGAAATCGCAAAGAATGCGATCGGCGACGCCTGCACCGGCTCCAACCCCCGGCAGCCCAGCCAAGAGGAAATGGAAAAACTGCTCAAGTGCTGCTACTACGATACGGAAGTGGATTTCTGATGCAATACCAGCTGCCGTTCCACGATAATGGGGCGGCAGCTTCTGTTTTTTTGGGAGGTAACCATGCTGGAAAAGCGGGATTCAAAAGGACGGACGGAAGCGGAAGCCATTGCGGCCTACAAAGGGAAAAATTATCCGAGGCCCGCGTTAACGGCTGATATTGCCCTGTTTGCGCGCGACGGAGACCAAATGAAGGTCCTTTTGATCCGCCGGGCGAATCACCCTTATCTGGGCTGCTGGGCCCTGCCTGGCGGATTTGCTAATCCGGATGAACCGATTGCACATACAGCCTTTCGTGAACTACAAGAAGAAACAGGGGTGGCATGCGATTCTTTGCAGCTTGTGGGTGTGTATAGCAAACCTGGCCGCGATCCGAGAGGATGGGTCGTATCCGTGGCCTATACGGCCTATGTGGAATACAGTGATCATCCGATTCATGGCGCAGATGATGCGGCAGAGGCCAGATGGATGAATGTTCAGTTGGTGAATGAGCAGCCTACCGTTTTTCTCCCCGACGGAGAAAAGTTAGCATTTGATCATGACATCATTTTGAACGATGCGCTCCATGTGAATGCTATTATGGCATCAGCGAAGGACATTCTGGATTGGGTTCAAGCGAAAAATGTAAAAGATTATCCTGGTTGAGCAGAACAGTCCAAAGATTTATCAGTGATATTGGCTTATGTTCTTTACCTATTCAAAGATAAGGCCACTGTGGGAGCGGCGGTTTTCTCTTTCACATTTCATGATTCATGTAACGTGTTATGATAGACAGAGCAAAACATATTTGCTTAACTTTTCTTCCGCTGTCTGCTATACTCCAAGTGTCAAACGTGGCAACACTTTGGCAACACAAAGTCAGATAGCCCATCCCAACGGATGGAATATGACGAATGTGGATAATATGAGCCAAATAGGCCTAACAAAATCGCTTAAGATGGCTTTGCCAGGAGCGAGTGGGAATGAGTACCGGGAAGGCGGAACTCCTTATGGCACAACGCTTTCAGCTATCTCGAAAGTGGCTCTGATAAAGGAATAATAAGGTTTTCCGGAAAAAGACTCCATTGTCCCCGTGCCCGGTGGTTGTGGGGTTGAGAGACCGAAAACAGAAAACTGAATCAGGAAAAACTACAGATTTGTATGATTCAGCCCTCCGCTGTGGATTGAGAATCCGCAGATCGGAGGGCTTTTTTGTCAGATTGCAAATCGCCTGTGTGGTCGTCAGAACACTTCCACGCTTTTAGGGCCTTTTTCTTTGGCCCGGTACAAGGCCGTATCCGCGTCCCTATAAATATCCCCATCCGCGTTTTCGCGGTCAGAGAAAGCGACGCCAACGCTCAAACTGACCGGCGGCAGATCGTTCTTGGGATGCTGCAAAATATCCATGACTTTGTTGATCTTATTCAGTACCAGCGGACGCATGGAGCTGCTGACACGGGTCATTACAACGGCAAATTCATCTCCGCCGATGCGGCACAGCATATCCACGGAACGGAAGCTGCTTTGCAGGACCTCGGACACGCGCTTGAGGACGCGGTCCCCGATGGGATGGCCGTAGGCGTCGTTGATTTCTTTGAGGGAATCCACGTCGATCATGATCAGGGCGATATGCTCGGTATCGGCGCTGCCCATCCACAGGTCATACGCACCACGATTGAACAAGCCCGTCAGTGCGTCATGGGACGCCTCATGGCTGAGCCGCTCATACGCCTGCTTGTTTTCTTTCAAAAAGTTATTGTAATTCCGCGTAACGAAGCGCAGCTCCTCCACGCCCACCGGCATGATCGGCTCCTGCTTCTGCATTTTTTTCACCATATTGGTCAGCGGCTTGCGGATCAAAAGCATAATCAGCAGCAGAATGCCCAGCACGATCAGCAGCAGGAATACGGTCATAGCCGTCTGGAGGTTCACCAGCAGCGACAGGCGGGAGGATGCCTGGTCCAGTTCCTGGCTGGAGGCACGGATCAATGCCTGGGTACACAGCCGCACGTTTTCCCGGATGCGATCCTTATAGTGCATATAATTGTTGTCAAAGACCAGCTGCTGCGCCTTTTCCCGCTGTTCTTCCGGCGTCATGGCAAGATATTCGGGAGAAAGCGTTATTTGCTTGACTTCATCGGGAATATTGGCGGGATCGTAGCTGCCCGTTTCCATCATCAGCCGCATGGCCAGATTTTCGGTGTTGATCAGTTCATTAGAAAGGGTCAGCGCGGTATTCAGGCTGGACAGGGCGGTGCTGTCGGTTCCTTCCAGCAGGTTCTCCAATTTTTCCACCGCGCCGTCCCGGCGTTTGGTCACCTGGACTTCCTCAAAGAAGTCTTTGAGGTATTGAATTTCGCCTGTGACCACAAAGCAGCGCACCCGATCCGTCAGATAATCGGAGCCGGATTCCATATCGGACGCGGCCAGCTGGGCCTCGATGTAGCGATCGCTGGCGGCTTCCATGCGCTGATAGCCCCTGGTTACGGAAAGATCGGCAATCAGCAGTGCCGCGGCAGCGATCAGGGACAGAACAAGGAAGAAAAGGGAGGCTGTTTTTAATTGGATGCCGGAATGCTCCTGGGGCTGCTCCTGGGGCAATTCTTCTTCCGGCTGTTCCACTTTTTCGGTGCGGAGGGCGTTCATTTTCACTTGCTGAACGATCTCCTCGGCTTTCAGCGCGGAGGGCTTTTCCTCCTTGATTTCCCGCTCCTGCCGTTCCGCTTCGGCAATATCCGCTTCTTTCTTTTGCAGGATAAAAGCGTCAAATTCAACGGAGGGAACGGGCTTGGAGAAGAAATAGCCCTGCACGATGTCGCACCCCAGCAATTTGAGTGCATGGAGTTGTTCTTCTGTTTCCACGCCTTCGGCAATTACGGGCACGGACAGATAATCCGATATGCCGATGATCACTTCCAGCATGTGGGTGTTCCCGCCCTCCTTGAAGGCGTTGCGGATAAACTGCATATCCAGCTTCAGCGCGTCGATGGGCAGATTGGAAATCATGTGCAGGGAGGAATAGCCCGTGCCGAAATCGTCCATTTCGATCTGGAAGCCCAGGGAACGCAAGTGCTCCACGGTTTTGATGATTTGTCCGGCGTCAGAGGTGTAGGCGGATTCGGTCACTTCCAGCAGAAAATCGTTGCTGGTCAAGGAAAACTCCTCCAGGATGCCTTGCAGGGTATCCGCAAGGTTTGGATCAAACATATCGATGCGGGACACATTAACAGATATCGGCACAGAATAGTTTAATTGGTCCTTCCATTGACGGATCTGCCGGGCCGTTTCCCGCCATACGTAGCTATCCAGCTTTTGAATCAGGCCGTTTTCCTCAAACAGCGGGATGAAAACGCCGGGGCTGATCATGCCGAACTTGGGATGAACCCAGCGCACCAGGGCCTCGGCGCTGGTCAGGATCGGCGTATCCGGGCGAATATCGAACTTTGGCTGATAATAAACCTTGAACTGGTTTTCCGCGATGGCAGCGGAAAAATCATCCACAAGCTGTTCCATGTACAGTTGCTTTTCATGGAGACTCTTTTCGTAATAGGCGATGGTCTTTGTAAAGCTGCCCTTGATGGTGTCCGCCGCCATCTTGGCCCGGTCAAAGCGCTGCTCGATGTCGATGGATTTATCCACCACGGAATAAACGCCCATCCGCAGGCGTACCCTGTTTTCGGCCGTATCCTCATTCTTCAGAGAAACAGCGGCTTTTTCCATCAGTTCGGCGTAATCCTCCCGGTGCGGGCAATAAATCATAAAGGCATCCGCTTCCCGGCGGCACACGATTCCGCCGGATTCCTGCACGGCTTCGCGGGTCAGTTGCCCAATTCTTTTTAGGATTTCGTCGCCGTAGGCTTTGCCGTAGCGCTCATTGATCATATGGAAATGGTTGATGTCCAGCAGGATGGCGTCCATTTCCAGTTCTTTATGGAACTGGTCAAACTGCTGCGCGTACCGATAGAAGTATTCTTTATTGTAAAGCCCCGTCAGCACGTCCCGTTCCGTGGATTGGATGATGTCCCGGTCCTCGGAAAGCTCAATCACGCGGCGAAGCCGGGCCAGAATAACGCCCGCCTGGGGATAGGGCTTGGGAATAAAATCCGTAGCGCCCTGATCCAGGCTTTCCACTTCCGCGTTTTGATCGGAGGTCAGCACGATGACGGGAATCCGCGCGGTATCGGGGTTTTCCCGGAGGCGGCGCAGCAATTCAGAGCCGCTCATCACCGGCATCATCAAATCCAGCAGCACCAGGGACAGGGTAGCCATTTCCTGCTGGATCATTTCCAGGGCTTCCTGTCCATTGGCAGCTGTCAGAACTTCATACTCGTCCTGAAGGACCGCTTTCAGTATTTCACGATTGATCAGTTCGTCATCTACCACCAACACCCGGCGTTTTCCGTTGGTGGAATGAAATTTATCATGACTTTTCAGCATTGCGCTTTTCTCCTTCCGCGGTGTTATCTCGTCTTGGCGCCCATGGCCTTCAATTCTTGCTTGCGCTGGTACATGAGCTGATCGGCGCGTTCAAACAAAGGATGGAAAGAATGATCTGAACCAGGCTGATAGTCCGCGATTCCTGTGGAAATGATCACCTGATTGGTTCCCAGGTTGTTTTCCACCTGCCTGTTCAGGTTGTTCATCAGTTTTTCGCGGTTCGCATGGTCCCGCTCATACAGGATCACCACGAATTCATCCCCGCCCACGGGATACACCGGACTGTGCTGGAATATTTCACAAATCAGGCGGCTGGCTGAACGGATATATTCGTCGCCTGCTTTATGCCCATGTATCATTGATAAATTTCAGGCCGTTCACATTGCAAACGACCACGGAAAAGCCCTTGGCTGCGCTCCGGCTTATTTCGTCGTCCAGTTCTTTTTCTCGCATCAGATATGCGTGTTTGCTTTTCACCCCGGTCAGCGGGTCGGTGTTGGCAATGCGCTGGCTTTCCTTGGTCTGCTTGTTCATAAAGGAATAGTTGCTCAGCATAATCACCAGGGCAAAAATGAACATGCCCGTCGCCATCAGGATGGTTTGGGTGTTCGCTTTTTCCAATTCGTTCATTTGCTGCCCGATGAATAGTTCATCAGCAAGGCGAAGCTGGGATGCATCGCCGGATACCGTATAATACTCCCGGATGTGGTCCATCATCACCTGATTGGAGGAAATCATGGATTGCTGCGTCCAAATGAGGGCGATGAACAGCACCAGCGCCAGCAGCGCCATCCACACGATCACCGATTCGCTAAATCGACGGGCTTTGTCCCGATGCAGAATGTTCCTGAAAAACAGGAAGCCCAGAATGCTCCAGACAATAAACAGGAAATAGGATTCCTTGGCCATAGAGCCCCGCGAAACCAGATTGGGCAGGAGCAGATAGAGCAGATAAATGATCATCAGGGCAAAGCCAATCGTTCCCGTCCATTTTTCGGCGCGGTCGCTTCTCTTGAGCGCAAGTTTTCTGGCAGAGGCGGACACAAAGGCATAAATGATGGTCGCCCCGATGGTGGTCACATCCACGATCCAGCCGATGGCCGTCCGCCCCAGGAAGGGGATCAGCAGGGACAGCCCCACGATCAGCCGGATCGCGTTGCCCGGCGCGCCATGGGCATTGATTTCAGCAAAGCGGGCGGGCAGGATGCGATCCTTGCCCATAGCGTGGAACAAACGACTGAGGGCAGTGATGTTGCCGATCAGGCTGGTGATGATCAGTGCCAGAAAGGACGCCATCAGCAGCCCCACGCCCAAGCTGCCCAGGTAATGCTGGGCGGCATAAAAAGCAGGGAGCGCCTTGATCCCCTCCAGGTGATCCAGATCGCGGATGTATTCCAGCCAGGAGGCGTATTCGGAGGGGTACGCTGTGACAGAAAGGAGCGTAATGAACAGGTACAGCAACGTGGTGGAAGTGATCGTCACCACAAGAATCCGAAAGATTTTGCCGCGCTTGAAGAAAATTCCTCCGCGCCGTGGGAAATGCTTTCAAAGCCAATGAACGCCCAGGGAGAAATGACGGCAATCTTTATAATTTGAGAAATTCCAGCGGTATCGGGAACGAAAGCAGGCGAAAGCGGACGATCCAGCCGGAGAAAGGACAGCGCAAACACAGCGGTGATTCCTGCCACAAACAAGATGGCAAGGCCGCCCATGAGCCGGGCTGCCTGCTTCTTTCCGCGAGTACACAGCCATGCGATCAGCACAATCGCGGCAATTGGCGGGATCGCCTTGCCCAGGAATATATCATAATCAAACAGAGAATACATTCTGCCAAAGCGGAGCACATCCCCAATAAAGTACCGAATAAACAGCGGCAAGGAGGTGGCGTTGGCCCACAGGATCGCCAGGTAGGTCAGGGACAGGAACCAGGCCGTCAGGAAACCGTAGTCATGCCCGAATACTTCTTTGGCATAGTTGTAAGCGCCGCCTGCTTCCGGATAGCACTGCATCATATAGGCGTAATTCCTGCTGATAAACAGCATCACCACTGCGCCGAACACCATGCCCAGCACGCTGCCCATCGGGCCTGCCTGGGCCAGGTAGGTATTGCTCGTAACGACCAGAGAACCCCAGCCAATGCTGGTGCCAATTGCGAATGCCCATGCGCCAAATGGCGTTAAATTCTGACTGAAGCGGTTTTCAGACATAATAGGACCTTCTTTGATTTTTTGCTTCTATTCGCTTTGTTTTGCGGCGATGAGAACAGCGGTAATGGTTTTCAGCATTTTGTCCACATCCAAAGGCTTGGCAATATGCGCCTGCATCCCCACGTTGGCCGCCGCCTGTTCATCCTCTTTAAAAGCGTTGGCTGTCATGGCGATGATGGGGATATTGGCTAATTCTTTATTTTCCAGGGCCCGAATGGCTTTTGTGGCTTCGTAGCCGTCCATAACAGGCATTTGAATATCCATCAGCACGGCGTCATAGTAGCCTGGCTCGGAGATAGAAACCATGTCCACGGCGATTTGACCGTTGACAGCCGTTTCAATGGAAAAGCCCGCCTGGGCCAGGATCATCTGCGCAATTTCCCGGTTGATGTCGTTATCCTCTACCAGCAGCAGGCGCATCTTGCTGAAATCAAGGGTCTGCTTTGGCTCGCTGGCGACGTTTGCAAGGACTTGTTCTTCGCGCACATCCTCTTTTTGGGCCAACTGGAATTTCAACCGAATGATCATCTCCGTGCCGCTGCCGGGCGAAGTGATCACTTCGATGGTGCCGTCCATGAGGTCGATAATGCTCTTGGTGATGGCAAGGCCCAATCCAGTGCCCTCCACCTTGCTGACGGTGGACGTGCGCTCACGCTCAAAGGCGTTGAACATTTTTTCGGCAAATTCCTTGCTCATGCCGATGCCGTTGTCCTGCACCCGCAGCTCATAGGAGCCGTAGCCGTTTTCCCCGCTGCCGATTTCCCAAATCGACGCGGTAATATTTCCGCCCTCCGGCGTAAACTTGTAGGCGTTGCTGATGATGTTCAGCAGCACGCGGTTCAGGTTCTTTCGATCGCACCATACATACCGGTTCCGCACTTGATTGCTGTTCACCGTAAAATCAATGCGTTTCTGCGCCATTTGCTGGGAGAACAGATCGTGAATTTCCTTCACGATCTTGCACAGGTCGGCAGGCTCATACTCCAATTCAATTTTTCCGCTTTCGATGCGGCTCATTTCCAGCACGTCGTTGATCAGGTTCAGAAGATGCTGGCTGGACGTGTCGATTTTTGCCAAATAATCTTTGACGACCGGCATTTGATCCTCTTTCATGGCCAGATTCGTGTACCCGATGATGGCGTTCATGGGGGTGCGGATGTCATGGGACATATTAAACAGGAATTGGCTTTTTGCCAGGCTGCCCTCCACCGCGCGGATTTTTTCCCGCTCCAGTATTTCATGTTTTTTTCGCACCAGGTTCTGCACATACAGCATGATGACCAGCCCCACAAACACAATGAGCAGCAGAATCACGCCGTAATGGGACAGGGCATAATACACCCCGTCCATGGATTTTTCATTCGCCAGCAGTTTGGCAAACCACATCAGCACAGAATAGAGCAGCAGTGCAAAGAGCACCACGCCGGAGGTGGACATGCCGCTGTATTCGGTCAGGTTGCTGTTGTTGACCGTGCGCCAGTAGAAGATAAAGCCCAGCAGGCACCACAGGGAAAGCAGCAGGAACGAGGCGCTGCCCATGGCTTCCAGCGCGGTCAGGTAGGGGATCAAATGAACAATGGCAAACGCCACCGTGATGATGGTGCCGGCGGCGCTGGTCGCCATGATTGTTTTGTTGTTTTCCTTCCTGGCCAGCTTCCAGGCGGAAGCGGAGGTATAGGCAAAACCAACCACCGCGCCGAAGGAGGTCAAATCCACAAACCAGTTCAGGGCGTTGCGGCCCAGGAACGCAATCACGATGGAGATGACCATGATGAACAGGATACTGTAAGTAGTCTTTGAAAATTTATCGGAAAGGATTTTGTCCTCCGCCATGGTGGACAGCACACGGGTGGTGGCGCGATAGGCGCCGATCATGCCGGTAAGGATCGCCGCCAGCGCCGTAACGCCCATCACGGCCAACCCGACAGGGCCGATGATCGTCCGGGCGGCATAGAAGGTAGGCACGGACGCCACCCCATTCAGATGTCCAAGGTCGGCGATGTATTCCTGCCAGGAGGCATAATTGTCCGGCACCGCCGACACACTGACCAGCGCCATGGCCGCATAGACGAAGCCCGCGATAATAATAGAAATTGCAATGGTCCATTTTGCTTGCTTCATGGGGAATTTGAAATGGGCTGTGTCAAAGGAAACCACGTCAAAGCCCACAAAAGCCCAGGGAGCCAGGATCACGATGGTAAATATGGCATATCCATGGTCTAAACCGGTCGTGCCAAAGGAATGAACCGCGCCGCTGGATATGGCCTGGGGCAGGCAAAAAACCGTGGTCAGCAGCACACCAGCGAAAAGGACGATGGATAAGACGGTAAAAATTTGCTGCAACAGCGCTTTTGCCTTGACGAACAGAAAGCCGATGCCGGCCAGGGCAATCGCGGAAACGGCCACTTCGCCCAGGTAAATATCGTTCCCGGCGATGATGTAGTGATAGCCAACCTGCAATAAGCTGCCGAAAATGGTGCGGATCACGATAAACAGGGCTGTGGCGTTGAGGAATACGATGGTCAGGTAAGAAAGGCAGAGAAACCAGGAACACAGGAAAGCATGATCCCGCCCAAAGGCATTTTTCGTGTAGGAATACACGCCGCCGGTTCCCGGGTTCCGTTCCATCTGAAAAGAAAAATTGGCTCCGATCATCAGCATGATGAGCGTACCAAGGATCATGGAAATCAACGTGCCCCAAGGCCCCGCCACCGGCAAAAAGGTGGTGCCGGGCATCACAAACGCGCCCCAGCCCACCATACAGCCGAAGGCCATTGCCCATACGTCCAGCCTGGAAAGATAACGGGCCAAGCCCTTTCCTTCGACGTTCTTTTCCATATTTTGCTCCCTCCACACAAAGCTGGGAATGCGTATAGCTCTATTATACAGCCAGACCGGGTTCAAATGGTTGCACTTGCAGTCAAAAATTCCTTTTGCGGCATAGTTTGCCTGAACCGATATCTGTAAAACTTTTCACAAATAGCATTATACCATGAAATACATTTGGCTTCAAGATTTTATGGAAGATTCAACATAAAAGAAACCAAAGCGCCTATCCGCTTTGGTTGGAAGATGGCAGACGAGATTTTGCTGTATTTGTCGTATTGAAATCCATTGATAATAGAAACATTTTATGGTAGAATGTTTTATACAGTTTTCGGATGAAGCGGCCTGTTTTCCTATACATTCAGAGAACCGGGCACAAAGGCTGTCGCTGCGTCAAACAACCATGGCTTTGATCACGCGATAACGGAGGTGAAAGAGAATGTACCGAAACCATTTTGAACTGAATGAAAACACGCTCCCGGTCGTAGCGGACATTGGCAAACACATGCCCGGCGGATTTTTTATCTATAAAGCCGAAGCGCCGGAGGAACTGATTTATGCCAATCAAGCTGTGATTGATATTTTCGGCTGCGATGATTTGGAGGATTTTAAGCGCCTGACCGGCTACACCTTTAAGGGAATGCTGGAACCGGACGATTACCAGGCCATTTCCAATTCCATTGTCCAGCAGATCGACGGCAGCAAAGATGATTACGACCATGTAGAGTACCGCATCATCCGCAAGGATGGCGCTGTCCGTTGGGTGGATGATTATGGGCATTTTACGGAAACGGAAGCGTATGGCGGCATTTATTATGTGTTTATTTCCGACATCACGGAAAAGCGGGCGCATATGGAATCCGATATGGCGGTGCGCCAAGCAGTGATCGAGGCGCTGAGCGAATCCTATCACACCGTTTGGCTGATCAACGACGTGGAAACCGAGAGCTTTTCCCTTTATCGCGGCGATACCCAGGGCTTTACCGCCCATGCCACGCCCATCAGGGACGCATTGACGCAGATGAAGTATTCCAAAGCAAAGGAATACTATATCCGCACGACCGTCGCCCCTTGCGACCAGGAGCGCCTCCAGGCAGAACTGACCATTGAAAGAATCGTTCAGCGCCTGAAGAAAAAACCGCAGTTTACCATCAATTATCTTCGGATCATGAAGGATGGCGCGGAACGCTATTTCCGCATTGAGTTCGCCAGGGTTAATATGCCGGGCGGCAAAATGGGCGTCGTATGCGGCTTCAAGGATGTGGATGAAGATGTCCGCCAGAGTCAGAAGATGCAGCAGGCTCTTCGCGAAGCGCAGAAAGCGGAAGAAGAAAACCGCCGCCTGATGAAAGAGGTGCAGTCCGCCGCTAAGCTGGCGGACCTGATGGGCTCCGTTTCCTCCCTGCTCACCAATATGCCTGCCATGAGCTTTTCCAAGGACGCCAAAACAGGCCGGTATTTGGCCTGCAATCAGGCGTTTGCCGCTTATGCCCACAAGAAAACGCCGGAGGAAGTGGTGGGCCTGACCGACCACGAAATCTTTGATAAGAACACGGCGGATCACTTCGTGGAGGACGATCAGAAGGCCCTGGCCATGAATGAGGCGTATATTTTCTTCGAGGATGTTCCCGACGCCGCCGGTAAAGTGGTGCGTAATTTGCAGACCACCAAGACGAAATTTGTGGATGCTTCCGGCCGGCTGTGTCTGCTGGGCATGTGCGTGGACGTGACGGAAATGACCCGCGTGAAAACCGCGGAGGCCGCCAACCTGGCCAAGCAGCAGGAATTGGAGCAGCGCCTGTCCCTCCAGGAGCAGCTATTGGAGCAGCAGCACCGCAGGGAAGAACAGGATAAAATGATCACCGCCATGGCTTCGGACTATCGCAGCGTGTATCATGTCAATCTGGACAAGGACGACGCTGTATGCTATCGCGCCGATCCCAACGACACAACCCAGCACCCGGAAGGAGTCCATTTCCCGTATTATGAAAACTTCGTCCGCTATGGGAATCTGTATGTCGATGCGGAATACAGAGAAGGTTTCCTGCGGTTTATCCAGCCGGAAAACATCCGTAAGGCCCTGGAAGCAGAGGCCATCATTGCGTATCGCTATCTTGTTTGCAGGAACGGGAAGGAATACTACGAAATGCTGCGCATGGCAGGCGTCCGCCACGCCGAGAACCGGGACGATCATATCGTCCACTCCATTGGCTTGGGCTTTACCGTCATTGATGCGGAAATGCGGGACAATATGGCGAAGAACCGAGCGCTCAAGGACGCTCTGGCGGCGGCGGAGGAAGCCAACAAAGCAAAGACCGCGTTCCTTTCCAACATGAGTCATGAGATTCGCACCCCCATGAACGCCATCATCGGCCTTAACAGCCTGGCTCTTAAGGATGAATCGCTGCAGGAAGGCACCCGCGAATATATGGAAAAGATCGGGCAAAGCGCCCGCCATCTCCTGGGGCTCATCAACGATATTCTGGATATGAGCCGCATCGAATCCGGCAGATTGACGCTGCGCAAGGAAGAATTTTCGTTCAGCGGCGTGCTGGAGCAGATCAACACCATGGTCATGTCCCAATGCAATGATAAGGGGCTGACCTACGATTGCCATATCATCGGCTCCGTGGATGATTACTACATTGGCGACGATATGAAGCTCAAGCAGGTGCTGATCAACATCCTGTCCAACGCCATCAAGTTTACGGACGCGCCTGGCAGCGTGACCATGACCGTGGAAAAGACGGCTTCCTTCGGCGATCAATCCACCCTGCGCTTCAAGGTGAAGGATACCGGCATCGGCATGGATAAATCCTTCATCCCCAAAATCTTTGATTCCTTCTCCCAGGAAAACAGCAGCCGGAGCAACAAATTCGGCAGCACGGGCTTGGGCATGGCGATTACCAAGAGCATCGTGGAGATGATGAACGGTACGATCTCCGTGGAATCCGAAAAGGGAGTGGGCACCGAATTTACCGTTGCGGTCACGCTGAAAAACGCTGAACACCATGATTCCGGCGACAATGCCGTGTCCGCCAAAGATATGCGGGTGCTGATCGTGGACGATGATCCTATCGCCTGCGAGCACGCCCGGCTGGTACTGGATGAGGCGGGGGTTCGGGCCGATACCTGCCAAAGCGGCCCGGAAGCCCTGGAAATGCTGGAATTGCACCACGCCAAGCAGGAACCCTACAACCTGGCGATCCTGGATTGGAAGATGCCCGGTATGGACGGGCTGGACGTGACAAGGGAAATCCGCAAGCGGTACAGCCACGAAACCACCGTGATTATCCTGACGGCCTATAATTGGGACGACGTGATGGAGGAGGGTGTACAGGCGGGCGTGGACAGCTTCATTGCCAAGCCACTGTTTGCCGCCAACGTCATTGCGGAGTTCCAGTCCGCCATGAAGCGAAATGGGGCCAATGAAAAGCAGAAGCATCAAAAGGCCGACCTGACGGGCCGCAGGCTGCTGCTGGCGGAGGATGTGCAGGTCAACGCCGAAATCATGATGATGGTGTTGAAAATGCGGCAGATTGAGGCGGACCTTGCGGAAAACGGCAGGATCGCCGTTGAAAAATTTGCAGTGCATCCCGCGGGTTATTATGACGCTATCCTGATGGATATGCGGATGCCGGAAATGGATGGCCTGGAAGCAACTCAGACGATTCGCGCCATGGAGCGAGCGGACGCTAAATCCATTCCCATCATCGCGCTGACAGCCAACGCTTTTGACGAGGATGTGCAGCGCAGCATGCAGGCCGGGCTGAACGCGCACTTGAGCAAGCCCGTGCAACCGGAGGTTTTGTTTGAAACGCTGGAAAGCCTGATCAAGCCTTGAATGCGACATTAAAATAAGGAAGCCAAGCGATCGGGAGATCGGTTGACATACCTGCCGGCTTTCAGCACGAAAGACGGCAGGTGTTCATGTGTGATGGTTATGGAGGCCAAAACACAATGCAGGACAAATTATTTGAACTGAATAGCCATACAATCTCCGTTATACGGGAATTGGGCAGCCACATGCCTGGAGGGTTCTTCATTTATAAAGCCGAACAGCCGGAAGAATTGCTGTATGCCAATCAGCCTGTGTTCGATATTTACGGCTGTGAGGGGCTGGAAGAATTTAAACAGCTGACGGGATATACCTTCAAGGGCATGGTCCATCCCGATGACTACCGCCGTATTTCTGATTCCATCATCGAGCAGATCGATGAAAGCGACGATCACATGGATTACGCTGAGTACCGCATCGTTCGCAAGGATGGCGCTGTTCGCTGGGTGGACGATTACGGCCACTATCTGGAAACAGACGCCCACGGCGGGATTTATACTGTGTTTATCTCCGACATCACCGAAAAGCGCCAGCGGCTCATGTCCACCATTGACGAGCATAAGGCCACCATCGAAGCCCTGCATGAATCCTTAAAAAAAGTGCATGCGGAAAGCCTCACCTTCAGCCGGGTCGCTCAGGCGCTGGCCAAGGACTTTTTCAGCATCTATGTGGTGGACCCGGATACCGATTCCTTTGTGGAGTATTCCTCCACAGATGAATATGAGCAGCTGGGTGTGGAAAAAGCCGGTGAAGATTTCTTCGCCATCAGCCGAAAGAATATGGCAAAGTTGATCTACCCAGAGGATAAAGACCGGTTCATGGCTGTATTCTCCAAGGAGCGCGTGATGTCCATTCTGGCGCGGGACGGCATCTTTACCACGAAATACCGGCTCATGGTGGGCGGCGAGCCTACCTATGTCAGCTTGAAAGCCACGCTGCTGGACGATGAGAACGGGCGCCACTTAATCATCGGCACCAACAATATCAACGCCCAGATGACCCGCGAATGGGAGTTCCAGCAAAAGGTAACGGAAGCGAAAAACCGGGCAAGGAATGATTTCCTCGCCAATATGTCCCATGACATCCGCACCCCTATGAACGCCATCATCGGTTATACCAGCATCGCCAGCAACCATTTGGATGATCCTAACCTGATTCGGGATTCCTTGGAAAAAATTGGGTCCGCGAGTCATTTCCTCCTGTCGCTCATTAACGATGTTCTGGATATGTCCAAAATCGAGAGCGGAAAAATGCAGCTCAATATGGGCGATTGCGACCTGGCGGGCGTTTTTCGCCGCATTGAGGATATTACCTCTCTGCAGGCCAGAAACAAGAAGCTCACTATTACCTACGAGAAGAACAGCATACATCATTTCCTGGTGCGGGGCGATGAGCTGCGCATCGAGCAGGTGCTGGTCAACATCATCAGCAACGCCATTAAATATACCCCCGAAGGGAAATCGGTGGACATTATCGCCCAGGAAGCGCCTGCGGATGAACCCAACAAGAGCACGTATCGCTTCATCGTGCGGGACACCGGCATGGGCATCAGCGAGGATTACCTGCCTTATATTTTCGATAGCTTCACTCGGGAACAGAAAACCACCATTAACAAAATCCAGGGCACCGGCCTGGGACTGGCCATTACCGCTAAGGTGGTTGAACTGATGGGCGGCTCCATCAGCGTCAGGAGCAAGCTGGGCGAAGGATCGGAATTTACCGTGGAGCTGACGCTGGAAACCCTGGATCATGCCGAGGAAACGCTTGCCGTTCCTGCTGAAACAGAGGAACAGAATATTACCGGCAAAAGAATTCTGCTGGTGGAGGACAACGACATCAACGCGGAAATCGCTATGATGGTGCTCACTCAATTTGGCCTCCATGTGGATCGGGCTGAAAACGGACAGATCGGCTTGGAAAAAGCCCGGCAGGCGGGCGATCAACGCTATGATGCCATATTGATGGATATTCAGATGCCGGTGATGAATGGTTACGAATCAACCAGGGCCATCCGCGCTTTGCCGGATCCTTACTATCAGGCTTTGCCCATCATTGCCATGAGCGCCAATGCCTATGACGAAGATGTACGTGATTGCCTGGAGGCTGGGATGAACGCGCATATTGCCAAGCCTTTTAACCCGAATAACCTATTGAAGGTATTGCAAAAATACATCCATGCGTCATAAACCCGAAAATATGAACCCGAAAAATTATGCGTTGCTGGGGATTTGCTTGCTGTTTGTTGGGATCGTACGGATCAACCATGGGATAGACAGCATCCATAAGAGCGATCCCGAATTGGCGGCGGTAAAGCACCAGAGAAACATCATACGCAAAAGGAGGATGCAACGAAAATGATGACAGTGGGAAAATTAAAGAACTTTGGCGCCAACACGGAAGAGGGGCTGTCCCGCTGCATGAATAATGAAGCTTTCTACCTGAGAATGGTCGGCATGGGCCTGAATGACGCGAATTTCAACAAGCTGCGGGATGCGGTGTCCGCGGGTCTCGCGAAGGAAGCATTTGAGGCCGCCCACGCGCTCAAAGGCGTTACGGGCAACCTCTCCCTGACGCCTCTTTACGTGCCGCTCAGCGAGCTGACGGAAAAGCTGCGCGGAAAGGATGAAATGGCAGACGTAAGCGCTTTGCTTCAGCAGGTGATGGATCAGCTGAAGAAAGCCCGGGCGCTTGATGCGTAAAAAAGCGAAGATCCGTGGATTAAAGAATGATGGAGGCAGGCGCATGAGGGCACGGGAATCAAGACAAGTGAATACGGCGGTCATTGCTGTGATTGGCGGCCTGATCGTTACGCTGGCGCTTGTTCTCACTACGGTCTGGATGGGACGCAGCGCAGGCAAGGACAGCGAGGAAGCTGTACGCACCGTATCGCTTCTGTATCTGGACGAGCTGGCGGGCCGCAGGGAGCAGGTGGTGGCGGAGAACCTGAAGGACCGGATTTTCGATATGCGCACAGCGCTTGACCTGATGACAGAAGAAGATTTGCAGGATGAAGCGCATAGGCAGGCTTATCAGAAGAAAATGAAGGCTCTGTTCATCCTGGAGAAGTTTGCCTTTGTGGATACTGAGGGACATATCTATACTTCCGTAGGTGTGCAGGACGACATTGACCAGTATCAATTTGACCATCTCTCCATTTCGGGAGCAGAAATTTCTCTGAAAAATCTGGAAGGCAGCGATAAGAAAGTCATTATCGCCATGCCGGTTGACCTGATGTCCGAGGGAAAACACCTGATTGCCAGTTTCATGGAAATTGATATGAAGGAGATGCTTTCCGGCGTTTCCATGCAGGCGCAGGAGGGCGGCGCCACATTCTGCAACATTTATACGAAAACAGGTGTGGCGCTGAGCAATACCGTTCTTGGCGGCCTGGCAGTGGAGGGCAATCTGCTGGAAGCCATGAAGCAAGCCACCTACGGCGACGGCTATTCCTACGAAAAATTTATAACGGAGTTTCGGAACGGGCAGCGTGGGGTTGTATCCTTTACTTACAATGGAATCCGCGAAACCTTGTCTTATATCCCCGTGGAGGGCACCGATTGGCTGTTGACCTATTTGATCCGTGAGAGCGTGATCAGCGAACAAATCAGTTCTATTTCAAACGGCATTATCCGGCGCAGCATCCTGCAATCCATCCTGACGGTTGTGATCCTGATCTCCATCTTTGCTTATCTCATTTATCAAACCAGAAAAAATTCACAGCTTCGTCTGGAGAGGGAAACTTCGGATGCGGAGAACCGGGTGAAGCAGCAGGAGCTGGAGCAGCGCCTTGTGCTTCAGGAGAAGCTGCTGGAAGAAGAAAAACAGAGGACACAGGCGGATCAAATGATCACAGCCATGGCCTCCGACTATCGCAGCGTTTACTATGTGGACATTGACGCGGACGACGCGGTGTGCTACCGGGCCGAGGAGAACGATCCTGTCCAGATCCCGGAAGGGGCCCATTTCCCATACCATGCGAGATTTGCGGAGTACGGTGAAAAGCATGTAGCTGAAGAATATCGGGAAGGTTTCCTGCGTTTCGTTGATCCCCAGCACGTCAAGGAGGCTCTTGCCTCTGAATCCATTATCGTCTATCGGTATCTGGCAAGAAGAAACGGCAAGGAATACTATGAGATGCTCCGTATGGCTGGCGTTCGTCACCCGGAGGATCGTGACGACCACATCGTTCACGCCGTTGGCGTTGGTTTTACCGTCATTGATACGGAAATGCGGGAAAATATGCAGAGGAACCAAACCCTTGCCGAAGCGCTGAAAGCGGCGGAAGAAGCCAACAAAGCAAAAACGGCTTTCCTTTCCAACATGAGCCATGAGATTCGCACCCCCATGAACGCCATTATCGGCCTGGACAACATTGCGCTCAATGACAGCACGATTTCCGACACGACCAGAGAATACTTGGAGAAGATCGGCACCAGCGCCCGCCATCTGCTGGGGATCATCAACGATATTCTGGATATGAGCCGGATCGAATCCGGCCGCATGACCATCAAGAGCGAGGAGTTTTCTTTCGCCAAAGCGCTGGCGCAGGTCAATACCATCATCAGCGGACAATGCCGGGATAAAGGCATTGAGTATGATTGTCATGTGAACGGGAAAGTGGATGATTACTATATTGGCGATGATATGAAGCTTCGTCAGGTGATGATCAACATCCTGGGCAACGCTGTGAAGTTCACGCCGGAGGGCGGAAAAGTATCCTTTACTGTGGATGAAACGGCTCGATTTGACGGTAAATCCACGCTGCGCTTCATCATCAGCGATACCGGTATCGGCATGAGCAAGGAATATCTGCCCAAGATATTTGACGCTTTCAGCCAGGAGGATTCTTCCAGCACGAACAAATATGGCAGCACAGGCCTGGGAATGCCGATCACCAAGAGCATCGTTGAATTGATGAACGGGCGCATCGAGGTAGAGAGCGAGAAGGGCGTTGGAACGACCTTCACCGTGACGGTAACGCTTCTGGAATCCAAGATGAAAGAGAATGAGAAGCAAACCGGAACAATTCAGCCCCACGATATGTGCGTGTTGGTCATTGATGATGATCCCATCGCCTGTGAACACGCGCAGGTGGTATTGGGCCAGGTCGGCATCAGCTGCGAGAAAGCGCTGTCCGGCACGGAAGGCTTGGAAATGGTGAAGCTGCGCCAGGCTCGGATGGAGCCGTATAACCTGATTCTTGTGGATTGGAAGATGCCCGACATGGACGGCGTGGAAACCACAAGGCAGATTAGGAAAGTCGTTGGAAACGCCACGCCGGTGATTATTCTGACCTCCTACAGTTGGGATGATATTGCGGATGAAGCCAAAGGCGCCGGGGTGGATACTTTCGTAGCAAAACCGCTGTTTGCAGGGAACGTTCTGGATGAGTTCCGGGAGGCGTTTACCAAGAAGAATGAACAGTTGGCGCAGGAAACCGCTGATCTGAAAGGCCGCCGCGTTTTGCTTGCCGAGGATGTGGCTGTTAATGCGGAAATCATGATGATGGTGCTGTCCATGCGTGAAATGGAGGCTGATCTTGCGGAAAACGGCCGCATCGCCGTGGAGAAATTCGCCCAGAGCGAACCCGGCTATTATGACGCAATCCTGATGGACATGCGGATGCCGGAAATGGACGGCCTGGAAGCGACCCGCACGATCCGGGCATTGGAGAGAGAAGACGCCAAAACGATTCCGATCATTGCGCTGACGGCCAATGCCTTTGATGAGGATGTGCAGCGCAGTATGCAAGCCGGGCTGAACGCCCATTTAAGCAAGCCTGTGGAACCGGAGGCCCTGTTCAAAACCCTGGAAGGGCTGATTAAGCCATAAGCTGAAAGCCGGCTTGCCTAATGGCTTCAAATGGGATAGGATCATTCCGGCGGAATCATCCGCGCCTTAACGGCTCTTTATCAGCGGAATAAACAAATGAAAAAAACGAGCCGTATGAGGAAACTTTGCCAACAAAAAATGCCTATGTCAAGAGAAACTTGGCATGGGCATTTTTGCGTATAGGGGAAAGCTTAGTGAGGGTAAACAAGGTGGGGCTGCTCCAAATCCTTCAAATATTGCCGAGCATAGATCTTGGCGTTGGTCAGGTTATGCTCCCGGTAATTGCCGCATTCCTCGGGTTTGGCGCCGGGAATTTCGCCTTCAAAATCGGCCACAAAGCGGAAAGCGTTCCGGATGAGGGGGAGGATGTTTTCACTGGTCAAGCGGCCAAAAATGACCAGGTAAAACCCCGTGCGGCAGCCCATGGGACCAAAGTAGACGATCTCGTCCTTCCGGGGCGAATTGCGAAGATAGGTGGCGGCCAGGTGCTCAATGGTGTGCACCGCGGGCATACCCAGGGCCGGCTCCCGGTTGGGCCGGGTGAAACGCAGGTCGAAGGTGGTGACGGGGTTCTGCTCCCCGCCATCCACTCGGGATACGTAGATGCCCGGCTCCAAGTGCAAATGATTCATTTGAAAGGAAGCGATTTTTTCTATTTGATCCTCCTGCGGGGTCCGCAGCCCCGAAATTTGCTGCTTTCATTATAAAGGAAGATGGAGAAAATGTCACGTTTTTTATGGCGGGCGAGAAAAAGAGAAATAATTTTTTTCGCGCCCTATTGACATCTGGCTGGAAAGGTGCTATCCTATGACCGTGGATTAGCACTCGACGACCGAGAGTGCTAACAACCCCGAGAAACGGAGAAAGGAGCGGAGGCCGGATGGAGGGAATGCCAGCCATCGACGCCCGGAAGGAACGCATCCTGCGGGCCATCATCGATGATTATGTGCAGACAGCCATGCCCGTGGGCAGCCGCACCATCTCCCGTAAGTATGAAACCAACCTCTCCAGCGCCACCATCCGCAATGAGATGAGCGACCTGGAGGAATTGGGCTATCTGGCCCAGCCCCACGTGTCGGCCGGCAGGGTGCCCAGCGTGATGGCTTACCGGCTGTATGTGGATGAGCTGCTGGAAGGCAGCGTTCGCCAGGACGCCCAGGCCCGGGAATATTTTTCCCAGCGGGTGCGCCAGATGGAGGATGTGATCACCTCCGCTGCCCAGGCCATTTCCGAAATCACCCGGTACACCGCCGTGGTCATGATGCCCAAGCAATTGGAGCTGCGGGTATCCTGCCTGCAATTGGTGCCCATGCCCCGGGGCTCGGCGCTGCTGGTGATCGTCACCGACACCGGCGCCATCCGGGACACGGTGATCAAGGTATCGGAAAACCTGGATGGGGACGCGCTCTACGCCATCTCCCGCATGCTGACGGAGCGGCTTTCCGGTCGCACGCTTCAGGAAGTGCAGGAAATGCTGGGGGCTTACTCCCGCCTGGCAGGCAGCGACGCTCGGGTGATCGAAGGCATCGCCGATTTGGCATCCCAAATGGAAAAGCAATCGGCCACCGATACGGTCACTGTGGGCGGCAGCCACAATATTCTGAATTATCCGGAATATTCTGATGTGGAAAAGGCCCGCGCGTTCCTGAGCGTGCTGGAGCACAAGGATCGGCTCATGCAATTGCTCTCCGGCACCGATTCTGCCTTCACCGTGCGCATCGGCCCGGAAACGGGCGTGCCGGAAATGGCGGATTGCTCCGTCGTCACGGCCAGCTACCGGGTCGGCGCGGGGCACAAGGGCTTCGTTGGGGTCATCGGCCCCACCCGGATGCCCTACGGAAAAGTGCTTTCCGCCCTCAGCGCGGTGGGCGGCGCGCTCAGCGATTTGCTGGGAGAATAAATGATGAACGAGGTCAGCGACATGGCATTTGATAAGAAAAAGAAACACGAACAGCCGGAAGAAACCACTGTCGAAGAAGCGGTAAACGAAACCCCGGCGGAAGAAACCCCCGAAGGGGCGGAAGCCGCGGCCCAGCAGCCCCAGGCGGAGGATCCGCTCAAGGCCGCCCAGGCCCAGGCGGAAGAGTACCTGAACATGGCCCAGCGGGTGCAGGCGGATTTTGATAATTACCGCCGCCGGACCAAGGCCACCCGGGCCGAAGCGTTCGAGGATGGCGCCCGGGAATTCATCAAAAACCTGCTGCCGGTGATCGACAATCTGGAGCGGGCCACCGCCCAGGAAACCACCGACGAAGGGCTGATGACCGGCGTGAAGCTGGTGCAAAAGCAGCTGATGGACGCGTTGGAAAAGCGGGGCGTTACGGTGATCAACCGGCCCGGTGAAAAATTTGACCCCAACCTGGAAAACGCTGTGCTTCAGGGCACGGCGGAGGAAGGGGAGCCCGGCACCGTGTGCGCCGTGCTGCAAAAGGGCTACCAAATGGGCGATTATGTGCTGCGCCACGCCATGGTCAAGGTCGTGGCCGAGTAAAACGGCGGACAATGACGTCAGTCATTTCCATATAAATCAAGCATTTCACTCAATGATACAGGATAGAAAATGGAGGAATGAACAATGAGTAAGATTATCGGTATCGACTTGGGTACTACCAACAGCTGCGTGGCCGTCATGGAAGGTGGCGAACCCGTGGTCATCGCCAACGCCGAAGGCGCGCGCACCACGCCTTACGTCGTGGCCTTTACCAAGGACGGCGAACGCTTGGTGGGCCAGATCGCTAAACGCCAGGCCATCACCAACCCGGACCGCACCATCGCTTCCATCAAGCGGCAAATGGGCACCGCCTACAAGGTGGATATTGATGGCAAGGCCTACAATCCTCAGGAAATCAGCGCCATGATCCTGCAAAAGCTGAAGGCCGACGCTGAAGCATACCTGGGCGAAACGGTCACTCAGGCGGTCATCACCGTGCCCGCTTACTTCTCCGATTCCCAGCGTCAGGCCACCAAGGACGCCGGCCGCATCGCCGGGCTGGAAGTGCTGAGCATCATCAACGAGCCCACCGCCGCGGCGCTGGCCTACGGCCTGGACAAGGGCGACGCCCACAAGATTTTGGTCTATGACCTGGGCGGCGGCACCTTCGACGTGAGCCTGATGGAGGTCGGCGACGGCATCTTCGAGGTGCTGGCCACCGCCGGCAACAACCGCCTGGGCGGCGACGACTTCGACCAGCGGCTGATCGACTACATCGCCGACGAGTTCAAGAAGGAGAACAGCATCGACCTGCGCCAGGACCGCATGGCCCTGCAGCGCCTGAAGGAGGCCGCCGAGAAGGCCAAGATCGAGCTGTCCGGCATGATGAGCACCAACGTGAACCTGCCCTTCATCACCGCCGACGCCACCGGCCCCAAGCACCTGGACGTGACCATCAGCCGCGCCAAGTTCAACGAGCTGACCGCCGATCTGGTGGAAAAGACCGTGGGCCCGATGACCCAGGCCATGCGCGACGCCGGTGTCACCAGCAAGGACATCGACAAGGTGATCCTGGTGGGCGGCTCCACCCGCATCCCCGCGGTGCAGGAGGCCGTGCAGCGCATCACCGGCAAGGAGCCCTTCAAGGGCATCAACCCCGACGAGTGCGTGGCCGTGGGCGCCGCCATCCAGGCCGGCGTGCTGGGCGGCGACGTCAAGGACATCGTGCTGCTGGACGTCACCCCCCTGTCCCTGGGCATCGAGACCCTGGGCGGCGTGTTCACCCGGCTGATCGAGCGCAACACCACCATCCCCGTCAAGCAGACCCAGGTGTTCTCCACCGCCGCCGACGGCCAGACCTCCGTCGACGTGCACGTGCTCCAGGGCGAGCGCGAAATGGCCGCCTACAACAAGACCCTGGGCCGCTTCCAGCTGACCGGCATCGCGCCGGCGCCGAGGGGCGTGCCGCATATCGAGGTCACCTTCGACATCGACTCCAACGGCATCGTGCACGTGTCCGCCAAGGACCTGGGCACCGGCAAGGAGCAGTCCATCGCCATCACCGCCTCCTCCAACATGAGCGAGGAGGAGATCAAGAAGGCCGTGGACGAGGCCGCCCAGTTCGCCGCCGAGGACAAGAAGAACAAGGAGCAGGCCGAGACCTTCAACCAGGCCGACCAGCTGATCTACCAGACCGAGAAGACCATCAAGGACCTGGGCGACAAGCTGGATCCCGCCGACAAGGCCAAGCTGGAGAGCGAGCTGGAGTCCTTCAAGCAGACCCGCGCCAGCAACGACGTGGAGCAAATCAAGAGCGCCATGGAGAGCTTCAGCAAGTCCACGATGGACGTGTTCGCCAAGGTCTACCAGCAGAATCCCCAGGGCGGCGCGGGCGACCCCGGCGCGGGCACCGGCTACACCTACGAGGGCGGCCAGTCCGGCGGCGTGAACGACGACGGCACCGTGGACAGCGAGTTTACGGATAACAACTAAGAGGCTGTGAGTGATCGGAGGGGCAAGGGGCTTCTGAACCTTGCCCCGTCTGTGGTGAATAATCCCTCCCCGAAAGGGTGATGCAAACTATGGCAAACAAGCGCGACTACTACGAGGTCCTGGGTATCGACAAGTCGGCGGACGAGGCGGCGATCAAGAGCGCCTATCGGAAGCTGGCCAAGAAGTACCACCCGGACGTAAACCCCGGGGACAAGACCGCCGAAGAGAAGTTCAAGGAGGTCAACGAGGCCTACCAGGTGCTGTCCAACCCCCAGAAGAAGGCCCAGTATGACCAGTTCGGCCACGACGGGCCCCAGGCGGGCTTTGGAGGCGGCGGGTTCGGCGACTTCTCCGGCTTCGGCGGCGGCGGCTTCGGCGGGTTCGACGACATCTTCAACATATTCACCGGCGGCGGCTTCGGCGGCGGCGGGCGGCCCAACGGCCCGATGCGGGGCGACGACCTGCGCTACGACCTGACCATCTCCTTCGAGGAGGCGGCCATGGGCTGCGAGAAGGACATCAACCTGGTCCGGGACGAGGAGTGCCCCACCTGCAATGGGTCCGGCGCGAAGCCGGGCAGCAAGGTGGACACCTGTCCCACCTGCCAGGGCTCCGGCCAGGAGCGGGTGACCACCAACACCCCCTTCGGGCGCATCCAGAACGTGCGGACCTGCTCGCGCTGCCACGGCGCGGGGAAGATCATCACCGAGCCGTGTACGAAGTGCCACGGGCGCGGCAAGGTCCGCGTCAGCAAGCGGCGCACGGTGAAGGTGCCCGCCGGCATCGACAACGGCCAGGTGCTGACCATCCGCGGCCAGGGCGGTCTGGGCGAGCACGGGGGGCCCCCCGGCGATCTGCAGATCGTGATCAGCGTGCGGCCCCACAAGCTGTTCAAGCGGCGGGAGGACGACCTGTACATCGAGATGCCCCTGACCTTCACCCAGGCGGCCCTGGGCGCGGAGCTGGACGTGCCGACCCTGACCAAGCCGGTGAAGTACCGCTTCCCCGAGGGCACCCAGCCCGGCCAGGTGTTCCGGCTGCGGGGCGAGGGCGTCACCCACCTGCGCGGCGGCGGCAAGGGCGACCTTTATGTCACTGCCGTGGTGGAGATCCCCAAGAAGCTGACCAGCCAGCAGAAGGAGCTGCTGCGCCAGTTTGACGCCACCACCAGCGGCAACCAGTACGAGAAGAAGAAGTCGTTCTTCGACAAGCTGAAGGACGCGTTCAGCTGAGCGATATAAAGTATACAAGTATACGGGGACGGATCTGGATGACTCCTTTGAATCAAACAAATCCCGAGGGGATTTGCACCTTCCCTAACCCCTAAAACCTAACCCCTAACCCCTAAAAAATCTGATTTGTCGCATTGCGACAAATCAGTATTTTTTTACAGTATGTACTTCTTCACATCCATCCGGTGCATGTCGCCGGAGAGCTGGGCCTTGACGTATTCGGCGTTGACCTGGACGCTGATTTCGGGGGCGTCGCCGCCGCCGGCGTTGAAGGCGATGTCGCTGAGTATGCGCTCCATCAGCGTGTGCAGGCGGCGCGCGCCGATGTTCTCGCTGGATTCGTTGGCCTGCCAGGCGTACTCGGCGATGAGGGACAGGGCGTCCTCGCCGAATTCCAGACTGACGCCGTCCACCCCCAGCAGCAGCTGGTACTGGCGGATCAGGGCGTTCTCGGGCTGGGTGAGTATGCGCTTGTAGTCCTCCACGGTCAGGGGCTTCAGGTCCACCCGCACGGGGAAGCGGCCCTGCAGCTCGGGGATCAGGTCGCTGACCTTGGACACGTGGAACGCGCCGGCGGCGATGAACAGCACGTGGTCGGTCTTCACCGGGCCGTACTTGGTGTTCACGGTGCTGCCCTCGACGATGGGCAGTATGTCTCGCTGCACGCCCTCGCGGCTGACGTCGGGGCCGCTGTGGCCGCCGCCGCGGCCCGCCACCTTGTCGATCTCGTCCAGGAACACGATGCCGTGCTGCTCGGCCCGCTCGATGGCCTCGGTGTAGACCTGGTCCATGTCGATCAGGTTCTGCTCCTCCTCGGCCTGGAGGATCTTCCGGGCCTCCCGGACCTCCACCTTGCGCAGCTTGGTCTTCTTGGGCAGTATGTTGCCCAGCACGTCGTTCATGTTCATGTCCATGCCGGGGATCTCGGGCTGGGGCGTGCGTTCCTCCACCTCGACCTCCACCAGCTCGTGCTCCAGCTCGCCCCGGCGCAGGCGCTCCCGGACGTCGCCCTGGCGCACGGCCAGCGCGCTCTTCTCCTCGGGGCTGGGCTCGGGCTGGCGGGGCTTGTTGCCCAGCAGTATGTCGATGGGGTTGGCGGGCTTGCGCTTTGCGGTCTGGGTCAGCAGCTCCACCAGCCGGTCCTCCACGTTGGCCTGGGCGCGGATGCGCACCCGCTCGGCGTGCTGGCCCTTGACCAGGCGGATCGAGGCCTCCACCAGGTCGCGGATGATGCTCTCCACGTCGCGGCCCACGTAGCCCACCTCGGTGAACTTGGTGGCCTCCACCTTCACGAAGGGGGCGTCCACCAGCTTCGCCAGCCGGCGGGCGATCTCGGTCTTGCCCACGCCGGTGGGGCCGATCATCAGTATGTTCTTCGGCGTGACCTCCTCCCGGATGTCCTCCGGCAGCTGGGCACGGCGATAGCGGTTGCGCAGGGCCACGGCCACGGCGCGCTTGGCGTCGTCCTGGCCAATGATAAAGCGATCCAGTTCGCGAACGATCTCGCGGGGGGTGAGTTCAGTCATGGCGATTTCCTTTCGTGATCGAGGGTATGGATTACAGCGTGCACTCCGCTTCGAGGACCGTCCATTCGTCCCGAGGGACCTCGCGGATGACCTCAAAGCCGTTCTTTTTCCAGAAGTGGTTCGACTGCGGGTTGGCCTTGTCGATGGCCAGCCGCACGGCACTGAAGCCGGCGCGCTTCAAATAGTCCTTGACTTCCCGGATGAGCGCGCTTCCCAGCTGCCTGCCCTGGAAGCGTATATCCATCATAAAGAAGCCAATGTAGGCGATTTTGGGATCGGGATAGCCGTCGATCAGGTCCATCACGGCTACGAGGACGTCGTCCCGGTAGAAGCCGACGTAGTATTTGTGGGCTTCGTCGATTCCCGGCGGCGTGATGTGCATGTCGCTGAGGACCTGCCCGCGCGTGGGCTCCGCCGCGCAGTAGCGGTAGAATTGACCGTTGCCCTCGCACAGCGCCAGCACCGCGTCCACGTCAGCGTCGGACAGCCTGCGCGCGCGATAAGCCTCGCTCAGGGCGGAAATATCGATCATGTTGCGCCTCCTGATATGTGTGGCGTAACGGGAATACCTCATCCGACGGCGCTGCCACCTGGTAATCGAGGGGGTTTTCCTTGAGTTGATGGCAATGCCATCGACTTAAGGAAATACCGCGCAATTAAGGTGGTCAGCTGGCGAGTGAATTTTTCGACAGATGCAATTGCAGATTTCGAAGGTTTACTGGCGGTAAATCGAGAAATCTGCAAGCAGCAGATGTCGGAAAAGGCACCGCCAGATGT
>JAFUFC010000023.1 GCA_017470095.1 Clostridia bacterium | reverse complement strand
TGTGACCACGGCAGTTCTTTCTTCCGCAGACGAGCAAAGGAAACTTCCGCAAAGGACAAGCAACAGGATGATACTAACCAGTTTTTTCATATGAGATCTCCTTTCCCATTCAGGAACAGCGTACTTGATTCGGATCCATACAGATCCTCCTCAGTGAATAAACGAGTAATCCGCAGGTTTCCATTCACGGCGGAACGAAAAATCAAAAAATATTTTGGCAAGCCAGTATTGGCTCCCGATCCCAATTTTAACATATCTCTTGGTTTTTTGGCAGGAAATTTTCGCCGCTGGCATTCATCAACAGAAGAATGCCAGCGGCGTTCCGTCATGAAAACATGACGTCCAGCCTGCTGTCATTAACCTGATTTTGCCTTGGGCTTGAACGTCATATTATATGTTGCATAGCCATCATAATTCATATACACGGTGGCATGGCTCAGTTGCCGGAATTGTCGGGGTGGCTTCATTGGTGGAAATAAATCTGCCTTTGTAAGTTTAACTCCGAGCTTCCTTTCCAACGGATATCTTTTTAATCAGTCTGTCAGTAAACGCAGTGCAAGCTGCAGTGACGCGGATTCAAGTGCATAATCCAGAGCAGGAATGCTTCCTTTAGCGATGATTTCATCTTTTACCCGCCTTTGTGTGGCTACAAAAGAACAGTACATCTCTTTTGTTTCTATCCCGCTTTCCGGATGGAGGATCTTATTCATCACATCAAGCGGTGTGGAGACTTTCATCAGGCTGATCATTAACAGTTGGGCCAGCGCTTCGCGGCTGTATTTTTTTCCGGTCGGCTTGTCGATCAGACCGGCTTTGACATAATTGTTGATCATACTTGATGTCAGGTCGAGTCTTCCGCTGATGCCGGGGAAAGTCCTCCCTACATAAGTCACCAGCTGATCCATGTACAGGCCGAAATCCGGAAGCTCATCCCACTCCGGAAGGTGACAGCCTTCCAGCCGTTTCAGTATTTCATCATGCGTCATGGAACACAACCTCCGTTTCTTTTCTCCAAGATATCACAAACGAACAAGTAAATCAATGATGCCACTTGACAAAATAACACGAACGATATAATCTGGTATCGTAAACCAGCTTTTAAGATAACGGGGACAAGAAAGCGATGAATGAAGTCTATCTTTTCGGTGATTCAGCAGCCCAGGGAATCGTCCTGGACGACTCATATAACTACAAAGTTTCCAGGAATGGATGTATTCGGTTAATGAAGCGCAGCGGATATCCCATCAGAAATTACGCAGTTCACGGATACACAGTCAGTCAGGGGTTGGAATCATTCCGAAGCCTGAAAACAGAACCTGGAAACATCTGCGTCATCGAATTCGGCGGCAATGACTGTGATCTTGATTGGGACGCAGTTTCGCAGGATCCGGATCATTTTCATGATGGCAAAACCCCGCTGGCTGAATTCAGGAACCTTCTGGAGCAGTTTGTCCGGGAAGCCAGGGACCGTGATCTCGATCCGATTCTTGTCACACCGTTGCCGCTCATGTCACACCGGTATTATCACTGGGTTTCAAAAGGACGGGACGCTGACCGGATTCTGAAATACCTCCGGAATGATCCGGAAAGTATATCCAGATGGCAGGAGCGCTATGCAATTGCCATACGAAATACAGCCATCGAATGCAGCTGCCACTTAGCGGATCTGAGGGCCTGGATGCTGGAAGAACTGGATTATCCATCCCTGATTTGCGAAGACGGGATTCATCCCAATGAAGCAGGTCATGAGATCATCGCGCAAAAAGCTATTGAACACTTTCCTTACAAAGAATGATGGTATCACCAACACCAGCAGCGGCGAGCTTATGTTCCGGCCGCTGCTTTCGTATAAGAAGCAATCCTTTTTCGAAAAGCACAACACGATCTACCTGGATTCGCTGTATCACACCGGCATATACAAGGTTTTTGCTATCGTGAATCTGGTGAAAGGCGAATGGGACCCGTCCACGGCCAGCTTTGCCAGCGACGCCGATTTCCTGGCGTTCATCCGGCAGGCCCAGGCCCGATCCCTCTACGATACGGGCGTGGAAGTGACCGCCGCGGACGGACGCCTGATCGTCCTGGCGGTTGAGCAATAACCAACCCACAAAGGAGGGAACGAACATGAAAACACTTGTCACCCGCAGCCTCGCGCTGCTCCTGACGCTGGTGCTGCTGTTCACCATGGTGCCGTTCACGGCCCTGGCGGAAGCAGCGGAAAATGAAGATGGGATACTCAAAAACCAGGGAAGTCTATGCGCAATACAAGAAATCCAACTGGTCGCCCAAATTCGCCGCCGCGCATGAGCAGGAAATCGCGCTGCACAAGGCGGCGAAAAAAGCCTTTGACGCCCTGGGCGTGAAGAAGCTGCCGAAGGTTTCCGACCTGAACGCGGAGTACGCCAAATTGCAGCGGGAGAAGGATGCCCTGTACCCGGATTACAAAAAGGCCCGCACCGAAATGCGGGAGCTTTTGACGGCGCGGGAAAATGTACGCCGGTATCTGGAAACAGACAGGCAGCCGATGAACCGTACAGAGCAAAACAGAAAGAAAATCCAATCATAATAATCACGGAGGTGCCTATGGAAGTGTTTCGCAGAAACGCGCAGCCGCATATCGCAGATATGCGTAAAGGAGGGGCTTGGGGAGACGTCCCCAACAAGCAGATTTGTGTCTGGGGCCCCAGACGCATTGCTTGCCATTTTACAATTTGTGAATCTTCGATGAGTATTGTGACAACGAAACTTGCATCGCTTTCTCTTTAAGTTCAAGAGCAGTTTTCGCTCTGCTTTTTGCATCCTTTATCTCGGCTTCCAGCCTTTCTCTTCTTTCCTTCATGTTTGCGATGACACGTTTATTATAAATGCTCGCTTCTGGGAATGCCTGGAGGATACGGCGAACAAGGGCTGGCTGTGCCGTCAGGACGTTGCGAACCGCATTTGTAATGGCTTCTGTACTATCGCCCTCCAGATTTGCCGCATTATGGCGAATACGCAAGAGTGTGATGCTTGACAGAACCGTATCCACAAGAAACAAGACAATCAACGATGCAGAAACAATGTGCATCGCTGTGATGGTCAGTAATCCATATAGTTTAAAAAGGAATGGTTTAACATAGTAAACCATGCCTAAACCCAGAATACCGAAAGGAATCAATGTATCGGCGCATACCCGTCCATTAAGATTAAACTTCTTGGTAGAATAATCCCACCATCTGGCATGAAACGCCTTTTCCATGATATAGCTGGTGAGATATTCCAAGGTGCCGCAAAGCAGAATTGCCAGACCGAAAACAGCAAACGGATCTTCCGTGAATTTAGATAATAACAGCGTGATCATCACTGTGCCAAATCCGTATATCGGACACCAAGGACCGATCAGAAAACCTCGATTGATAAAACGTTTGAATTGAATTAATTTACACAGAACTTCCATACACCATCCCATGGAAGAGGCTGTAAAGAAAAGAAGAATATAGGATTCGATAAGTGCAATATCCATCAGGGTGCCTCCCTTCCGCAATGCTGTTGTGCGTTTTGAGAAACTTCTGTGTGTTCTATGAAAGTATCGTTTCCAATTTGAGAATCATCCGTGGACGATTGGCTTTTCCATCGGTTTCGCAGCCAGTTTTGGATTTCCTGAATATCAGAATGTATTGTTTTTCGGTAGGCTCCATTCCAAAATGTGACAGCCAAGGCAGCAAGAGCAGGGCTGAAAACCATGCCCAGGATACCGCCCAAGCGCAGGCCGACAAACATACTGATCAAACTCAATATTGGAGATATGCCAATGTTGTGGCTGAGCAGCTTGGGTTCTGTGAACCGACGAATAGCAAGAAGCCCATAAAACAGACCCAACGCCTGAACAGCAGAACCGATGTTTCCTTCCAGCAGGGCTATGATAGCCCAAGGATAATAAATCGTTCCGTTGCCAACCAAAGGCAAAAATTCCAGGATGGAGGCAGCAATGGCAATCAGCATTGCGTATTGATTGCCCATGAAACCCCAATAAATGCTGCATGCAAAGAAGGATAGTATAGCATATACAGCTTGTACACGCAGCCAGCCGATCAGACCCGTCAGAGCACTATGCGTCAGCTTTCCCGTATCGGATGCAGGATCACCGATTTTATTGCGAAGGAAAAGCGCATGGATTTGGGCATAATCCCTGGAGAAAAAGTAAACGCTGAAAAGGAGAATGTTCACATAAACAAAAGCAAACGGAATACCAATTGCCATACTTGGCAGTTTACTCAGAATTCTTTTTCCCAAATCGGATGCTCTTTCGGAAATCCACGTTAAAATCTGGTCGTTTTCTTTTGCGGCAAGATTGATCCTGCCGCCAGTCACTTCTTTGATTTTGTCAATAAACCGGTTAATGGCGGTGCGCATCGTTCCGGCTTCATCCCGGATGATTGTACCGGAATTGTTGAGTAGATACGTTACCTGATTGAAACCAAACGAGCCGAACCAAACGATAAGTCCAACCAGGATCGCACAGAGCAGGATAACAGGCAGCACGACCGCTGCTCCATGGCGCATCCGCAGCTTGGTTTCCAAAAACCTTGTGACAGGCTGGAGCAGGGCAGCAATGGGCAGGGCAATCAGAAATGGCGATAAAAAATGCCACACCACAGGCGCAAACAGCCATACCGCAATAATCAGCATCAGGCCAACACAGCCATAACATAATAGCCTCTCAGCTGATATACGCGCCTTACTCATTTTTCATCCCCCTGATTATACGAGCGCATACAGAAAACGTATCGCGCGTGTTCCGGCAGTCTTTTTTTCAGCTTTTGCAGGATCAAACAAAGTACATGTTTCCGCATTAGCCTGAAACTGTTTCACAAATTGATGAGAAAAAGCGGCGTCTTGAATCATGGCACTGTTTTCTTCATCCAGCTTCATGCTGCGTACATCCAGATTCACACTGCCAATACAGGTAATTGCTTCATCCTGACATAATGTTTTTGCGTGAAGATACCCAGGATATAGCAGGATTTTCGCACCGCAGTTCATCAGCAAAATAGCGTTTTCATCTGTAAAAGGTTGAATATGCGGGCCGGAAGAAATGCCTGGAAGCATGATTATCACCTTCACGCCACGGCGTGCCGCGCTTTGCAATGCAGAGAGCACCGCATCGTCAGGCACAAGATAGGGACTTTGTAAAAGAAGGCTTTTTTGCGCTCCGTTGATCAAGTCAAGCCAGGCGTTTTTTATTTCATTTGCATGTGCCCCGGCTCCGCTATACAAAATGGAAATCTTTGTATTGCCCGTATGGGGAAGGGGCTCTGCGTTTTCTGCCAATATATGAGAGTTTCCAAAGCAACGCCAATCGTACAAAAACAGTTTTTCCATCTCTCGGGCAGCGCTGCCCAGGATGCGAACCTGAGTATCCCGCCAGGGTGTTTTGATCGGATGACGGTTGATATACTTATTTCCGATATTCATGCTGCCCGTCCACGCAACTAAACCATCAACAATGAGCATTTTCCGATGATAGCGGTATTGCGTAGGCCATGGCCTTATTCTATGTACTTCTCCGCCCTTTTCAATCAGCGGCTGAAAATAATGTATGCTGGTTTGTAGACTGCCAAATGCGTCAAACAACACATAGACCTTTACGCCTCTTTGCGCTGCATCGCACAGAGCAGTCAGCCATTGATGTCCTTCCTCATCATCGGCAAAACCATAAAAACTCATGAAGATGGTCTGTTTGGCTTGTTCAATGTCCGAAAGCATCTGAGGTTTCGTTTTTTCCCATCCTTCAAAAAGGAAGGCATCATTATCTTCAGTGATTGATAAAACAGGCGCATGTGCTTTCCTGCTGCGCCCCCAACGTGTAGGAAAGGATGAGCCTATCAATAAATAAAGAACCGTGCCAACGCCGGGAAGAAGCAATAGAATCAACGTCCACATGATGGTCTGCGCACTGTTCATTTTTTCATGCAGCACCATTTGAAAAAACAGGATCAGATCAAGGAGAAGAAAAACACGCTTGATCATCGTCCGTCCCCCTTTCTTGATGAACGGTCAGGAAAGTTTAGTGGTGCTTCGTCTTTTTCTCTGTTTCAACAATATAAGAAAGAGCTTCATTTTCACGCTCCGCCAGGTAATTCCGGTAATCACAGTAAATTCTCTGTTTTTCTTTATCCGTCAAAGTCAGCATATATTTTCCGTAACTGGTTCCCACTTTTGAGGCGGCCCATGAAATGGCGTCCACCTGTTTATTCCTGGGCAGAGGAGGATGTTGATTCATGCGCTTCAGCTCCTTCCAATCTTTTTTTGCACAGCGGATTATGTTTCAGTGGACAGAGGGATAGTAGCCCTGCTCTTTTTTCTTTTTTTCGAGCGCTGGGAAAACGCAGGCACCTTATCCAGGATTCTTTCTGCGCGAACCGCTTTGCTTTCGTCATTCAGCCGTTTGGAAATCAGGTTCAACAGCATTACAAATTCAAGAATGCGATTCCTATTCTCTTTGGGCATTTCCTTCAATGCAGGGAGGGATGCGGCTGCGGCCTTCATCCGGTCCTTTCTGATTTCAGAGAGCGTATGCGCTCCGGTGGAATAAAGCACGCTGAATAATGAATCAACAAATTCTTCCCGTTCCTCCTGTGGAATCTTTTGCAGCCATGAACGGATCGTTCGCTCAGTTCGGATACTTTCATGGGTCAATTCCGACAGAATAATAAAATGGTCGCCCATGATCTGCCAGGAAAGGCCGTCATGCTGGAGCAAACCAATTTGTGAGCTGTCCACGATCTGATAGTTTTCCGGATGCGCCAGCAGCATCCCTACCACAGATGACTTAGGAACGATGGAACGGATTTTGGGAGAAAGCGCCTGATATGCCTCGGAGCGAAGAAAGGCTTCCTGAAATCCCGGCCCATCATTGGACCAGACGATGTCGATCCGGCTTTGAATCTTCGACGAAGCCTGAACAGCCGCGTAAACTGCCAGATTGCCGCCCTTGGAATGACCGCCCAGCAGCAGCCGATGATCGGGATACTGTGCGGCCACTCGTTCGGTATATAAAACAGCTTCCTCCTGGGAAGGGACTTCTGGCATACAAGCCATCAGGAAATCTTCTTTCCATCCCGTCAGATCATCCGATGTACCGCGGAAAGACAGGTAAATATGTTTTCGGGAGACAAGAATGGTCATGGCAGAAAATTGCTTCACTTGCTCCGCATCTAATATTTGCACAAGGCAGCTGAGCCGCATATTCCGAAAACGGCGCGTATCCGCCATCAGATACAGCATCCATTCCCGCAATTCCAGGGATGAGGCTTTTTTCAGATCAGGGCGCTGCGGGATGCCATGAAGGAAAAAGTATTCTTCCGCGGCACGCTTGATCGTGATTTCTTGCTCGCCGTTTTTCGGCACGATCCCTGAAAAATCCAAATAGCTAAGTGTGGAAAGAATCAGATTGTCCACCTCGTTAAAGCGACTTTGCGTTAATGTTAAATCTCCCCGCCACGTCAAATAAGAAAAGATATTATTCAAAAAGCACACCCTTTCTATTGCCAAATATCCTGCATAATTCCCACACCCAAAGCACCGTCGCCCGTATGACAGGCAATACTGACAGAAAGAGGGTCCTTTTCGATCAAAAGGTCTGGAAACGCCGCCTGTAATTCATTCCTCCAGGTTTCCCCAATCTCTGGGTCACCGGAATAGGCTGCCCGGATCGCTATCTTCTGATCGGCAAAGCGGGTTTTCCTATCGAGCTTCAACGCCTCAATGATTTCGTGCATAGCGGCGTGCATCCCTCGAACCTTTCTATAGGCATCAAGTTTTCCGCCTTGAATCTGTAAAACGGGCTTGATGTTCAGTACCGTGCAAATAGCGGCCCCGGCAGGCGTAACCCGTCCGCTGCGTTTTAAGTATTCCAGGGTATTTACAGCCAGATAAATACTTGAATTCAAGCCATCCTCTTCCAAATACCGCACAATTTCCTCCGCACTTTTTCCAAGGTCGGCAAAATAACGGGCTTCCAGTACGGATTGCCGCAGGGTAACGGAAATTCTATGGTTATTCACCGGATATACACGGCCTTCATATTCCTGCGCCATCGCAGCGGCGGTTTCATAGCTGCCTGAAAGCCCGGAGGACATGGGAATGTAAATCACCTGTTCATGTTTTTCCAGCAGACGTTCCCATGCTTCCAGTAGCGTATAGGGTGCAGGCTGCGATGTTTTGACAGAAGCTCCCTGCCCAAGCTAAATAAAGAAATCTTCCTGGGTGATTGTCTGATGTTCAAAAAAAGTTTCCCCATTCAGCATGACCGGCATGGGTACCAATTCTACACCGTGCGCATCAGCCTGTTCAGGAGACAGTCCGCCGTTCGTATCTGTCAGAATCGCAATTTTGTTTTTCACACGCATATTCCTTCCGTAGATGGAGATTGGAAAGCAGAAGCAGCCCGGTGGCTGCTTCTGTAGGACCACATTATGCTTTCAACCCCAGATCGGTCTTTTCCCAGGGCATCATGCTGGCGTTGCTGCCGAAATGCCCGTAGCAGGACACCTTGGAAAAGCAGGGAGAGGTCAGGTGAAAGCGGCGGATGATGGCGGTGGGACGGCAATCTGCCTGGTTCATGACGGCCTGATAAATCCGATGTTCCGGGATCGTAGCGGTGCCAAAGGTGTCGATGCGGACGGACATGGGTTCCGCCAAACCGATGGCGTAGCTGAGCTGTACTTCGCACCTTTCCGCCCAGCCCGCCGCCACGATGTTCTTGGCGATATACCGGGCCATATACGCTGCGGAGCGATCTACTTTAGAAGCGTCCTTGCCGCTGAACGCGCCGCCCCCATGCCGGGCATAGCCGCCGTATGTGTCCACGATGATTTTCCGGCCCGTCAATCCGCTGTCGCCTGCCGGGCCCCCCACCACGAAACGGCCCGTAGGATTGATGTAATACTGGGTGTTATCGTCCAGCATCCGGGCAGGCAGCGTAGGCAGGATCACATGGGTCAGAATGTCATCCCGCAGGGTATCCGTTTCCACGCTTTCTTTATGCTGGGTGGAAAGGACGACTGCGGCGATGCGCCGGGGCTTTCCGTCCTCATATTCTACTGTCACCTGGGTTTTCCCATCGGGACGCAGATAGGCCAATTCCCCGATGCGGCGCACATATTCCAGGCGTTTCGCCAGGGCGTGGGCCAGCTCGATGGGCAGGGGCATCAGGCTGTCGGTTTCCCGGCAGGCATAACCGAACATCATACCCTGGTCGCCCGCGCCGTTGTCCATCTCCTCCTCCGGTGTTTTGCGGCATACGCCTCGGGCAATGTCGGGGGATTGCTCATGCAAATCAACGGTGACGCGGCAGGTATCGGCGTCAAAGCCGTTTTCCGGTTCCGTATAGCCGATCTCGCTGATGACCTGGCGGGCAATTTCTTCATAGTCCACCTGGGCCGTTGTGGTAACTTCTCCGAAAATGTGTACCTGATCGGTGGCGCAGGTGACTTCACAGGCAACGTGCGCGGCAGGGTCCTGGGAGAGAATGGCGTCCAGGATGCGATCCGCGATCTGATCGCATACCTTATCCGGGTGTCCGCTGGTGACGGACTCAGACGTAAAATAGTGAATCATTTGGTGTTATGCTCCAGTACATACGCCTTGCGTTCTTCGGGGATCTCGTCCCATAGCTGTTCCGCCTTGCCCTGCCAGCACTCCGCGTAATGATCGCATTTTCCGCAAAGATGCTCCGCGCTTTCCGGCGATTGCAGGTCGGTGGATTTGGCTCCGGTTTTTTCAATCATGCCCCGCAGCTTGTGGGGATTTTCCAGCATGGGACAGGGCTGGAACATATTGTCATTGAAGGGCTGCCCATCGTGATACGCCTGGAACAAAGGAGAACGCAGTCCCTCTAAAATGGTCTTTTCCCGGATGTTGGAATCGGAATAATGAATAAACACGCAGGGGTCCATATCGCCGTTGGCATTGATGTGGAAATACCTGCGGCCTCCGGCAATGCAGCCGCCCACATATTCGGCGTCATTCTGGAAGTCCATGGTGAAGAGCGGCTTGCGCCCGCGCAGGTCCCGCAGACGGCGATAGACCGCCTCCCGCTGTTCGGGATTGGGGAGCAGCTCCGGCGCGGCGTCGTTGCCTACGGGCATATAGTGGAAATACCAGATGAAGTACGCGCCTTTTTCGATCAGCATATCAAAGTATTCCTCTGATGTGATGCTTTCGTAATTGACGCTGGTATAGCAGGAGGAAATGCCATAGATCAGCTTCCGCTCACGGAGAATATCCATGGCCCGGATCACCTTGTCGAATACGCCCTGGCCTCGGCGGCTGTCGGTGGGTTCCTGGAAACCTTCCAGGGAAATGGCGGGCACGAAGTTTTTGACCCGCAGCATATCATCGGCAAAGGCTTCGTCGATCAGGGTGCCGTTGGTGAAGCAGAGGAACACGCAGTCATCGTGCTTTTCGCACAGCCTGATGATGTCGGCTTTACGCACCAGCGGCTCGCCGCCGGTGTAAATGTACATATACACGCCCATATCCTTGCCTTGGCGGATAATGTCGTCGATCTCGTCGAAGCTGAGATTCAGCTTGTTGCCATATTCCGCTGCCCAGCAGCCGGTGCAGTGCAGATTGCAGGCGGAGGTGGGATCTAGCAGGATCGTCCAGGGAATGTTGCAGTTGTATTTTTCTTTCAGTTCCTGCTGCTTGGGCCAGCCGATCATGTTCTCATTGATGAAGAAATTGACGGCTACGGTTTTCAGCACTTCCTGATCCACGTCGCCAATCAAGTGGCGGATGTAGCGGTAATAGGGATTTTCCGGATTCTCAATGGCGTCCTTCACCTGGGCCAATTGATTGGGGTACATTTTCCCGGCGTACTTTTCCGCCCAGGAAAACAGCTTGCGCATATTTTTCTCCGGGTCTTTGTACAGATAATTGAACGCTTGCTCCAGGCCAAATTTTTTCATCGTTGTTGATACGCTCATGTTTTTCGTCCTTCCTTTCGTCGATGTCGTAAGGGCTGGTTCCTGACCAAAATATAACAAGACGCGACAGAAAATGATATAAACAAAACCGGCGTTTCATCCAAAAAGCAGATGAAACGCCAGTTTTGTCCATTTTTTGTGCAAACATGCGGTTTTGACTATTTTCCTTTCGGATCACCTTGCGAGGAATGAAGCGCCTGACAGATAAACCCATGCAGGACCTTGCTCATCCGGTCAATGCCCTCATCAATATCTTCCTCCATATTATTCCAGCAGAATTTGAGAAAAAAACCGAAGATGGCATATCGGCAGAAAGCGGCGATATCCTCAATCTCTTTCTCCGGGACGCTCCTTCCCTGTGCCTCCTTGCGTACATAGCTGTCAAAAATGTCGTTCGTCGATGAGAATACAAATCGCTCCAACTGCTCCCGGGACAGGGAATTCATGATATGCTTGACGATTTTCTGATTCTTTTTGCAATTTTGCAGGAAGGCTTTCAAATTCTTTTCCCAGGAATCCGTATTTCGTTCATGGCTGAACCGGGCCAGTTCCTGTGTCATCCATTCATCCAGCAGTTGATAAATATCCTGATAGTGATAATAAAACGTATTATGATGGATGCCGCAGCGCTTCACCAGCATAGACACCGTGATCTTATCAAAGGGCACTTCTTCCAGCAATTCCTGAAACGCCTGCAAAATGGCATTCTTCGTCAAGTTTCTCATCTGGCTTCCTCCTTGCGCACAGGAATGATGTGATTAGTCGATAGCAGGAAGAAAAATCATTGGTTACCGCACTCCACCTTTTGTTGGATCATCTCCATGCGGCGATCCAGTACGTCGCTAATCTCCGCGCACTCCCGTAATTCCTTTGCGATTTCAGGTGTGATAATAACGTCTTTTTTGTATCGGATTTTGTGTTCCAGGCTAGCCCACCAATCCATGGAGATGGTACGAAACTGCACTTCCACCTTCATCAGCTTCTTTTGATCGTGGAGATAGATGGGGATTTGGACAATCAGATGCAGGCTGCGGTAGCCGTTTTCTTTGGGATTGGCGATATAGTCTTTCCTTTTGAGCAGCGTAATATCGTCCTGCTTGAGCAGAGCGTCAGCCAGCATGTAAATATCCGATTGGAAGGAGCAGATCACACGCACACCGGCTACATCACAGATGCTTTCCTCAATGCTTTCCGCCGTCAGGGGCACCTGCTTTTTAATCAATTTATTGGCGATACTTTCCGGCGTTTTGAGCCGGGTCTTGATCGTTTCAATGGGATTGTGATCATATTGCAGGGACAGTTCTTCATTCAGTACATTGAATTTCGTTTCCACCTGCATCATGGCGCAGCGATAGTAGGCCATCAATTCTTTATACGGCAAAGCCAACTGATGGATTCTCCCCTTGATTTCTCCCTGTGAAATACGATTCAATACAGCTTGTTCGATCATGCCGAGGTTTTCTGATTTTCTTTCCGTCATATCTTTTGTCCTCATATTCTGGCAACACATTCATTTCACGATTACTATGAAAACGGGGATGTCGATGGGAAAGGCAGTGTTGATGTTGAAAAACTTGCCATCGGCATCCCCTATATAGATATTTCACCGACCTGGAGAGGGGATATATCCAGATCGGAGAAATAACGCAAGAACTGTTCAGCTTCATAATAATACAGCGAAGCATGCTTTGCAATTTACAAAATGGAGGAGTTGTAAGAATAATAAAAATGAGAGCAAGAAAAAGACTGCAAGAGGATGATCTCTTCATTGGCTATACGCATTCATTTTATCAATTTGGAATGATTGTCATATTTTCGTACAATGAAAAGGAAATGCACATTGTTCGCTGATACGGAATCCCTATAATAAGGATTGAATCCACTATGAAAGGAGAAACCATCATGGAACACATCGAACGCAGAATGAAGAAAATGATCCTGGCAGGTATTGGGGCCGCCGCGCTGGCACGGGAAGAAAGCAATGGACTGATTCATGAATTGATCCAGAAGGGAGAAAGCGTGGTGGAGCACAGCGGTATTCGGAATGAAATGCTGCGTCATGACCAGGAAGTCCCTGCGGAAAAAATGGATGACCAAGACGTGGATGCCTGGCTGGAAAGCCTGGGGAAAATGACGCCTGCCCAGCTGCATATCCTGAAGGACGCCATTGATTCCGTGGAATGGGCGCGGGAGCATCCGTCCGCCGACGAAGATCACAGCGAGGAGGAATAAGCCTGCCATGGACAGGGAGCAGCGAGGTGAACAGCGAAAAAGGCTGAATGAGATCGTGGAGGTGCTGCGGCGCAATGAGATCGTTCGGGGGATGACGCCGGACAAGCTCTGCGCCGTCATGGAAGAACTTGGCCCCACCTTTATTAAGCTGGGCCAGATTTTGTCCATGCGTTCCGATTTTTTGCCCCAGGAATACTGCGACGCCCTGACCCGCCTGCGCACGCAGGTGGAGCCTATGCCCTTTGAGCAGGTGGAAGCCATCCTGGAGGACGCTTACGGACGTCATCTTTCGGATGTGTTTTCATCCTTTGACCGGCAGGCCCTGGGCAGCGCGTCCATCGCCCAGGTTCACGCAGCCTCGCTGCCCACCGGGGAAAAGGTGGTAGTGAAGGTACAGCGCCAGGGCATCCATGACGTCATGAACCGGGATATTATCCTGCTGAAACGGGCGGCGGAACTGGTGAAGTACACGCCTCACAAAGGCTTGGTGGATTTTAACCGGGTACTGGATGAAATGTGGATCGTAGCCCAGCAGGAGATGAATTTTCTCACCGAGGCGTCCAACCTGGAAACCTTCACCCGCCTGAACGCAGACGTGGCCTTTGTATCCGCGCCGAAGCTCTATCCCATGTACACCACCGCCTCTGTGCTGGTAATGGAAAACGTGGAGGGCATTCCCATCAACGAAAAGGACGCGCTGAGGGCGGCGGGTTATGATCTGAATGAAATCGGCTCGAAGCTGGCGGACAATTATGTGAAGCAGATCACGGAGGATGGCTTTTTCCATGCCGATCCCCATCCCGGCAATATCCGCATCCGGGACGGGAAAATCGTCTTTCTGGATATGGGCATGATGGGCACCCTGTCCGAGCGGGACAGACGAACCATCAGCCAGGCCGTGGAGGGCGTGGCGCGAAACGATCCGGAAGCCTGCCTGGAAGCGGTATTGAAGTTGGGCGTCGTCTCGGGCGACGTGGACCGCAGGCAGCTTTATAAGGATTGCGAAACCATGCTGGATCGCTACGGTTCCATCGACCTGGGCACCATGGATCTGTCCCAGGTGGTCACCGACATCATGGAGATCATGAAGAAAAACCATATCGGAATGCCCGGCGGTTTGTCCATGCTGGTGCGAGGGCTGGCTACCGTGGAAGGCGTGGTGGTGGACGTTGCCCCGGACATCAGCGTGACCCAGGTGGCTACAGCCCGGATCAGCAAAAAGTTCCTGAAAGATTTTGACTTGCGCGGCAATCTGCAAAGGGACGCGCGAGCGCTGTATGAAAGTGCCTATAAAGCGCTGGATATTCCCGCCTTGGTTTCAGATACCCTGCGCACCGGGCTCAAAGGCGACGGACGAATCGGGGTCGATGTTCACCCGGACGAAGATACGGAGAAGCTGGCGCGGACCTTGGTGCAAAAAATATGCTCCGCCTTGGTTTGCGCGGCGCTGATTCTGGCATCTGCCGTGGGCACTTCGGGGCAGCAGGTATGGATCGGCTTATCGTGGTATCAAATTGTCTGCATGGTATCTGCGTTGATCCTTGCTTTCACTTTGTTCCTGCCAAAGATAAGATAGCTTAAAAAGGAATCGGCATACAGCTTTGTCTGCTATGCTGATTTCTATTATTTCCTCAGCTTTTCGGCATACTGCGATAAGGTATCCTGCAAGTTCTTCTCTCTCAATACCAGGGCCGTTTTGGCTCTGGTTTTTGTTTCTTTGATTTCATTTTCCAGTCTCTTTCTTCTCTCCTTCATGGCGGCAATCACCCGGCGGTTATAAATGCTGGCATCCGGGAATGCCCGCAGGATGCGCCGGATCAGGACGGGCTGTGCGGAGAGCGCGCTGCGTACCGCGTGGGTGATGGCCTCCGTGCTGTCTCCGTCCAAAGCCGCGGCATGACGGCGGAGGCGCAGCAGCGTGAAGCTGGAAATTACCGTGTCCGTGAGGAACAGGATCAGAAGCGCGATGCAAACGGCCTGCATGGCCATTTCGCTCATCTGGCCGTAGAGACGGAACAGAAAAGGCTTCACAAAGTAAATCATGCCCAGTCCCAGCAGGCCGAAAGGAATAAGCGTATCGGCGCATACCCGGCCGTTCAGGTTGAATTTCTTGGCGGAATAATCCCACCACCGGGCGTGAAACGCCTTCTCCATGATGTAGCTCGTCAGGTATTCCAGCGTGCCGCACAGCAGCATCGCCAGGGCGAAAACAGCCAGCGGATCATCGGTGAACTTGCTCAAAAGCAACGTGATCAGCACCGTGCCGAACCCATAGATCGGGCACCAGGGACCGATCAGGAAGCCCCGGTTGATAAATCTCCCAAACTGGATCAGCTTGCAGATCACTTCCATGCACCAGCCCAGGAAGGACGCCGTAAAGAATAAGAGAAGATAGGATGCGGCGAGAGAAAAATCCAAAATCATTTCCTCCTTTGCCATGCGGCGTTTTACACATCCGCCAAGCTGCCGCGGAGGATCATGCCATAAGCCATCTCAGCCATTTTTTCGGCAGATTCGGAACAATTACGGTTGACCCATGCGCGAATGATCCCTGCGCAGCCGAATACCACAAAGCTGTAATGATAATCGAAATCCGCTTCACCTTTTTCCTTTCGGATGTTGGGCCATGCCTTCAGGCATTTTTCCCGCACCACTTCGTTCAGTCTGTGCAGGAAATTCATATCCCCGTGGGGGCTGAGCAGCACCCGGCACATTTCCTGGTTGTCCTGGATGAAGCGGAAGAGATCCAGCAGGATCGGCTTGGTCTGCTGGCTCACGTCGTCATGTTCGTGCAGGGATACGATGGCGTCCAGTGCCTCAAACATTCCGTCCTCGATCTTCTCCAGCATATCGAACATATCCTTATAATACAGGTAAAAGGTGCCCCGGTTCATATCCGCCAGATCAGTCAGCTCTTTGACGGTGATTTCGTTGATCTGCTTTTCCTGCAAGAGCTGGGTCAGTGCCTGGGTCAGCAGTTTTTTTGTCCGCCGCACCCGGCGGTCTTCTTTTTTCTCTGTCGCCGCGGGGGATTTCATCATGGTTTCAGCCTTCTTTCTCAACAATTTCAAGGTTTTTTGTTCAATAATCTTTTTCAGGACGTTCAGTGTTGTTTAACAAACGATTGATAATCAAATTGATTATTGAAATCAATCACATAAATGATTATAATTCGTTATGTTGAGATTGTCAACACCATGTTTTGAAAAAGTAAGTGTGTTGGGAGGTAACAGATGTGAAAGGATTCACAAAGGGATTGGTCAAGCACAGAATCCTGGTCATCATCGTGTGTCTTGCGCTGGTGGTGCCCTCCGTGCTTGGCATGGCCGCAACGAAAACCAAGTATGACCTGTTGTATTATCTGCCCCAGGACCTGGAAACGGTGCAGGGCCAGGAAATCCTGCTTCAGGATTTCGGGAAAGGCGCTTTTTCCCTGCTGGTCACGGAGGGTATGACGATCAACGAACAGGCCGATATGGAGAACGCCCTCAAGGATATTCCCCATGTGGACAGCGTGATCGGCTTCGCTTCCATCACCAAGGGCATGTTCCCCATGGAGATCATTCCCTCGGATATTCGGGAAATGTTCCAGCGGGGCGATTGTATGCTCTCCGCCGTGTTCTTCGATGAGGGTAGCTCTTCCGAGGAAACCATGGTGGCCATTAACCAGGTGCGGAAAGCAGCAGGCGAAAAATGCTTCGTCAGCGGCCTATCCGCCGTGGTCACCGACACCAAGCAATTGGTGGAGGATCAGGAAGCGATTTACGTGGGCATCGCCGTAGCCCTGTGCGCCATTGTGCTGATGATCACCATGGACAGCTTCCTCTTGCCCCTCATTTTCCTTCTCTGCATAGGCGTTTCCATCCTGTGGAACCTGGGCAGCAACTATTTCCTGGGGGAGATCAGCTACATCACCAAGGCCGTGGCCGCCGTGCTGCAACTGGGAGTGACACTGGACTATTCCATTTTCCTGTGGCATAGCTACAAGGAGCAGAAAGCTCTGACCGAAGACAAGGAAGAGGCCATGGCCAACGCCATCCACCTGACCTTTACTTCCATCCTGGGCTCCAGCCTGACTACCATTGCGGGCTTCGTTTCCATCTGCTTCATGAGCTTCACCCTGGGCCGCGACCTGGGCATCGTGATGAGCAAGGGCGTGATCATGGGCGTGCTGGGCACGGTGGTGCTGCTGCCCTG
>JAFUFC010000022.1 GCA_017470095.1 Clostridia bacterium | reverse complement strand
GATGATGAAACCTTTGAAAATAACGTAGATATCGCATTCCGGGAGCTTGGCGAGCGAAATCCCAATTATTTTGCAGTGCTTCAATGGCGGAAATACAAATTAGCCGCCGGTGTGACATTATATATACGACATCTTACTTATGTGATAATTAAGGGGATGATCACATTACGAAAGGAGCCTGATCCCCATGAAAACACCCACCATTACTGCCTTGTATGAACGCCTCAGCCGCGACGATGAATTACAGGGCGAATCGAACTCCATCAGCAATCAAAAACGGCTGTTGGAGGAATACGCACGAAACCATAACCTTACGAACACCATTCACTTTACCGATGATGGTATCTCCGGCACCCGCTTTGACCGCCCCGGCTTCATGGCGATGATGGCTGATGTGGAGAGTGGAAAGATTCACACAATCTGTGTGAAGGACATGAGCCGTGTAGGGCGTGATTATCTCAAAGTCGGTGAGATCATGGAGATTCTCCGTAAGAAGGGTGTCCGCCTAATCGCTGTCAATGACGGCGTGGACAGCTTCAACGGCGATGATGATTTCACCCCTTTCCGCAACATCATGAACGAATATTATGCCCGTGATACCAGCAAGAAAATCCGCTCCACCTTCGCCGCCAAGGGGCGCTCCGGCAAGCACGTTGCCAGCACGACCCCGTATGGCTATCTCAAAGACCCGTTGGATCATAATCATTGGATTGTCAATGAAGAAGCCGCCCAGGTTGTGCGGCGCATCTACCAATTGACGATTGACGGATATGGGCCTTATCAAATATCCCAAATTCTTTCCAAGGAAAAGGTGGAAATCCCCGCCGTGCAGATGGCCCATAATGGCGTTGGTTTGTGGCGTGGACGGGTGGAAACAATCAAAGACCCGTATGCCTGGACTTCCTCTACCATCGTAGGCATTCTCACCAAGCGGGAATACCTGGGCGAAACGGTGAATTTCAAAACCCGCAAGCACTTTAAGGACAAGAAAAGCCACTATGTTTCCATGGATCAATGGACGGTATTTGAGGGTACGCAAGAGCCGATCATCGACCAGGAAACTTTTGATACCGTGCAGCGCATCCGCAGCCAGGTGCGCCGCTATCCCAACGGCTGGGGGCCTGCCCATCCGTTGACGGGCTTGCTGATCTGCTCTGATTGCGGAAAACGATTGTATGAGCATCGGAACTATAATGGCTCGAAGAAATCGCTTTTCACTTGCGGCGAATATGCCAAGCTGCCCATTGGTTCAAGATGCCCAAGCGGACACCGCATATTTGCCGATACCGTAATGAAGCTGCTGTCGGAAATCCTCCAGGCTTGCGCCGAGTATGTTCACATTGATCGGGAACAATTCGTGCAGAGCATTCAGCAGGAAGAAGAATCACTCTACAACGAGGAGCAAGCCCGTTATACTGAGCGCATCCGTGTGGCGCAAAGCAGGGCGAGTGACCTGGAAAAGCTGATCTGCCGTATCTATGAGGATCATATTCTCGATAAGATTCCAGATGAACGATATGAAGCCCTGGACAATCAGTATTCCCAGGAGTTAAAGCGCATGAAGGAAGAAATCACCCATTGCGAAGCCGCCCTGGCAGAACACGCCAAGAAGCGTGGATCTGCCGGAAAGTTTGCTGATTTGTTTGACAATTATCAGACCTTCGACAATTTGACTTCCAACATCGTTCATCAGTTTGTGGATAAGATCGTGGTACATGAGCGGGAGATCAAGGGCAGCCAGACCAGCCCCCAGCAGATCGACATTTATTTCAACTTCATCGGGAATTTTGTGCCGCCGAATTTTGGCGAAGCGGCGCTTACGCCCGAACAGGCGGAAGAACAGAAGAAGCTGGCGGAGCGCCGGGCGAAGTTCAGGGAGAATTATAAAAAGCGAAAAGAAAACGGCGCCCAGCAGATGTATGAAGAACGCTACAAAGAAAAGCATCGGGCAATGGTCACGGCCAAGAAGGAAGAATATCGGGCAGAAGCCATTGCCAACGGCATTTATACCCCGGTTCAGCCGATTCTTCAACCGCAGAGAGGAGTGGCAGCAGTATGACACAGCAGGCATTGCCCCAGCAGATTTACGATGATAAAAATGGATTGACTTACATTCTCAACGGTGATTACTATATCCCCTTGATCGAAGCGCCGCAGGATGATCGTCCTATCGGCAAGTATGGCAGGATGCGGCTGGAATATCTGAAAGAGCATCGGCCTGTCTTCTACAACAATCTGATCTGCACAAGCAAGCTGCACGATCATCTTGTGGAGGTCAACGAGTGTTGCGTCAACATGAAGTTACGCCTTGTCGCTGAAACCGCCCAGCGGCAAGGCGTGACCGAAGCGCTAAAGGCCAGCGATCAATTACGATGGGTCGGGATAATGAATAATATAGACAGCAGCGTGGAGGAATTTATCCTCTCAGAGTATGTTTACAATCGGTGAGAAGGTGGTTCCGTGAGAATGGTGAGCTTCTTTCTCCACATCATTAGATTCCTTCTTACGATCATGTTATCAGCCTTTCAACTGGCCTTGCATCTGGCAATGAGCATCTTTTCCATCTTCATCATGTTAATCGTGAAATCCAACTGATATCGAAAACGCCGCTTCAAAAGGAGCGGCATTTTCATTGATAGGGAGAGCGACAAACGGGAATTTGTCAATCTACAGCCAGTTTCATTTCCTGGCATTTTTTTATTGCCAGATCGTGATTCTGTTTTGCGGCCCTAATATACCAGGATTTTGCAGATTCCATATCAATCCCGGCGCCGATTCCCTCTTCATAAAAACAGGCAAGATTGAATTGTCCATCTCTGTCGCCGTGTTCTGCCGCTCGTTTTGTCCAATAAAATGCTTGTTCGACATTCTTTTCCACACCTAAGCCATCATAATAGAAGTAGCCAATTTGACACTCAGCCAAGGGATAACCTTTTTCAGCAATAGGTAAATGTCCTTGGAAACATTTTTCATATTGTTTAGTTTCAAAGTATTCATGGATAAGTCGATTACATTCGTCAAATTCCGGGCATGGCTGATAGTATCCCATATAGATCCCTCCTCAAATACAGATTTGTCACTGATTGGATCGCTGCCAAGTTCCATCCTCTGCTTTAACCAGGACTTCTTCATAAGCATCCTTGTTCCTGTAAACGGCAATGATGGACGTCTCCTCGTTCAGCGGAAAAGTAAATGTATCCTCTGCTCCGATACTTCCATTTATACCACCAAAAGCAGAATAACAATCCAAATACAGTTTACCGCCATGCTGTTGGCTGATCTTTGCATCTCGAATGAATCCGGTTGAGGATGCAACACCGAACTTAATAGTAATTGCTTTGCCATCCTTCGATACAGAATAATCAATGATTGAGGCAGCCGTATTCTTTGTAAACCCAGGACCCCAAAAATAGACAAGGGCTAAAACAATTATGATTCCTATGATCAACCAACATTTCTTTTTCATTCTTGCCCTCCAATAAACACCGAGTTGTCGAGCTATTGCTCATTGATATTATAGCACATTGCCGACCTATGGAAAATACAGAACTTTTGTTTTCATCCCAACAAGCAGCGCAAAGGGCATAGGTTCAAAAGCCGATGCCTTTTGCATTGCCTGTTGGCGGCAATAGGAAGAAGGTGAAATGAATATGAGTACCCAAATGGACAAGCTGTTGGCACAGCAGGCCAAGGCACAGCAGAAGCTGCACAAGGCGGAGATGGATGACAAGAAGATCAAGAAGCAGATTGCCGATCTTCAGCGCAACGAGCGCACCCATCGCCTTTGTAGCCGTGGCGCTTATCTGGAAAAGCTGCTGGTCGAAGCCGAATTGTTTACGGACGAGGATGTGTTTGCGTTCCTGGACTATGCCATCAATACGCCGTATGCGAAATCCCGGCTTCATTCCATCCTGGAAACGAAGCGAAAAGAAGCCGCAGAAAGTCCAGAGGCCAAGCCCAGCCAGGCCGAAGAAAACGAAACTGGGAAACCGAGTGAATAATCCCCGAAGTTTAACGAGGGCGCAATTATACGCACTAAAGTGCATCATTGCGCTCTCTGAGAGGCCCTGCGGGCAGCTCGATGACAATTCGGCGCACCTCATAGCCATCACAACTGGGGCGTTGCCCCTGCGCCGATTCCATCGGCTACCCCTTTACAGCGCACGGCGCTGAAAGATTGGAGGTGATACGAAATACCCTGTCCCCATTTCAATATTGAAATCGTGACCAGATCGAAAGGGCGTTCAGCCGTTGCCGCTGCCGCCTATCAATCTGGCGAGAAATTGTTTTCCGAGTATGACGGTGAATGGAAATCTGGCGATCACCAGGAACGGATCGTATTCAAAGATATTCTGCTCCCGCCCCATGCGCCCAGGGCGTATGCAGATCGGCAAACCCTATGGAACGCTGTGGATGCATCCGAAAGCAGGGAGAACGCCCAGACCGCCCGCCGATTCATCATCACACTGCCCAAGGAATTAACCATTGAAGCGAATATTGAATTGATACGGAATTACTGTCAAACGCAATTTGTCGATAAAGGCATGATTGCCGACATCGCTGTACATTTCGATGACAGCGATCCGCCCAATCCTCATGCCCATATCCTTTGCACCATGCGCTCCATGAATGAGCAAGGCCAATGGAATGACAAAACCAAAACCGCCTATGCCCTGGATGAAAACGGAAACCGCATCATGGGCAAAAACGGAAAGTGGAAACGCATCCGCATGGACACGGTGGATTGGAATGATCGGAAATATTGTGAGATATGGCGGCATGAATGGGAAGTGCAGCAGAACGCTGCTTTGGAACAGACTGGCCGAACAGAGCGGGTCGATATGCGATCCTTCAAGCGGCAGGGAATCGAACTTGCACCGCAAGTGCATCTTGGCCCTGCCGCTTTTGCTTTGGAGAAAAAGGGCATCCGCACTGGCCTGGGTGAGCATAACAAGGCCGTGAAGCACATCAATAATTTGTTTATTTCTATCCGTCACAAGTTAAAATCCCTTTTCGATTGGCTGAAAGAACTGCGGGAGGTTATCAGCGACCATGAGAAGATTGAAAACCCCGGCGACTTCTCTCTCTACCAGGTTCTTTTGGCCTATTACGATTTGCGGAAGAAAGAACGCTGGAATTGGAATCGTTACGCACAGAATAAAGGCGGCGTGAAGGATTTGCAGGAGATGGCTGCTGCCTGTTCCTTCCTGCGGGAAAATCACATGGACACCATCAATGATTTTGCCCGTCTGCTGAATAACACCAGCGGCAGGATCAAAGAGATGGACGCTGCCCGCAAGGCCAAGGAAAAACGCATCCGGGATATTGACGCGATCATCCAGGCGGACAAGACCATCCGTGAATTTGGCCCGATCCTGGAAAAGTATAACAGCATCTTTTTCAAAGGCGCAAAGGAAAAATACGGACGGGAACACGCCGCCGAGATCGAACAGGTGAAGAAAGCCCAACGATTACTGCATAAACTGAATATCACCCAGCCCATCGGCAAAAAAGCACTGAAAGCGGAATCTTCCCGGCTTCGGGGAGAGGTTGAATCCATGCTCTCCGACCTGGAAGAAATCAAGGCGGAGATGGAGCGCCTGATGAAGATACGTTCCCATATCCGTAAAGTGCTGCCGGAGGCGCTGACAATCAAGTACGAGGGCGGGAAGAAATCGTTTGAAGATATAACCGTGGAAATCCAGAATCAGAAAGAATTGCAGCAGCTTTTGAAGCAATCCGCAGATAGAGCCATTCAGTACGGCGAAGAACGCCAGCAGCAACAGCGCCACATCCGCCAGCAGGAGCAGCAGAAAGGAGCATTATGAGCAAGAAGCAAGACCAGCATATCATCCGCAGCGTGAAGCAGCTTGCCCAGAGGGAATGCGCCAATTATGCCAACGGCTCCTGTCTGCCGGAAGATCGTCTTTGCCATGTTGTCAACCCTGCCCATCAGACAGTACATGATGGGGCTGTGAACTGTGATTACTGCATCTTTGCCGTTCTGCCCCAGCAGCGAGAACTGAACGCAGGCGTATGGCATGAAGTTTTCCGAGGGGAAGATCAGGCCGGAGTGGGCTGGAAAGAGTGCGTCCGCTGCCATAAGCCCTTTATCCCTGGCAGCAACCGACAACGCTATTGCGCCGATTGCGGAGCAGCGGCGAAGCAAGCCCGCAGCAGGGAGAAACAGCGCCGCTACCGACAGCGGCAGAAAACACCCGTGTAGCGTTACCCATTAGAACAGAAAAAGCCAAGGAAAACCAAGGCTTTTCAGACACCAAATCGGGGCAGGACGATATAATGGTCGTCCTGCCCTGATAACGGGCTTGAATGAAGCTGAAAAAGGCAATCAAAAGATTGTGCATTTTTCTTTCGATGCGTTGACATTATAACGGCATGCCGGTATAATGTTATTGAAGGGAGTGAAGCGCAATGTATTTGGATCATCAGCTTCAGCAAAAAAACATGACCATCTATCGCCTATCGAAAGAAAGCGGCATTCCCTATGCTACGCTGAATGATATTTGCAATGGCAAAACACGGCTGGAAAAATGCAGCGCTGAAACGGTGTATCGCATCGCTCATGCCTTAGATACCCCGATGGAGAATCTGTTGGCTCCCTTCATGGAGAAAAGAAGCAGTTTTGAACTGTTCAAAAGCAGCGTTTGCCATCGGTTGAAGGAGCTTGGCGATATTGATTTTATCCTGGACACTTTGCAGCGTGATGAGATCCGCACTTACTATCAGCGCAAATGGTATCCAGAAAGCCTGTATCTGCTGGCTATGCTGGATTATATCAGCCGTTTGAACGATGTGCCGTTGTGCAAAGAATATGACGATCTGCGGAGCGCAAGGCTGGATCATACCATCTATCCTGCCGGCGTATTGGCAATGTGCGCCGTGAACGAAGATGCACAAGCGAAGGAGAAATCCAGGAGAGAAGCAATCCCCGAATTTCTGAAATTCAACATTATTGAAAACGAGGTGCGAAATGTCATCTGAACAACGAATTGAATTTAACAAGGACAATATTGACTTGTATCTGAAAGAAGTGGCAAAGGCATACAGAAAATTGGTGGGGAAAGATTTTCCCGCTGAAATCGTATTGATCGGCGGGGCGTCCATCCTGGTCAATTATGGTTTTCGTGGAATGACCACAGACGTGGACGCATTGATTCACGCTTCATCCAGCATGAAGGACGCGATCAATCAGGTAGGTGACAAATTCGATTTGCCCAACGGCTGGCTGAACTCTGATTTTACAAAGACGCACTCCTACACCCCGAAGCTGTATCAGTACGCGGCATATTACAGAACGTATGCCAACGTGCTGACCATCCGAACCATAGCGGCTGAATATCTGATCGCCATGAAGCTGTGTTCCGGCAGGCAGTACAAAAATGATTTGTCTGACGTGCTGGGAATCTTGGCGGAACACGAAGAGAGAGGCACGCCCATCACGATGGAGCAAATACAAGCTGCCGTTCTGAATTTATATGGGGCATGGGATTATCTTCCCGAAAGCTCCCGCCAATTCATAGAACGCACCATGACAAATCCCCATCTTGAAGCCCTCTATAATCAGATTGCAGCCGCCGAAAAAGAAACGAAAGAATCCCTGATCGACTTTGAGCAGAAATACCCTGGCGTAACAAATGAAGCGAATGTCAATGATATTATCAAGTCATTGCAGGAAAGGAAACGTATTCCGCTGAAAGAGCAGTTGAGCCAAGCGCAGAGGGAAAACGAAGAAAACATCTAGGCAAAGAAACCAACACGAAAAAGAAACGCGCCCGAACTGTAACAAAGCAATATTTCATAAGCCATGCACATAAATGACTGTGTGCGTACAATGCGTCACTCTTACATCGAGTGGCGTTTTTATTTTTAGGAGGGATGAACGTGGAAAATACATTGATTTCAAACGGCAGGAATCAAGCAAACCAGCCAGCAGCTACCTTTTCCAAGGTGATTGATGGCAAGCCTTTTGTGGTTCGGGTTTTCTTTCCGTTTGCCAATGCTGAAATGATGCAGAACAAGATAGAACGAATGTTGAGAATGGATATTTTGAGAGATATGAGAAAAATGTCATAAGTATCGGGTAACAATGGCAAATACGCCAGGGTGAAATAACGAAGAAAAAACTTTGAAAATTTCGAGAAATATTTTACATCGAAGTGTACAAATCCGGCTTTCCATCCGTCTTAATTAGTGAAGGAAGGAGGTGGTTCGATTTGGCTGCATCAGTGAAAAGGCGGCAATAGGATGCGCCGTACCTATGCACGGCAAACGCAAACCTTGGATCAAGACATAATAACGTATGACTAAACAAGGTTGCGTAAAGTTTGTGCATATTTCAATCTCATTTTAATTTTGAATTAGGGAGGTTCAAGATGAAGGCTATGTTAAAAAAAGGATTCCAATATCTCTTGCTTACGGTCATTCTGTTATCGTGTGTCTTACCTCATGCTTTGGCAGATTACAACCCCCAATATGATAACGAGGCTGATGATACGTTTTCTCCAAAGGAAATCGTTGAGCAAGTTGCAGTACCCATTGCACAAAGAAACAATAGGAGAAACTATACGCACGATGAACTCACTGAATTGCTTAAAGCATTGGAAGAGAATGGTATCACCTTGGATGAAGAAACACCTATCATGCAGGCATTCAATGCTGAACAGGGGTATTGGAAAGGAGATACAATTCGGGAAATCTGCATAGCGGCATTTGGTGATAATGAACGAAGTTGGAGCATTGAACAGAAGCATTGGTATGGAAAAAGCATGGTGTCGGCTGGCGCATGGAATATAAATATCTATCTAATTCCGGAAGAAAACGACATCAGTATTGAAAATGCTCGTCTATTTGCCTCAAAGGCATTAGCAGAAAAATATAAAGTCAATCTGCCTTTAGAAGAAAATGATGATTGGATTATTGACGAAGAGTTTAGATTGGAATGGGATGCTGAAGCTGACTCATTTCCTTCTGATAAAGCGCAGTGGGCTTTTTGGTATGTCAACCCCAAAACTGGGAACGATGAATACTCCGTAAGACTTACCCGTGATGGTCACATTATAGAAGCTTCGATAGATGAAAATAAGGAAATGGATTATTCAAGTCTATCTATAGCCGGTGTTAATCCTTTCCCCAACGAAAAAGAAGCGATTACCCAGTATGGCAGCGTCATGCATTTTTGGCCGCATGATGTTCAAGTAGATGTATATGGTGAACCGTATGCTATTCCTTCGCCAGAAGAATATGCATCTGCGATAAACATAGCTATTAAGGAGATCAAAAAGTCGTTCGGAGAAAAGTCCTTGGATTCTCTTGGCAAATATAAGATTGGCTATCTTCACAAACAGATTGCTGATACTGATAATCTTAATACCTTACTTCAGTGGGATTTCATTATTACTACAGACACTGAATTCCTTTCCGATGGTTATAGGGTTCAGTTTACTCAAATCATAAATAATGGCATTATGACCGATGAAATCTTTGACTTAGTTGTCGAGACGGCAAATATTGGCAACGGATAACAGTCAATCACAATACCCCGACAATATAAATCCCTATGCAGAAAAATCTGCCCCGCTCAACCTAAAAGATTGAATCGGGGCAGATCTTTTGTCAATATAGTAACATCTTAGGCTTCATAGACAGCGTAAAGAAATTCCTGTTTTGCATATCCAATCATGCCCTTCCAACCGGTGCCATGTAATCCTTCAACATACTTGGTTACTTTAACTTTGTACCAAGAACTGTTTGGAACGGCAAGAATTTCAACAATTGTTCCGCTTCCGACATTCCAATAAAGGCTTTCTTCTGAGCTTGCAGATGCACGAATCTTCAAACCAGCACTGTTACACACAACCATTGCCTTTTGACCAACCGTCATACCTGTTTCTGCCATCGAAGGAATGGCAACGGCCATAATAGAGATGGCGACGAGGGCAATAGCGAGGATACGCATGAAAATACTTTTCTTCATAGTAGAATTCTCCTTTCAGTTTGGGCGCACGAAATACATCGAAGTGCTGCCCTTCGTTTTTTGATTTTGTGGTTTTGAAATTTGGAGTTATACTTAATGAAAGCACTTTTTTCATTCTGTGCTGCTGCGTGCTATGATTCCTTGTAGAACATCCATCCCCATCTCTTTGAGGGTGGCAGCGGCCAAGCTCGTTTT
>JAFUFC010000021.1 GCA_017470095.1 Clostridia bacterium | reverse complement strand
TTTTGCTCCGCAATGCCCACTTCCACGAATTGCTCCGGATAGGTGTCGGCAAAAGAGGTGAGGGACGCGCTGCCCCGGCTGTCGCTGCACAAAACGACCACGTCTTTGTCTTTTGCGGCAGCCTCTTTCAGCACCTCGCACATGACGACGCGGTTGGCGATTTTATTCATGGAGCAGCGCCTCCTTCCGTTCCCGCAGTTCCCGGCTGATGGACGCATATTCCTCGGCATTGGGCAAGTGATGATGCCAGCTCGCCTTGTTTTCCATGATGGACGCGCCCTTCCCCTTCACCGTGTTGGCAATGATGAGAGTGGGCTGACCCTTGATTCGCTCTGCTTCGTCGAAAGCAGCGTTCAGCTGGTCGATATTGTTGCCATCCTGTACGTCGATCACATGCCAGTCGAAGGCCGCGAACCGGGCGTGCAGATCGCGATGGGCCATTACGTCCTCGGTGCTGCCGGAAATCTGCAAATGGTTGCGGTCGATGACGGCGCACAGGTTATCCAGCCTGTAATGCCCCGCCGCCATGGCCCCTTCCCACACGGAGCCCTCGGCCAATTCACCGTCGCCCATCAGGGTATAGACGCGGTAAGAGCGCTGATCCATCTTCCCCGCCAGCGCCATACCTACGCATATGCTGAGGCCATGACCCAGGGAACCGCTGTTCATTTCAATGCCTGGCAGGGTATTGTGGGGATGGCCGATGTACTCGCTGCCGAATTTAGAAAACCGGGCTTTCACTTCGCTCATGTCCAGAAAGCCCTTGTCTGCCAGAACAGCATAGAGCGTTTCCACGCAATGGCCTTTGGACAGCACAAAGCGGTCCCGGTTTGAGTCGTTCTGTGTCTCAGGCGATACGTTCATACGGCTGTACAGGGTCAGTATGATTTCCATGCTGCTCATGTCGCCGCCGATGTGCCCGCCGCCCCCGGACACGATAATATCCAGCACGTCCTGGCGGAGATCATAGGCTTTTGCTTTTAAAGCATTCATGCTTTACCTCTCCGTTTCACACTTTGTCAAATACCACATCTTCCCCGTGCAGAGAGGCCTTTACCTTGTCCTCGATGGGATCATACAGGTCGGGCTTGACGCCGATGTACTTGCAGGCCTCGTACACCACGGGCACCACGTCGCCGTGGATGGCGGCCACATGATGAATGTAGGGGCCCTCCACCACCTTGGCTTCCAGGCGCTTGAGGTTGTTGACCTCCACCCACACATAGGTGCCTCGCGTCCAGGGGCCGTCGATGCCCCGGGCATGGCCAAGCAGGATGGAATATTCGCCCTCGTCGCCGTCAAAGTGAACCAGGCTCATGGGGCCATGCTTGGCTTCGGCGGATACCGCGCCGTTTTCCGGGAAGGCCACAGGCACGCAGATGGTGGGCTTTTCTTTAGCCACGCTGTTGGGCCAGGGACCGCAGTGCTGCAAAAGCTCGCCGTTGTCATTGTCGGGATGGCGCACCGTCCAGTCGGAGAACATGACCCGTCTCTCGTTCATGCTGGCGGCTTCCGCAATCAGCTGGGAGATCGCCCCGTGAATGTCCGTTTCACAGACCACCGGAATGCCCTCCTCGTTCAGTAGGCTGTTGGCCGCGCAGGGCATGATGTGGATCTCATCCTGCAGCGCGTTCCAGCACTGGATGGCGATGGCGTTGCAGCCGTATTTCTCCGCCAGGGATTTCATGGCGACCTTCAACTCCGCCACATTCGCCAGATATTCATCCTCGATCCTGCAGGTCATGTTTTCCTTGCAGTAGGCAACGACCTTGGCGACCTCCGTCTTTTCCGCCCGCCACTTCTTCATTTCGGCGTAGAGCTCGGGAAGCGGGATGGGAGCCAGCTGGATGTTGAATTTTTCCAGAAGTTCCCCTTCGTTGCACATGGTGGACCAGAAGTCGAAAGGCCGGGGGCCGATTTGCAAAATGCGGGTATGACGGAACACCTTCACCACGTTGCACACCGCCAGGAAATCCCGGACGCCCCGCTCAAATTCGGGGTCTTCCAGATTGCAGTTGTTCATGTAGGTGAAGGGCACCCGGAAACGTCGCAGCACCTTGCCGGTGGCAAACAGACCGCACTGGCTGTCGCGAAGCCGCATGCCGTTTGCATCAGGCCGCTCGTCCCGGGGGCCCCACAGGAGTACCGGCACATTCAGGGCTTTTGCCAGCCTGGCGCACTCATATTCCGTGCCGAAGTTGGCGTGGGGCAGGAACAGCCCGTCCACCTTTTCACGCTGGAATTTTGCGGTGATCTTTTCCAACCCGGCGTCGTCGTAGAGCAGGCCTTCTTCATTCACATCGTCTATATCCACAAAATCAATATTCATCTCCCGCAGCCGATCGGCAGTCAGCTTGCGGTATTCCACGGCAGCCGGCGCGCTGAAAATGGCCCGGCGGGTGGGAGCAAAACCCAATTTGATGTGAGCAGACATACACTTACCTCCCGCATTGTATTCTGCCTGCATCATAGCAAGCGCAAAACTAAATCTCAATAAATAATTGAGTAATCATTTACTAAATTCGCTCAATTCGGTATGATCGAAACGGGGTGAACAGCATGGCAATCACAGCAAAAGCATTGGCGGCACTGCTTGGTATTTCGGAATCCGCCGTTTCCCTGGCGCTCAACAACAAGCCCGGCGTCAGCCGCGAAACGCGGAAGCGGGTGATCGATACCGCCAAGGAACATGGGTATGATTTTTCAAGAAAGAACTACAGCGACAGCCAAAAGAAAGGAACGGTTTGTTTTGCCGTATACAAAAGGAGCGGCGCCGTGGTGGACGATACGCCGTTCTTTTCTTCCCTGACGGATGGCGTCAGCACAGCCTGCCGCAGGAAGGGCTATGAATGTGTGATTCGCTATTTATATGAGGATGACGATCTGGACGATCAAATCTAT
>JAFUFC010000020.1 GCA_017470095.1 Clostridia bacterium | reverse complement strand
GGGGAATTGCCATTGGGCTGATCGGTACAGTGATTTTTCTGCTGCTGCCCGGGCCCCTGCTGAAGCTGTTTAACGCCAGCGAGGAGATGCTGGCCATCGGCGTCCCTGCGGTGCGTATCCTTTCGATCACCTTTGTGTGTTGCTCTATAACCACGATCCTTGGCATGTGCGCTTCAGGCCTGGGTAATGGCGTCATCAACATGATCGGGGCGGGAATCCGTCAGGTAATTCTTCTACTGCCCTGTTTTGCCCTGTTGTTGAACAAGTATGGGATTAGCAGGTCGTGGTATGCCATGTGGATTGCGGAAATGACAGCGATGCTTTATGTTCTTTTTGCCATGCACAAGGAAATCAACAAGAAGGCCAAGTAATCCGTCAGAAACAGGATGCGATTCCCAAAGTCAGACGAATAGTCCACCAAGCGATGAGATTTACTATACCGGCGATGTGGCCGAGAAGATCGAAAAGGTCATGGAGATGGTAAAACAGCTGATGCAGGAAATCACCGTGATCGACTACGGGAAAGTGGCATAAACCTTTAGGGCATGAAAACGGAAAGCTGTTTTGAGGCAACTTTCCGTTTTTTTTACCCCAGATGAAATCAAGAGTAAAGCCGCGTAAATTAATGAACTTTTTCGATATCTCTAAGACGATTCTGGATCTACAGATGAAGGGACGGACATTATATTCCATATGATTTCTTCCACTTGGTCTTTGATGGCATTCATCATCCCGACCCATTTCATGGGATCAATGGCTTTCAGCGTCTCTGTGATGCCTGCTGCATTTGCCATGATCGGAATCGTCGTCTCCAGAAGGTGTCTTGCTGCCGCCTTCGTTTTATTCAGGTCGTCATACAACTTACCGGAAAGCAGAAGCCGGGTATATACATTGGAACGATGTTCCTGGAGATACCGAAGCCTTGCCCTTCCGTATTTTCCAAGTGGGTTCCCGGATTCGACTTCGATATTGGGAAGATAGTAATCGCCATGCAGGATATAGTTGAGGTCATTCTTGGTATCATGGATGCTGAGGGGCAACTCTTTGCTGGTTTTGCTATTCTGTTTCATGTCATTGATCCCCCGTTTGTATGAATATTCTTCACGGAAATCATCCAGCAAAACCAAGCGCTTGCCACAACCATGCCACAACTGGATTATCACGTATTATCACAGTTTGGTATATCAGCACAGATTATTTAGACTTATTAACACCAGATTTGTTGTAATTTTACCAAATTTCACTGTTCTCCCGGAATTCAAATCTCTCCTTCTCCGCCATTGAAACCCTTGTAAATCAAGGGTTTCTTTGTTTTTTATGCCACCAGAATGCCACCACCAGCTCAAAGTGACGCAATGAACGACTCCATCTTTGATACGCAGTCTTGCTGCATAGTCATAGAAACATGCACATATTTATCCATTGTGAAGGCCACCGTTGCATGCCCCAGATTGTTGGAAACCATCTTTACATCTACTCCATTTTGCAGGGCCAGAGTCGCGTAAGGGTGCCCTTATGGTATAATAGGGAAAAACGGAGAAGTCCTTATTTTACAAGGGTTTGAGCCGTTTGCCGCTGCGAAATCAGTCCCTTTCCAGCCCTGAAACAGCAGCGAAAAATCCGTCCCAGAAAGGAGAGTTGTTACGCTAACACAAAAAAATGAGCGAAAGCAGGGACAAAATAAGGCCAAAATTAGTAGCATAGGTGCTTGGATACAATTTACCAGGCACCTTCCCTTTATCCAGAGAAAACACAACTGAATATCAGCAGCACATGACGCTGCATCTTTAGACGCTCAGTTTTATCTCATTCATCTGGGCGTCTTTTTGATTTTTGGGAGGTGATGAAATGAATGAGATGATCCCAATATATAAAGATGGGAATGGTAGACTGGTGGTATCCGGTCTGGAACTGCATCGGGCACTTTGCTGCAAAACACCATACCGCATCTGGTTCCCTCGAATGTGCCAGTATGATTTTTATGAGGGAGTTGACTACACTACATCGTACAAAAAAGTACGACGTGCAGACGGTGCTGAGATGCCACATTTGCTGCATGATCATACGCTGTCTATTGGTATGGCAAAAGAGATATGTTTGCTGCAACGATCTGAAATTGGAAAACGATGCAGATTATATTGTTTGCAGATCGAAACGGCATGGCATGATTCCCTGGCGGTTCATGCACGGGCAGCGGAATTGGAACGGGCGGAGCATGAGCAGATCGACGAGCAGAATAAGCTGCTGCTCTGCGAGCTGAGCCGCCAGGAAGAAAAGATTAGCGCCTTGCAGCCCAAGGCGGATTACTTCGATACCGTTCTCTCCTGCCCCGAAGCCATCCCCATCACCCTGATCGCCAAAGACTTTGGCTGGTCCGCGATTCGGATGAACAAATTTCTTCATGCGAAGAACATCCAGTACCGGCGCAACGGATGCTGGACGCTCTATGCCCGGTATGCGCAGAAAGGCTATACCCGCACCGAAACGGTGGTTTACCATGACGCCTATGGCAATGAACACGCTTCCCTGTGCATGAAGTGGACGCAGAAAGGCCGCGCTTTTATCTACAAGAAGATGGCGCAGGCAGGGTATGTGCCCAAGATTCCCCTGCGGCTGGATGCGGAAAGGCGGTGACATTATGGAAGATCATTGTATTATGTGCGGGGAGATCATTCCCGAAGGGTTACAGGTGTGCCCGTCCTGCCAGCGGAAATATGGTGTCAGTACCGACAATGAAAACCGCCTGATGTCCGCCCTGCTGGAAAGTTCTCGTGTGCCTGATCCCCGTATCCATCACGGCAAGGAGGGCGGCGTTTGAGCGCCCAGGAACATTCAGGGCAGGCAGTTGAGCAGATCGTGTATCTGCCGCTGTCAGAATTACACCCGTTCACTAATCATCCCTTCCGCGTGGTGGACGATGAAAAAATGCGGGAAATGGCGGACAGCATCCGGGGCTGTGGTGTACTGCTGCCGGGGATTGCCCGCCCGCGCAAAGAGGGCGGCTATGAAATCGTTTCGGGGCATCGGAGAAGAAGGGCCAGCGAATTGGCGGGGAAAGAAACCATGCCCTTTATCGTGCGAAATCTGAACGATGATGAAGCGATCATCACCATGGTGGACACCAACTTGCAGCGGGATAACATCCTGCCCAGCGAGCGCGCCTTTGCCCTCAAAATGAAGATGGAAGCCTTGAAACACCAGGGAAAACGGTCAGATTTAACTTCCCGACAAGTTGTCGGGAAGTTGGAAAGCGCCGATGAAGTTGGTAAGGAACTCGGTGAAAGCGGCCGTCAAATCCACCGCACCATCCGTCTGACCAGCCTGGAACCATCCCTACTCCAAATGGTGGATGATCGGAAGCTGGCTTTCAATCCCGCCGTGGAGCTTTCATTCTTGAAGCCGGAGGAGCAAGAAAAGATGGCCGCAGCCATGAACGCGGCGCAGTCCACACCGTCACTTTCCCAGGCCCAACGGCTGAAAAAGGCCAGTCAGGAGGGAACGCTGACGGAAGATCTCATGCGCGGGGTCATGGCGGAAACCAAGAAGCCCACTCAGGATAAGTCCTATTTGAGCAATCCGAAAATTCGTAAATACTTTCCCAAGACCTGGACGATTGACAAAATTGAGGAAATCGTCCTAAAGCTCGTCAAAGCCTGGTATCAGAGCCAGCAAAAGAAACGGCAGCAATCGCTGTAAATCATGCAGCACAGAAAGCGCCAGCAATCAAACGATAAATAAAGTGCGGACGGGCCCGGTAAGCCCGGCGCGAAGGAGGAAATATCGTGTCTGCTGTAATTCGTGCGGAAGAAGCCAACTACACAAAAATGTCCAATATTCATCTGCGCGATGAGAAATTGAGCCTAAAAGCCAAGGGGCTTCTCTCCCTCATGTATTCGCTGCCAGTGGATCGCTGGCAGTTTTCTGTTCGGGGCCTTGCCGCTATCTGCAAGGATGGCGTGGATTCCGTCCGGGAGGGCATCCGGGAACTGGAACGGAGCGGATATGTCACCCGTATTCGGGAACGGAAGAAAAACGGACAGATGGGCGAAGCGTTTTATACGATCTATGAGAAGCCCATGGCAGCGGCGGACAAGCCCGAAACAGCCGCTGTTTCTGCAATCACGCACAAGGCGGAGAAAAAGGCTGCGTCTGTACCTGTTCAGTCTATACCTGTCATTCCGTCCTTACCCGCAATGGAGAATCCAATGTTGGATTTTCCAACACAGGTATTTCCTGCGGCGGCAGCTCCTTCGCAGGTTCAGCCCGCTCAATTAAATACTTACGGATCAATGACCCAAAAAGAAAAATTGAGATTAAATCCTGTGATGTCCTATCCTTATCCATCCTTTGTCCGTCCATCAATCCCAGCGTATTCGGCTATGATGCGGTCAACAGGCATTGAGGGCTTGCAGCGCCGCATGACGATGCCGGAACTGGAACGGGAGGTGCGGGAACAGATCGAGTACGACATTTTGCGGGATCAGATCAGCAAGGACGATTTGGACAACATCGTTTCCCTCATGGCGGAGGTATTCGCCGCAAAGTGCCAGTATTTCACCATCTCCCGCAAGCAGTATCCGCTGGAATTTGTGCAGCAGCGGTTCCGCGAATTGAACAGCAGCCACATTCAGTATGTGTTCGACTGTCTGGAAGCGTCCAGAAGCAGCATCCGCAACATCAAGCAATACCTGCTGACATCCCTGTTCAATGCCCCGTCCACGTTCAGCAGTTATTACAGCGCCCAAGTGCGCCACGATTATGATTTCAGGAGGTGTGTATCGTGAGAAAGAACACGCGAAAGCCCAAGAAGGCAAGCCCTATCATCGCCCTGGCATCCGTCCTGATCCTTGCCGGTGGCATTGCCATCATCGTGCCCATCGTGCAGGACAATCAGGAAATGCTGGAAGAAGCAGCCGAATACAGTCAGCTTACAGAACAGGTGCAGCAGGAGCATGAGGATTTCCTTTTTCCAGCCACAACGGAATTGTCGGAGGAGGCGCAGCTGGATGATGCGGTGAACGCGCAGGACGCGGATACCATCAGCCCTGCCTATGAGCAAGTGCATCCTCCCAACGGAGATATAGGCGCAAATGAATCGGCGGCAAGTCTTGTCCTGCCTGAACCTTCGCCCGTTATTTGGGAGACGGCTTCATCATTGCCCGCAGTTGATCACCAGCACCCTGGCAAGCCTGCGGAGCAGCACGACATCCGACCTACCAACAAGCCGCCTGATTCGGTGCCCACGGAAACGCCCATACTGCTTATGGGTAATACCGACGCAGATCTGGCAGCCTGCCAAGCCAAGAATCCTGACTTTGTGGCGTGGATGAAAATCCCCGGCACCAATGTCAATTATCCCGTTGTCCTTTCGGATGACACGGATTATTACCTGACGCACAGTTTCACGGGCAAGCAAAGCAAACTGGGAACGCTGTTTTCCCTGGGAAAGACGGACTACAAAACGCCCAGCCAGAATATCGCCATCTACGGGCACCATATCACCAATACCAGCAGCGGCCAACTCATGTTCAGGCCGCTGCTTTCGTATAAACAGCGCAGTTTTTACGAGAATCACAGCATCATCTACCTGGATTCGCTGTATCACATCAGCACCTACAAGATTTTTGCCGTGATCAATATGGTGAAGGATGATTGGGACCCGTCCACCGCCAGCTTTGCCAGCTATACGGATTTCCTGGCCTTTGTCCGGCAGGCGCAGGCCCAATCCCTTTACGATATGGGCGTGGAAGTATCTGCTTCTGACCGTATCCTGACACTGATAACGTGTGACCGAAGCTATGCCGCCGCAGACGGACGCCTGATCGTCATGGCGGTTGAGCAATAAAAATTCTGCAAGGAGGGAACGAACATGAAAACACTTATCAAGCGCAGCATGGCGCTGCTTCTGACCCTGGTGCTGCTGTTCACCATGATGCCGCTGACGGCCATGGCGGAAGCGGCGGAAACTGATGATGGGATGGATAAAACCATGGACATCCTGGAAACGTATGAGGAAGAAATTGATCTGACGGTTGATCCCGATGAAGCAATCGAGGGAGAATTGCCCGATACCGAGGAGGCCAATGAAGGTTTTATCCCTAATGATTCGGATGATCACGGTGTAGTGGACGATTTGGCAGATTGGTACATGGACGATCAGTCGGCGGAAGATTCCGAAGATGATGCCCTGGATGATTGGCCCGAAGCGGAAGATGTTTTTTCCGGCGATGAAGATAATGATAATATCCCGTCGCTGACCCTGGAGGAAGAAATCGCCCAGCTTTATGATGGCAGCTATATCAGGTATGTCATCTATCAGGATGGTCATGCCTATGTGACCACCAAGGGCAGCATAACGCCGGTGTATGAAACCAGCGCCCTGGCCGATAATGAAGTGATCTTCAATATCACGGAAAAGGGTACGATCCTGCTGGGCTTTGAGTATGCGGAGCGGTGGAACAATCGCAGCGTTCTGGTCTGGTTCCTGAATGATGCCTATGAAGCCGTTTCCGGTTATGTGCGGGAGGCGGATTTGGAGCAGGCCATCATGGAGGATGCGGACGCTGCCGCCTGGATGAACGTGCTGTCCTCTGCTCATCTTTCCACCACAGAAGGACAATTTCCGGTATTTGTTGCTCCCGGTTCTGCTCCTGTGACTGCGATCAACGGAGAAGAACAAGTTGAGCCTGATACCGGAGAGGTAAACATTGAAGCGGAAAATCCTGAATATGGTGACGCAGAAGAAAGTCAATCGGATGAGTTTTCCGATTTTGAGGATCAGCCTGCGGATGAAAGCGAATATAATCCCGCTGTCCCCGAAGTGAGCGTGGGTTCCTTCCTCTCCGTTACCACCGATACCAGAGTATTTTCTGATGCGGATGAAACCCTGCGGGATGAATACAACGGCGATCTGTATATGGGCGTATTTGTGAAAAATGCCATCGTGCAGGTGGACGCTATCGAATTGGACAGCGTGTGGCGGGAATGGTATCGGGTACGTTTTGAGTACGGTGACGATTTCACGGACAGCAGCATGAAATGGACGGAAACCGGCACGGCCTATGTGCTGCCGGAGGAAACCGCCCTGACCGATGCGGAAGAATTAACTGTCACGGATATAGCGCTCCCGTCTGCTGCCAATGCGTCCGGCAGACGAAAAGCCAGGGCGACCACCGCCATGAACGGCTTTTCGCTGAAATCCATCAATGCCCCGATTGCCCCGTTATATGCCGGGCAGACGGGTGTATATGGCAGCTCCGGCAAGGACAGCGATTATAAGCAAATTGCGTCCGTCAGTGGGAAAGGTGTCGTGTATGCCACGCCGCATTATCTGGACGGTTACACCGTGTATTGCCTGGAACACAATTTACCCGGCCCTGGCGAGGGCAGCGGCAGCAGCCAGCAGCCCAAAGGCCCCTATGTGATCGTGGACATCGACAGCTATATGAACACCCCCGGCAATTCCAAAGTGATTTACTCCACCCAAACCATGCACGCCATCGCCTGGGTGCTGCGGCACACCTATCCCTTCATGGCGCTGGATCGTTCCGATTCTGATAACGAAACTTGGTCGCGTGTGGCAGGGCAATTCGCCATCCGTCAGGTGATCCGGGAATTGAAAGGAAGTCAGTATGTCCGCGATTACTGGAACATGGATAATTTCTATGTAGCCAGCGGACAAGCCCCTGCCGTGTATCTGGAATACGCCCGCTGGCTGGCGGCCAACGGCATTGCCCGCGGCAATATTACCGGCTACATCAGCATGGCGAACAAGAGCATATCTAAGGTGGGCAGCAGCTATGTGGGCACCGTGACGCTTTATACGGATGCCGATCTCATTCGGATCAATCGTGCGTATGGCACGGTATCGGGCAATACGGCAGGTTCGGACAGCGCCTATTATTATCTGAACAGCGGCAATACCATCTCCATATCTTCATACACAAACGGTTTTGCGCTGGTGGCTGAATCCGTCAATTCGGATGCGGAGGAAGCGTCCTTTCTGGTAGGCGTTCCAGATGCCGCCATCCAAAAGGTACTGATCCCGCAGTATGGCGCGCCCTACGCCATGCAGTCCATTTCCATGTGGTTTGAGCAGGAAATCCAGTACGGCAATTTGACCGTCACCAAGCTGCGGGCAGGCACCCAGCAGACGCTGGCAGGAGCACAGCTTCAGCTTTACGACAGCAGCAAGAAAGCCTATGGGAATCCTGTCATCACAGACGCCAATGGGCAAGCCAAATGGTCGAATCTGCCCTATGGCACCTATTATGTGGGTGAAGTGAGTGCGCCCATTGGCTATCAGGTGAACGTGAATCAGGTGCAGGTGACGATCAACGGCAACAATACTGCCACCTTCCAGGATTCGCCCATCATCGGCAGCGTCAGCTTCATTAAGTGGCAGAAGGATACAGAAATTCCTTTGGTCGGCGCACAGTATGAACTGGTGACGAAATCGGGCAGCACCTATAAACGGGCAGTCAGCGCCGTGGACGGTTCCGAGCTGCCTATCCTCACCACCGATACAAACGGCAGCGCCACATGGAATAACGTGGTGGAATATGGCAGCTATTATGTGCATGAAGTCAAAGCCCCCGAAGGGTTTATGCTGGATGTAGCCTATCACCCTGTCAGCGTGACCGAGCATAACAAGATCGTTTCGGCAAATGTGGAAGACCCCATCATCACCGCCAAGATCAAGATTGCCAAGACAGACGGATTGACCAAGGAGCCGCTGGTTGGCGTGGAGTTCACCATCACCCGCCTGTCTGTGCCTGCCGCCCTAAATGGCGCTGGCGTTGGTGAAGTGGCGGCAGTGATCGTCACCGATGAAAACGGCTATGCCGAAACGGGCTGGCTGGATTGGGGACGCTTCAAGGTAGAAGAAACCAAGGCCCCTGCTGGCTATACCGACAGCCATTATTCCACCGAGATCGAAGCCTATGAGGATGGGAAAACCTATACCGTTCATGTGGAGAATGTGCCCGCGGCTGGTTATATTCGCCTGACAAAGACAGATGCCAACAGCAAAAAGCCGTTGAAAGGCGTACAGTTTGACATTTATCAGGGCGAAAAACTGATTTCCTCCATGACCACCGATGCCGGTGGTGTGGCGCTTTCGGATGCCCTTATCAAAGGCAGATATACCGTGAAGGAGCATCAGAATCCCGAAGGTTATATCGGTGAACTGACCACGCTGCCCGCGGAGGTCATTTCCGAGAAAACCACGGAATTGACCGCCGAAAATACGCCCGTCCAGGGCAAGATCAAGATTATAAAAAAAGATGCACTAACCAAGGAGGCCATGGCGGGTGTGGTGTTTACCATCACCCGATTAACCGCTTCTCCTGCTACAGATGGTGCGAACATTGGTGAATCCTTCACGCTCACCACGGATCAAAATGGTGTGGCTGCAACCGGCTGGCTGGATTACGGTACGTTCAAAATCGAAGAAACTTCTGTACCGGATCATTATATCGACGGTCTTTTTTCCATTGAAGTTGAAATTACTGAGCATGAGAAAACCTATACCGTGGATGTGGAGAATGAGCCGACCCAGGGCAAAATCCAGATCACCAAAACAGATAAGCTCGATGGACAGCCCATCGCTGGCGTGGTATTCGACATTTATCAGGGCGATAAAAAAGTGGGCAGCATGATCACAGATGATAACGGCGTTGCCATTTCTGATCCGCTGCCCAAGGGAAAATACACGGTGAAAGAAAAGGAAAACCCAGAGGGTTATATAGCCGACCTCGTTTCGCTGGATTGTGAAGTCTTTTCGGATGAAACCACCAAGCTGACAGCCGACAATATGCCGATTCAGTTCCGGTTGAAAATCATTAAAACGGATGCTTTGACCAAGCAGCCGTTGGCAGGTGCGGTTTTCACCGTCACCCGCATTTCCGGCCTGCCCTCCCACAATGGCGCAGGAGATAGAAAAGTTGTCGCCACTCTTACCACGGATGATAAGGGCGAAGCTGTTTCCGATCTCCTAACCTGGGGTCAGTACGAAATTACCGAAACCATGGTGCCGGAGCATTATGTAGATAATGGCTTCACTACCACGGTTACAGGCACGGAAAATAATAAGACCTATACCGTTGCCTGCGAAAACGAACCCACCAAGGGCTGGATCAGGCTGGTGAAAACGGACAGCCTGGACAATCATCCCATTGCTGGCGTTCAGTTTGATATTTTCCAGGACGGAAAGATTATCAGCACCATGACCACTGACACAAACGGTGTGGCAGTTTCCGAGGCGCTGCCCAAAGGCTGGTACACCGTGAAGGAGCATGAAAATCCCATCGGCTATACCGCGGAACTCGTTTCGTTGGATTGCGAGGTAATCTCCGATCAGACCACCGAACTGAAAACCAGCAACACGCCCATCCAATTCCGGGTAAAGATTGAAAAGACAGATCAGTTGACCAGGGAGCCGTTGGCTGGGGCAGAATTTACCATCACCCGCATATCTGGCCTACCCTCCCATAACGGAGAAAGCGACGGTGAAGTAGTCGCTGCACTGGTGACAGACAATAACGGTGAGGCTGTGTCTGATCTCCTAACCTGGGGTGTGTATGAAGTGACGGAAAGCAAGGTGCCCGTTCATTTTGTGGATAATCATTTCATCACCACGATCACCGGCAGCGAGGATAACAAAACCTACACCATTTCCTGTGAGAACGAGCCGACAAAGGGTTATATCAAAATCGTAAAGACGGACAAGCTGGACCGCACTCCCATCGAGGGCGTTCAGTTTGATATTTACGAGAATGACAAATACGGTTCCAGGCTGGCTGCTACCATGACTACCGATAAAAACGGTGTGGCGGTTTCGCCTGCCCTGCGGAAAGGAAAGTACATCGTAAAGGAACACGCTGACCCCATCGGTTACATCTCTGATTTGGTGGAAATGGACACTGTGGTGAAATCGGACGAAACCACGAACCTCAGCTGTACCAATACGCCCATTCAGGGCAAAATCCGCATTATCAAAACGGACGAGCTGACCGGTGAGGCGCTGGCAGGCGCAGAGTTCACCATTACGCGCGTTTCCGGCCTGCCCTCCCATAAAGGCAGCAACGATGGCGAAGTGGTGGCGGTAATCGTCACCGATGCGGACGGCATCGCCGTCACGCCGCTGCTGACCTGGGGCGTGTATCGAGTGGAGGAAACCGGCGTACCCGTGCATTATGTGGACAATCATTTCAGCGCCGAAGTCATCATTGAAACGGAGGATCTGCTGATCTATGATGTGCCCTGCGAAAACGAACCCACCAATGGCTGGATTCGTCTGACAAAAACTGACAGGAAAAACGGCAATCCTATCAGCGGCGTTCAGTTTGATGTTTTCTACAATGACGAATATGGCTCCGGTTTGGCTGCCACGATGGTGACAGATGACAACGGTATTGCCATGTCCGAGCCTATCCGCAAAGGACGCTATATCGTCAAGGAACATGGTGAAACAGCAGGCTATGTCTTTGAGGAAGTCACGCTGAACTGTACCGTGAAATCGGACGAGATCACCGATCTTTCCGCCACCAATCAGCCTGCTCAGGTACGGCTGAAGCTGTATAAGCGGGATGCTGACGAATACGCCGGTGATCCTGCGGACGCTCCCCTGACCAGGGGTGATGGTGTGCTGAATGGTGCTGTTTTCCAGGTGCTTGCCGGTGAGAACATAATGGACAGGCAGGGTAATATCCTGTATGAAAAAGGCGCTGTGGTCGTGGACAGCCTGAAAACGGCTGGCGAGGATGCGTCCGTCACGACAGAAGAACTCTGGCCCGGCATGTATGAAATCGTGGAGCTGACGCCGCCAACCGGCTATCAGACCACGGATAAACATATCCTTGTGGACGCTGCCAGCGCCGCCCAGCAATCCAAAGAAGCCGTTATCACTTATAAAGGCGTTGTCTGCAATGAAATCCTGTATGGCTGCTATGGATTTGTCAAATTCATGGGTGACAATGAAATCCACAATGAAGCGGGCCTGATCGAAACCCCGGAGGCTGGCGCAATTTTCAATGTCTATCTGAAGAAGGCCGGTTCCTTTGAAGCTGCCCGTGCCTTTGAACGGGATACCATCACCACGGACGAATACGGTAAGGCGACCACAAAAATGCTGCCCTATGGTATTTACACCGTGCACCAGACCAAGGCCAAGGAAGGGTATGCCATCAAAGCCCCTTTTGATATTTTCATTCGCGGCACCGAAAATCCCGATAATCCGCCCAACATGATCCTGAACAATGAAGCCATCCGCTATCGCCTGAAATTCATTAAGGTGGATGCCGAAACGGGCAAAACGATCACCCTGGCAAATACGGCTTTCAAGCTGAAAGATGCGAACGGCGAATATGTCACGCAGACAGTCCATTATCCCCGGACGCAGGTGATCGACACCTTCAAAACGGACGCTGACGGCACGGTGACGCTGCCGGAGACCGTGCGTTACGGCTTGTACTTCATTGAGGAGTTCCAGGCTCCCGAAGGGTATCTCCTTCAAACGGAGGAGCTGGCGGTATTCGTGGGTGATGAAAACATGAATCAGCCCGGCGAGGCCTATCTGCTGGAATTTGAGATCGAGAACACGCCTGTGAAGGGACAGATCAGGCTGGAGAAAACCGGCTTGCAGCTCACCGGCTTCAAGGAAAAGGAAGATCGCTGTGGCAACACCGTCATGCAGCCCATCTATGAGGAAAAGCGGTTGGCAGGCGCTGTGTTTGAGGTTCACGCCTCGGAAGAGGTCAAGGGCAAGGATGGCACGGTTTGGTATGAACAGGACGCTTTGGTGGATACCATCACCACCACAGCAGACAGCCCCGACGTGTCCAAAACGCTGTCCGTGGGCAAGTATTACCTGGTGGAAATCTCTGCGCCTGTTGGGTATTCCTTTGATAATCGTCAATATGAAGCCAATCTGATTTATGCCGACGATCATACACCCCTGGTGGAAACGGTGGTCACGGCGGGCAATGATTATCTGCCTGCTGAAATCTCTCTGGCAAAAGAGAAAGAGGTTTTGCAGACTGTCCAAGAGGGCGATGCCATCCGGCAGACTATCACCACCGTTCCCGGCGAAGGGTTCACCTTTGCCCTGTAACCCGCTGTCGCTGAAATCGGACTTCATTCTTTCCCTGTGTGAATTGGTGGTCGGCGGCAGGGATGGATTGCAGCCCATTGAAAAAACGGTGATTGACCGCGCTGTGCGGCAGATTTACCAGCCGTTCCTCAATGACCCGATTCCTGAGAAGCTGCCCGTCCTGGGCGATCTGTATAACGCCCTGCTGTCCATGGACGAAAAGGAGGCCCGGCATATCGCCACCGCCCTGGAAATCTATGTGACCGGCAGCCTGAACGTGTTTAATCATCGCACGAATGTGGACATCACCAATCGCCTGGTATGCTTCGATATCAAGGAACTGGGCAAGCAGCTCAAAAAGTTAGGGATGCTGATCGTGCAGGATCAGGTGTGGGGCCGCGTCACCGCCAACCGTGCGGCGGGCCGTTCCACCCGGTACTATGTAGATGAATTTCACCTGCTTTTGCGGGAAGAACAGACGGCCACTTACAGCGTGGAAATCTGGAAACACTTCCGCAAATGGGGCGGCATCCCCACCGGGATCACCCAAAATGTCAAAGACCTGCTGGGCAGCCGGGAAGTGGAAAACATCTTTGAAAATTCCGACTTCATTTATATGCTGAACCAGGCCAGCGGAGACCGGCAGATCCTGGCGCAGAAACTGAACATCAGCCCCCATCAGCTTTCCCATGTGACCCAATCGGGCGAAGGCGAGGGGCTTTTGTTTTACGGCAATGTGATCCTGCCCTTTGTGGATCGGTTCCCGAAGGATACGGAACTCTACCGCATCATGACCACCAAGCCCGCTGAACGTGCGGAAAACAAATAAAGATTTAAGAATCAGGAGGATAAAAAAGAAAAACAAATGCCTTATGACCATGACTATGACGACCTGACCGACCGGGACACCCTTTCTGCCCTCCCCGACGATGATGTTCGCATCCTCGTCGGGGAAATCCAGGAGAAAATCGAACACCTAACGGAGAGTGTGACGGATTTCCTGGCGGCTCATCCCAACGATCTGAAACGGATCAACCGGCTGAATGAAACCCTTTATTATCATGGGGAAGAAATTGATGAAGAAATCGAGGAGTTATCCTCCTGGGGAGTGTGAGAAACCATGCTTGGAACGATTTTGAAAATCACCCTGATCCTGACCCTGGTGCTGTTGGCCCTGATCGGCTATGCCGCCTGCGTCATGGCGGGCCGGGAAGATCGGGCAATGGAGCAATTCTATGAAAAGTGGGTGCGTGAGCATCCCGAGCAGCAGGACGAAAAGCCTGCTGAAGCGGAGGGCTGATGATGAGAGAACCTGACGCCCGCGCCGCGCCCCGGCTGCGGTTTTCTAAGGAAGAAATACAGCCGGAAAGCCTGGAAAAACTGTCTGGCAAAACGAAACAAGCCATGAAAAAGGTCAATAAAATCGGGCAAACGACAGGCCGAGAAACTCTGAAAGAAAAATCCCAGGCTGTCCAGCCTATGAAAAAAGAGATGGAAAGCACCGACGCAATGTCCAGGCAAGGCACAGATGAGGAAATTTCCGAACAGGCCCAAGAAAATAAGATCGGAGAAAACACAGGCAGGAATAAAAGCATCCCGGAAAGCAAGAGCAGGCTGCAAACGGGAAAGAAGAAAACTTCGCCCATTTCCCTGCGTTTTGATGCGGCACCTGAACGGTGGTCAAAAAAGACCGCCGTGGATCAGCCGGATCGTGCGCTTATTCATTCTATCGCCAAACCAATCAAACCGTTGGCCCGCAGCGTCAAGGAAAAAAACGAGGCCCAGCTATACCAATATGAGGACGACAACATCGGCCTGCAAGTGGCGCATACCGCAGAGAAGGCCGGTTCTTCTGCCCTCCATACCGGGAAACAGGCGCATGAGCTGCGGCAGAACCGTCTGCGCCATCAGGCAGAAAAGAAAACGCAGACGATCAGCGTCCATGGGCTGACATTCGGTGAAACGGCAGCTGGAAAAGAAAACGCAATATCCAGCGGCAGCAGCAATCCCATGTCCCGCCAATTCCAGCGGAAAGCCATCCAAAAGGATTACCGTGCCGCCAAAGCGGGCAAAAAGACCGGCGCAGCCGCAGGCAAGGCTGGGCGGGAAGCCGCTGAAAGGGCATCCTCCGTTTCTGAAAAGGCTGTGGAGTATGTGGGCAAAAAGAAGCACATTCTGGTGATCCTGCTGCTGGGCGCGATGCTGATTTTCATCGTTCAGGGCATTTCTGCCTGCTCTCCACTGCTGGAAGCGGGCATTACCGCCCTGACCGCTGGCACCTATCCCGCCGATGAAGCGGATGTGTGGGCGGCGGAACAGTATTACGCCAACCTGGAATGGCAGCTTCAGGACGAAATGCAGCGTTATGAACTATTTCATCCAGGCTATGACGAGTATGTGGTGGATGCCCAGGAAACCTGGCATGACCCGTATGCGCTGATCGCTCTGATCTCCGCCTATAACAACGGCGAAGAATGGACATTGGATGACGCCATTCCCATCATGCAGATGTTCTTTGATTGGCAGTATGAAAAGACAGAAACCGTCACCAGCGCCCAGCGATACCATACCGAGATCGTGAACGGCGTGGAAACCAAGGTATGGCATACCGTTACCACCTGTACCGTTACCCTAAAAAACAAAAATCTATCCCATGCGCCCGTCTACACCATGAGCCGGGAAAAAGTGGGGCTGTACGCCCTGTATATGTCCACCCATGGCAATATGGACGGCCTGTTCCATGGCCCGCATGTTTCCGAACTAAAGGACCCGCTGGAATATGAGGTGCCCCAAGAGCTGCTGGACGCTGATCCCCAATTTGCCCTGCTGGTGGAAGAAGCCAATAAAAGATTGGGATATCCCTATGTGTGGGGCGGCTATACGCCGGATACCAGTTTTGATTGCTCCGGCTTTATCAGTTGGATTTTCACAGAAACCGGCGTCCGAAACATCGGGCACATGGGCGCGACAGGACTGTACGGCATCAGCCGGAAAATCAGCGAAGCCGAGTTGAAACCTGGCGATGTGATTTTCTTCTCCGGCACTATCGAGGGCGAAGATGGCATCACCCACTGCGGCCTGTATGTGGGAAACGGGATGATGGTGCATTCCGGGTCGCCGTGTTCGCACTACGATATAGCGCACGGCACTCTGCGAAACAACATCGCCGGGTATGGGCGGCTATATGAACACTAAAAGGAGCGTGATATTTATGGCGCAAAAACATGAAACCAATATGGACAGGCTGACCCGGCATCGGGCAGACCTGGCACGGGCTATTGAAAATCGGGACCGGCTGAACGCCCGCATCGCCCGGCTGCAGGAAACTGTCACCCAGGAAACCAACCAGGAATATTTGCTGATCCTGTCCAGCGCGTCCATTTCCCTGGACGATCTGCGCCTGATGGTACAGAACAAAGCGGCATTACCCGCTGAACCCACGAAAAAGGAGGTCAAAGAAAATGAAAAAGAGTAAACGCCTATGGGAATCCATCCTGCTGGCGCTGTGTGTGCTACTGATCGGTATTTATATGATCTGCGGCAATCTTTATAAGGCCAGCGCCGAAGCCGCCGATCCCTACGATTGGTCGGACGACAAGGGTGAAGTGATCCTGGATGATCCTATGTATTTTCTGAACACGGAGGATAAGCAGGAAACTACGCCAGACGATTCGGCAGGAGAGAATAGCGGCGGACAAGCGGAGGATGAAAGTGACGAAGTGGATGTTTCGTCCGATTCGCCTGTGAATACCGATCAACCTGACCCTGTCGAAGATAAACCTGATACACCTGTTGATGAGCCCGGCGAACTGTCCACCGACGAACCGGCGCAGACGGAAGAACCACCTGCGCCTATTGATTTAAAAACCATGTTCAAGGTGGAAATCAAAGTGCCTGCCGATTGGACAAACGCCATGGTGAAGAATGTCCGCATTAAGGTGACACCTCTCACCGGCAGTGCGTGGGACAAGGTGAAATACAAGCTGGATGGCGGCGATTGGGTGGAAATTAAGGAGAAATTCACCCTGCTGGACGGCTATTACTATGTCGCTCTGGAAGTGACCGACAATGTAACTATGACCGTGCGCCTGTTGGACAGCGCAGGCAATTACCTGGATGAAAAGAAGGAAATCCGCATTTTTGACCGCCTTGCCCCGGTGGTGACGGCGGGCTTCAACGATAAGCTGCTCCATGTGGAGGCCCCGGATGATCTGTCCGGCGCTGCCGGAGTGCAGGTGAACGGCCTGCTGTTCACCACCCTGGAAAATGGGAAGATGGACGTGCGGATGGAGGACACGCTGCTGACCTATCCGCAACTGGCGATCCGGGCGTATGACTACGCCGGTAACTTCTCCGAACCGATCACCCTGGACAATCCTTATTATGCGGCGCCGACGCCTACGCCGAAGGCCACAAAAAAGCCCACAGCCAAGCCTACGGCGACAACTGCCCCTACCGAAGCTCCCAAGGCCACCAAGAAGCCCGCTGGCGGCACAACCAAGGTGACGGATTCCCCGGTGGCAGTCACTTCCGCACCTGTTGTGACGCAGGAATCCGCCGCCCCTGCTGTCACGCCGGAACCCATCGTGATCGTCGTTACCCAGGAGCCGATGGTGACACCCGAACCCATCGTGAAAACGGAATATGTGCCCATTGGCCCTGGCCAGCCCTTCACTTCCAACGGCAATATGCAGACCCTGGATGTGCTGTATTCTGCCGCCACCAACAAGCAGTTCATCACCGTACAGAGCAAAAAAGGCCAAACCTATTTTCTGGTGATCGACTACGACAAGCCCATTGACGAGGCCAACGAGATTTACGAAACGTATTTTCTCAATCTGGTGGATGACCGTGACCTGCTGAGCGTTCTGACCGATGAGGAAATCGTCGCTACGCCCACGCCGCAAATCGTGTACATTACCCCCGAACCTACAGCGGTGCCCGTTGTCACCGCTGAACCTGCTCCGCAGCCGGAAAAGCCCGCCGCGGCCAATCCGTCCGGTCTGCTGTTGTTGCTTATCGTGCTGCTGGGCGGCGGCGGTGCCGCTTACTGGTACTTCAACAAGAAAAAGAACAATATTCCGAAAAACCGCATGATGGATGAATCCGGCTTCGATGATGAGGACGAGGACGAATCCGAAAACAATAACGAATGAGAAGGAGAATACCGAAAATGAATACTGTCATGATTCCCATGTTTCCCCACAAGCTGGTGATTGCTGAAAAGCCGTCCGTCGCCATGAACATCGCCGCCGTCCTGGGCGCCAAGCAGCGCCGGGACGGTTTTCTGTTGGGCAATGGCTATATTGTTTCCTGGTGCATCGGGCATTTGGTGGAACCCGCCATGCCCCAGCAGTACGATGAGCGCTACGCCAAATGGCAGGGCGCGGATCTGCCCATCCTTCCCGCCCCCTGGCGCTACACCATCCTGGAAAAGAGCAAAAAGCAGTTTAATCTGCTCAATACCCTGATGAACCATCCCCAGGTGGAAGAAATTATCTGCGCCACCGATGCGGGCCGGGAAGGTGAACTGATTTTCCGGCTGGTGTACGAGCAGTGCGCCTGCCATAAGCTTGTGAAACGCCTGTGGATTTCCTCTTTGGAGGAATCCGCCATCCGGGAGGGCTTTCAGCACCTCCGCGCAGACAGCGATTATGACAATCTGTACCAGGCGGCACTGTGCAGGCAGAAGGCCGATTGGCTGGTGGGCATCAATGCCAGCCGCCTGTATTCCCTGATCTACGGCACCACCCTGAACGTGGGCCGGGTGATGACGCCCACCCTGGCCCTGATCGTCCAGCGGGAGGAAGCCATTGAACATTTCCAGCCCGAATCCTTCTCTACGGTTCAAATCAGCTGCGGTTTTCTGGCGACCAGTGACCGCATCCGTGATCCCGACGCAGCCCGGCGCATGGCGGCGGCCTGTTCCATGAAGGAAGCCTTTGTGCAGGATGTGGTGAAAAAAGAAAAGAAAGAGCGCGCCCCCAGGCTGTACGATCTGACCACGCTCCAGCGGGATGCCAACCGCATTTTCGGCTTTACCGCCCAGCAGACCCTGGATTATGCCCAGGCGCTCTATGAAAAGAAGCTGATTACCTATCCCCGCACTGACAGCCAGTATCTCACCGAGGATATGGCGGACAACTTGGCCGGGCTGGTGCGTCTGGCGGCGAACAGCTTTCCCTATATCCAGGGCATGACGCTGACGGTCAATGTGGCGCAGGTGATCGACAACAAAAAAGTGACAGATCATCACGCCATCATTCCTACCCACACCATGCCCACGCAGAACTGGACGAACCTGCCCGCCCAGGAACGGGTGTTGCTGGAATTGATCTGCAATCGCCTGTTCTGCGCCGTGGCGGATGCCTATGAATACGCCGAAACCTCTTTGACGGTGGATTGCCAAGGCTACACCTTCCACGGCAAGGGCAAAACGGTGAAGCAGATCGGGTGGAAGCTGCTGCATGACCTGTTCATGCGCTCCCTGAACAGCAGTGAAACAGAAAAAAAGGAAGAAAAGCCCTACAACATCCAGGATTTGCAGATCGGGCAGCGCCTTTATCCCATCATTTCCTCCGTCCATGAGGGTATGATGAGCCCGCCCCGGCATTACACCGAGGACAGCCTGCTGGCTGCCATGGAAACGGCGGGAATCGAAAATATGCCAGAGGATACCGAGCGCAAGGGCCTGGGCACGCCCGCTACCCGCGCCGGGATTCTGGAAAAGCTGGTGCAGGCCGGGCTGGCGGTGCGCCAGGGCGTAGGCAAGGTGCGTTCCCTGATTCCCACTGATAAGGGCAAGGCGCTGATCGCCGTCATGCCGCCCGAAATCACCTCCGCCACTATGACCGCGGAATGGGAACAGCGGCTGAAAGCCATTGAGCGCGGCGAGGAGAACGCCGACGATTTCCTTGCCGGGATTCAGGATATGCTGCGGGAAATGACCCGCACCGCCAAGCCCGTCCCCGATATGGCGAAGCGTTTTCCCAGCAAGCGCGCCCGCGTGGGCGTATACCCAGTCTGCGGCGCTCCGGTGGCGGAGTTCCCTGTTCGCGGTTTCTTTTGCGAAAATAGGATTTGTAAATTCGCCATTTGGAAAGACAACCGTTTCTTCACCGGCAAGGGCAAAGAAGTGACTAAAGAGTTGGTTTCCGCCCTGTTGAATAAGGGCCAGGTGGAGATGACCGGGCTGGTATCGGAAAAGACCGGCAGGGTGTACGATGCCACCGTGCTGCTTTCCACCGACGAAGAAGGCCGCGCCCGCTTCAAGCTGGCGTTCCCAAAGGATGATAAGGACAAAGAAAAAGAGGTATAAACCCATGAAAAAGATGTTTTCGCTGCTCATCGCACTGATCCTCTGCGCCGCCCCGTCAATTTCCCTGGCGGAGCGGCGCGCTCTTTCCCGACAGGAGGCCATTGCCCTGATGGTCGCCATGGAGGGAATCTATTGCGCCGAGGATGCGGACATCCGCAGCATCCAGAACGAAAATGAACAGCACACCAGGGAATGGGAAAAGGAATACGGTTCCCATCTCCGCTGGGATGGCGATGTGATGGCCGACTATGTGCTGGAATACGGCATGATGCCCACCTACAATGCGCCCTACGCCAATCCTCTGGCGGTGTACCCGGACGATGCAAAGTTGACCATTGAGGACGCAAAGCGGATCGCTGCCCAAGCTGTTGCTTCTGTGGAGGATCGTCTGCCTGGTGAAAAGCTGGACAGTCTGACTTGCCTGTGGGAATTTGACTACTGCCGTGATCTGGGCTGGTGGTGGACCTATGACGGCACCTGGATCATTACCTGGTATAACGAAAATGAGATTGTTTGCCGCGCTTTCCTCCGGGATGCGGACGGCAAGCCCACCATCGTGTTCATTTACTTGGACAGCCACGATCCGTATTCGGATGATGGGGTGGCTGTCTATACTGATTTTTGAGGAGGTTTGAGCATGAACAACGCAGAGAATTCCTTTCTCAATGAGCAGGCGGATTCGTATGCCATTTATCAGCTGAAATATATCCCTGAAACCCGCGGTCTGCGCTTCATTTCCTTTGCCCAGGCAGTCAGCAAAGGGAAACGAATCAATCATGATCATTATGACTTGGTGTATGCTGGCAGATTGGAAAAGCATGATCGAGATATAGGTGAAATATTGGATGATCTATATGCGCAGTTCAATCTGAATCGACCAGGGGATTTTCATGGACATAGTATGTCCATGAGCGATATTGTGGCGCTGAAAATAAATGGTTTCGTATCGTTCCATTATGTGGATACCTTCGGCTTTCAGCAAGTACCCGATTTCCTGCCCGACAATCTGCTGCACAGTGCCGAAATTGGCCTGGAGGATGATTACAACATGATTGACGGAATCGTTGGAAACAATGGCCGGAATCCTGCAAAAAAAGAACGAAAACCTGCCGTTTCCAATACTGAACAGCGACTGCCCTTCAAGGAACAGCTTCGATTGGTCATGCAGGAGCAGGTAGAACGAATGCCCGCGCGTACCGGGCGAAAACCCGAATTGGGACGATAACTGCGAGGAGGAACAAATGCCGACTTTTTCTCAAGAGGAAATCAACCTGATTTTTATTTACAACGGCGGGGTGCGGGAGTGACTGATCGCTGATCTCAAGGATATGGTGTCCTGGCTGTCTGAGGACGAGCAGGAACTAAAGGCGTTGGCCGAGGGCGTCATTGACAAGCTGTCCGGCATGACCGATCATGAATTTGTCGCCATCAACAAAACGCTTGTGCCGGATTTTATGAAAGATATGAAATAAAACATATCCGGCAGGGGCGTTTCTGCTCCTGCCGGGATATTATTCGGATCGTCGTTTATGCGATTTTCGGCCTGGCCAATTCTTCAACGAAGGGCAAGGGTAATTGTAAAGCCCTTGCAATCTGTGCCAAGGTTAGTTCGCCAAGCGCAATTTCCTTTTTCGCCAATTCAATCTTTTCTTCGTTGATCCTGTTTTCCATGATCTGACACATCTCGTTGCGGCCTCCTTCCGTTTCCTTTAGGTATTTTACGCGATCTTTGAGCAAAGGATTCAATATTTCATCCGCGTTGACGCAGAAGAAATCGTGCATCAATTTTCCAATGGGCGTATCGGTGTTCCGATACTGCCCGTTGACATAGACGATATAACCACCGTCGCCCAGTGGTGTGTTCTCCAATTCAGCGATGGTATTACAAGCATGGTATGCTGGTAAGCCTTTGCCAAACATATCATCTTCGGTAATGAAGATGGTGTAGCGATCCGGCAGGTTCTGATGCGGTTCGCCTTTTTTGAGCAACGTGACATCCACCATCGCGCCGTTGAAACGCGCCCTTTGTACCGATGCGCCGGACAGCACCCGCTGAACCTCTACATTATACGCCTTGCCCTGGCGATCCCTCGCCAGAATGTCCAGCTTGGCTTCATGGCCGTATATGTTGGAGAGATAGAACTGCGCTTCGGAGGTTTCTACCTGAATATCGTCCTGGCCCAGCACCACCCGGAGCAGCAATTCGGTTTCCGCGATCTGCCCATCAAATACAGCGGACATAAAGGTATCGTCGAACATCCGAAATTCCGCGATGGCCTGTAAATCTTTCTCATGCTGCGTTGCTTCGGACACGGTATTGCCTCCCTTTGACCGGATCGGAATCTCCATCCCTATTATACAGCGAAAAGTCCTGATTAGCAAGAAAATAAACAAATCAATAAAATTCAAAATTAAAAAGGAGGAAGAATTATTGCCTGCAAACGCATTGGCCTATCAGCAGCTTGCGGAGAATACAGCGCGGGAAATCACCCGCGGCCACCAGCAGTGGACGGCGTTTTTAACGACAGCCGCCCGGCTGTACAAGTATCCCTACCGTGAGCAGCTCATGATCTTCGCCCAGCGGCCGGAGGCAACGGCCTGTGCGGAGTACAATTTATGGAATAAAAGGATGCGCCGGTATGTGCGGCGCGGCTCCAAGGGCATCGCCCTGGTGGATACCAGCACGGATATTCCCCGCATTCGCTACGTTTTCGATGTAACGGATACCGGCGCAAGGCGTGATTCGCTCTCTCCCTTCCTGTGGAAGTTAGAGGATCAGCATATGAACGCCGTGCATGACGCGCTGGAAAAGCGATATGGTGCGGATGGCTTCATGCTGACAGATCAGCTGGAACAGATCGCCGGTCAGATGGCCATGGCCTATTGGGAAGAAAACAAACGGGACATCCTCGACATCGTTGACGGTTCTCTCTTGGAGGGGTATGATGAGTTCAACGTAGGAGTTTCCTTCCGAAGCGCCGCTGCCATCAGCATCTCCTATGCCCTCCTGTCCCGATGTGGGCTGGAGCCAGAAGAAAGGTATGTCCATGAGGATTTCCTGAAAGTCTTTGAATGGAACACGCCGGACGCAGCCGGTGTCCTGGGCACGGCGGTCAGCCAGATCAGTGAACAGGTGCTTCGGCAAATTGAAATCACGATCAAGAATTATGAGAGGAGTGTGCAGCATGAGCGAGATTCATTATCAGCAGAATGGGGATTACCTGATCCCGGAAATTACCCTGGACAGCCAGCCCCAGCAGCCCCTGGGCAAATACGGCAGGATGCGGAAGAAGTACCTTCAGGAGCATCGCCCGATCCTGTTCAACCGCTTCGTCCTGAACGGACAGCTGCAGAGCCATCTGTTGGAGATCGAGGAAACGGCCAACCGGCGGATGGAGCAGCTAATGACCGAACTGGCGGTGAAGAACGGAGCGACAGAGAAACTGAAAACGGAGGATCAGCTGGCCTGGGTGGGCCTGATGAACAACCTGCGGAACGAAGCGGAAGAAATGATCCTGACGGAACTGATCTACGCATAAATGAAACGGTGGAGCAGACGTCCCTGTTTCCCAATGAAATCGAGCAGCAGGAGTTAATCGAAAATTTACTTGCCATGAGCGCGGAGCGGGTCGAACCCTCTGCGCTTCTTCTTTCCAATGAAGATATTGACCGTGCTTTGCGGCTGGGCAGTGGATATGAGGACGGCAAGCTGCGCATTGCGGCGTTCTATGTCACCCATCCTTCGCCCAAGGCCGCCCAGGAATTTCTGAAAGAGGAATACGGAGTTGGTGGGCGCAGCCATACCTATCTGACCGGCGTAGGCGGCTTTATCGACTATGACGGCAAAGGCATCCGCTTTTCAGCCAGGCACTTTTCAGATCAAATGCGCTTACGCTGGCCTGCTGTGGAGCAACATATCCACAGGATGGTGGAGGAAGGCAAGTACCTGACAGCGGATGAACAATCCCGCTTTGATGATATGATGCGCAGCATGGCTGGGCAGGAGATTCCCGTGCCCATTCCCCGTGCGCATTATCCGCCTGTAAAGGTTGAAACCGTCCTGGGAGAATCCACCCTCGATCTGCCCGCGACCCGTGAGATCAATCGTGGCGATATAGAGAGCGCTATCCAGGCATGGAACGGCAGCATGGAAAGCAAGCACGCTGTTTCCCGCTATATTGGGGAAGGCCATTCTACGGATGAAATTGCCGTATTTCTGCGACAGCAATATGGGGATGATCTGCCAGCTTTTCCCGTCACTCTGGAAGGCGCTGCCGCAGATATTTCCTGGAATCAAGCGGCTGAAATCACCCGTGAGATGGTGCAGGAGGATCGTTTCTTCACAGGCGATGAACGGGAGGAGGCGGCACGGTTATCCAGGGAAGCGGATGCAGCCAGCAAATATAAGCTGGGCTTTGGCATCATGGGCAACGGCATTACAGTATGGAACGAACTAGAATATGAGCATGGCGATTATAAAACGGTAGCGCATATCGACACCGACCGCACAGTGAAATTCTATGATGATGCCATGCCTGAAAGCGTAAAAGCGAGAATTATCAGGGAAGCTGAAACTGCCAATCCTACAATTTCCGCTACACAGGATGCGCTTGTGTTCTCTACGCCTCCCCGCGAGAAAACGCACCCATCCCTTGAAGAAGCCGCCAATCCTGCCATAGATAAGCAAGTCTATGAAACGCCTCGAGGATTGGTCTATCAGGCCGGAGATGAAGTTGATTGGAATACTGGCACTGGAGAATCCCTGCACCTTCGTATTGACAGCATTACGGATGAAAATGTCCATATCATTTTTCTGGATAAGGCTGACCCGATCAGTACCAACATCAACCGGCAAAGCGTTGAATTACAGATAGATTCAGGCCGTTTTATCGTTCAGCACAAGGAGCATAGTCAATCAGAACATTATCCGTCTGCCATAATGAACGAGGGTGAAGGTTTTGAGCAAAATTACGGCCAAACTGTTTTTCTCCCCATGTCGCCACAGACACAACGGGAATATGATAATCTGAAACGCCAGTATCCTGATACGATCATTGGTCTTGAACGGGAAGGATACTTTGAATTTTACGGTGAGGATGCGCAGCAGATAGCGGTTCCACCAGAAAAACAAAGAAAGAGGACAAGATCATGAGCGAGAAAAAACCGTTTGATTTTTCCTGCAAAAGCAACATTTTGCTGGAGGACGAGGAGGGCAACCGCACGCCCATGAGCGAGCCCTATTACCGGGTGAAGGAAATTGCGCCGAAAACGTGGCAAATCCTGTCCGACGGGGATTTTTCCTATCTGCTGGAAGGAGAAGATGGCGACGCTATCCTGATTGACAGCGGCTACGGCGCGGGCAACATCCGGGAATACTGCGAGCAGCTGATCGGCCACCCGGTGCCGCGGATCATCAATACCCATCATCATTTCGACCATACAGCCCTGGATGGCCTGTTTGATTTGGTGTATATGGCCGCGGAATCCGTGCCGCTGGCAACGATCCCCTTTCCCAGCTTTGAGGGCATCCGCTTTCCCCGCAATTACACCGTGCAAATCGTGGAGGATGGCGACATTATTCCCTTGAAGGGCCGGGATCTATTGGTATTCAAGGCCCCCGATCACGCCGTGGGCAGCATCATGCTGCTGGATAAGGCGGGCCGCATCCTGTTTGCCGGGGATGAACTGGGCATGCCCTTTGGCAAGCCCATCAATACTACTCAACGAGCGTAAAGTGATCTGCTATATGCATCATACGCCGGTGCCGGTACAGTTTGTCAGCCTGACGGCCTATACCAACCTGCGGCGCAGCTATGGCCGCTGCATCGACCAGGCCACCGCCATTGGCCGGGAATTGTTCAGCGGCTTCTTCACCAAGTATCCCAACATAAAGCTGGTGCATTCCATGCTGGGCGGCGGGTTCTTTTCCTACACCAGCCTGTGGTTCCCCAAGAAGCCCAAGGTCAAGGAAGCAGTGAGCCGGTTCAAGGATGACAACGAATTGATCGTTGAACAGCTGAAAAACAATGTGTATTTCGAGATGAGCCACGCCCAGCCCTGGGGCAAGGATCAGCTGGAATGCGCGGTGAAGGCGCTGGGGCCCGATCATATCCTGTTTGGCACCTCCTACCCTGTGCGACCCGTGTGGCTGCTGGAGGGCGCGAACTTTGTGCGTGGGCTGGATATTTCCGATGAGGACAAAGAACTGATCCTGCACGGCAACGCGGAACGGCTGTATCATCTGTAAGCGGGAGGGACGATCATGCCGAGATTGATCACCAATACCAAATGGTACGGCTGGAACGCCCCGGAGGGCGCCATCCAGCAAACCAAGCGGCGGATGCTGCTGTGGGCCGGGATCAATGTGATCCTGTCCCTGGCCTGCGGCCTGGTTCCCACCGGTGTGACGCGGCACAACTGGGTATCCTTTGCGGCTACGGCAGCGCCGGTCGCCCTGGCGGTGGAAATTATTGGCATCATGCGGTTTTGCAGGGCAAAGGACCAGTTGTACCAGCGGGAATTTCAAGGCATTGATCATTTCATCCGCCTGTCCTGCCTGTTTCACATCATCCTGACAGGCGCAGCGGTGATTGCCGCCATCGTTTCCTGTTTTCAGAATTGGACAGGATGGCTGGATTTACTGGTGCTTCTGGGCCTTGCGGGAACAGGCGCCTGTTCCTGCCTGACTGTAAAAGCCTATAAAGCCCTGCCTACCTTTGAAATGGAAAATCCGGGTTGATTCACGCCTGTCTCGCCATGGACAAAAATGTCCCGCATCGATTACAATACGTATGACACGATACATGCGAGCCTTTGCGCAGATACGATACGCAATGGCCGCATGTATATTTTTTATGGAGGAAAGCTTCTATGTCTGAACTGAGATCCAACGATTTCCTGGTCAAAGAAAAGCCCGGCAAGCTGATGCGCAAGTTTGCCATTCCCTGCATCATCTCCTTGGTGGTGGCGGCGCTGTATAACATTGTAGACCAAATCTACATCGCCAATGCTGATTACCTGGGTTCCTTCGGCAACGCTGCCAACACCACCGTATTCCCCATGACGGTGTTTGCCTTGGCCATCGCCGTCATGATCGGCGACGGCGCCTGTGCCTTTGTGAGCATCTTGCTGGGACAGAAAAACCAAAGCGACGCCCATAAAACCATCGGCAACGCAGTGGTGCTGACCGTAGGTTCCAGTATCATCGTAACGCTGGTATACCTTCTTTTGTCCGATTCCATCCTGACGCTGTTCGGCGGCCGGGTGAATGAGGAAACCTTCAAGCTGGCCAAAGAATACTTCTTCTGGATTACCCTGGGCATCCCCTTCTACATGTTCGGCCAGGCCATGAACCCCATCATCCGCTCGGATGGCAGCCCCCGCTTCGCCATGATCTCTACCGTGGCCGGGGCCGTCACCAACATTTTCCTGGATTGGCTGTTTATTTATCCCATGCACATGGGCATGATGGGCGCGGCCATTGCCACCGTGATTGGCCAGATTTTGACCGCTGTGCTGGCGATTTGGTATCTGTGCCACATGAAGGCCGTGAAGCTGGAGAAAAAGAGCTTTGGCATGTACCCCGACCTGATGAAGCAGTATCTCCCCCTGGGCATCACCAGTTTCCTGAGCCAGGCCAGCCTGGTGGTGTCCATGGCCGCCGTGCAGAATTCCACCGCCAAGTGGGGCGCACTGGATCCCGTATTTGGGCAGGCGGGATACACCCAAATTCCCCTGGCTGTGCTGGGCATTGTGATGAAATTCTTCCAGATTGCCATCTCCATTTCCGTGGGCCTGTCGGCAGGCTGCATCCCGGTGGTGGGGTTCAACATCGGCGCCCAGCGGAAGGACCGCGTAAAAACGCTGTTCACCTATCTGCTGGCGGCGGAGGCTATCATTGGCTGCATCGCCCTGTTCATCGTGGAGGTATTTCCGAAAGGGCTGATCAATATTTTCGGCGCGGCCAATGAAAGCGAATACTATACCCAGTTTGCCATCCGCTGCTTCCGCATTTACCTGTGCATGATGCCCTTGGCTATGGTCAATAAGGGTACGTTCATTTTCCTCCAGGCGCTGGGCAAGGCCAAGGAATCCATGATCTTATCGCTGGTGCGTGAAATTATCTTCGGCGTTTTCCTGCCTATCCTCCTGCCCTTGCTTTTCGCGCTGAACGGCGTGTTGTATTCCTTCCCGGTGGCTGATGTACTCACGTTCGTTTTGTCCCTGATCGTGATCCTTCGCACCTACCGGGAACTGAAAGCAAACCCCACGTAAATCCTCTCCTCCTTTGCCCGGAAGCGTCATGCTTCCGGGATTTTTTATCCCGATTTTTGCAACAATAACGGCGATATTCGGTTTGATCAAGCCGATTGGAAGAATTACAATGATTGTACAATTTGGTGGAGCAATCTCCATCAAATGCAATAAAAGAGAGGAGTCCATGAACATGAAAAAGAAGATGTTGGCGTTCTCCCTGGCGGCTGCGATGGGAATTTCTTCCCTGTTCGGCGCTGCTGCGTTGGCCGAAGTGAGCCTGGAAATCAACCCGGAAGCTAAAGAGGGCATTGAAAGCCCGGATACCCACTATTGGTACATGGTGGGCGACGATCTGGCTGCTGAATTCCTGAGCATGAACAACAACGTAACCAAGGTTTTCGTCGCTGCCAAGGACGGCGAAGCCGCGGAGGAAGTGACCTTCCAGTACAAAGGTGTGGAAGAAGCCGACGATGCGTATGTGGATGGCACACCCCGGATGATCGGCAATTATGTGGTGCGGGCCAAGGTGGGCGACGAAGTATCCGAAAACACCCATGGCTATCGCGTGGAAGCGCCCAAGGTGATGGTGCTGAACGATACCTACGAATCGGTGTACCCGGCTGATTATGCCCGCGTGGCGGAATATGCCGAGAATATTTCCCTGGCCCATGAACGCACCGAAACCACCGAAGAAGCCATCCATTACACCGTCACCGTGACGGGCACCCTGAAACCCATTGACGCCGCTTCTGTCGGCCAGAGCGAAGGCACCCATTTCCTGCCCTGGATGATCAAGGGCGTTGCGAAGGAAGAAATCGCCATCACCGGCACCGAAATCAACGGCAACGGCGAAGCGGACGCGAAGGACGGCATGGATGCTTTCATCCGTCAGGAGCTGTTCAAGATTGGCGATATGGTGATCGCCGATCCCTTCCTCAGCGGTGTGCTGCCGGTCAGCGACGGTGCTTCCCTGGAAGTGACCATTCATTATGAGAATGCCCCCGACCTGGTGTATACCTTTGATCTGTCCGGTCTGACCCTGGAATAATGGCATGAGGAGAGGACAAAACGCATGAAAAAGATTCTGGCAATTTTCCTGGCGCTGCTGCTGATGGTCGGGACTCTTACCGCGTTTGCGGAAGGCAGCCTCTATACCCCCGGCATCTACACCGGTAAGGGAGCTGGCATTGGCGAAGTGACCGTGACCGTAACCGTCGATGAAAACAGCATTACCGATGTGCAAATCGACGTATCCAATGAAACACCGGAAATCGGCGGCGCACATGCCGACGAATACAAGGCTGCCATTCTGGCTGCCCAAGGCGCTGAAATCGACAGCATTTCCGGCGCTACCGCCACCAGCAACGCCGTGATCACGGCTGTGCAGTCCGCGCTGGATCAGGCCCAGGGCAAAGCCGAGACTGCCAATGCGGTTACCGCCGTGGAAGGCAACCAAGCGGATGTGATCGTAGTGGGCGCTGGCGGCGCCGGTTTGGCTGCTGCCATCAGTGCCGCTAACCAGGGCGTTAGCGTGATTATCCTGGAGAGCCAGGAAAGCGCGGGCGGCACTGCCAAGATTTCCGCTGTGCATTACTCTGTGATCAATCCCGAATGGGACAATGTACCCGGCCAGCGCAATGAAGAGCTGGAAGAGCGGCTCAAAGCCTTCCCGACCTATGATCCCGCTGATTTCGGTGAATACGCCGATGTGCTGGTGACTTTGCAGGAGCAGGTGAAGGAATACCTGGCCAGCGATGATACCACGGACTTTGATACCGTGGAGAGGATGCTGATCGAGCACTATGTGAACGTGATCCTGACCCCTGGCCCCGATCGGGACGGCGTGGAAGCCCATGCTTTCCTGAACCTGACCCGGCCCGCCTATGAGAACACCATGGACGTGTACAACTTCCTGCTGGACTCCGGCGTCACCTTTGAGGACAAGCCCTTCGATATCCGTTCTCTGACGCCCAACGGCGAGGGTGTGGGCTTCACCAACGCTATGGTAGAAAACGCTGTCAGCAAGGGTGTGCGCATTGATTACAATACGACTGCCACCTCCCTGATCGTGGAAAATGGCAAGGCCGTCGGTGTGATTGCCCAAGACAAGGATGGCAATGAAGTGACTTACACGGCCAACAACGGCGTCATTCTGGCCACCGGCGGCTTCGGCTCCAACCCTGAAATGATTGCCAAATACGATAACCGCTATGCAATCACGGAGGATACGCCTTCCTCTGAAGGCAAAGGCGCGACGGGCCTTGGCATTCTGATGGCCCAAGCCATCGGCGCGGATACCGTTGACATGCAGTTCATCCAGGTGTTCCCCTTCCCGGCGCTGGAAGACTTCGCTCTGGTTCCCTCCATCATGACGGCCAGCGCAGCCAAGATGACTGTGAATGCCGCTTCCCAGCGCATTGCGGACGATTCCCAGCTGGGACCCTATGACGCCGTGACCCTGGCGGCCCGTCAAGAGGAAGGCCAGTTCTACTATCTGGTGGGTGACGCCGAATCTGCCGAGCGTTGGCAGGGCGGCATGGCCCCCAAGAAATCCGTGTTCATCGCGGACACCCTGGAAGAAGTGGCTGAAATGGCCGGGCTGGATCCCGCTGCCTTGAGGGAAACCGTGGATAAATTCAATTCTTATGTGGATGCAGGCTTCGATCCTGATTTTGGCCGCACCAATTTTGCGGGCAAGATCGAAACGGCTCCCTTCGCCATCGTGAAATACGCCAACAAGGTGCAGCAGACCATGGGCGGCCTAGTGATCGACGAGAACGCGCATGTGCTGGATACCAACGGCCAGGTCATCAACGGCCTGTACGCCGCTGGCGAAGTGACCGGCGGTCTGGAAGGCGCGGATCGCGTCCATGGCGATAACTATGCGGAAATCTTCTACTACGGCAAGGTAGCCGGCGAAAACGCCGCCGCTGCCAAGTAAACTACTACACTATAAAACGGGAGACAGCAGGCGGAATACCTGCCGCCTCCCTTGACTTCCTGGAGGCTTACAACATGCAGGATGAACAGAGAGCTAAGCAAAACAAAATGGGCGTCATGCCCGTCCCCAAACTGCTCTTGACCATGGCAATCCCCCTGATGCTGTCGTTGCTGGTGCAGTCGCTGTACAATATTGTGGACAGCATTTATGTGTCCCGTATATCGGAAAAGGCGCTGACGGCCACGTCCTTGGCCTATCCCGTGCAGATCCTGATGATCGCCCTGGGCGTGGGTACGGCGGTGGGCATCAACGCGCTTCTGTCCCGTCTGCTGGGGCAGAAGAAGCATGATGAAGTGAGCAAGGGCGCGGCCACCGGCCTGGTGCTGGCGGCGCTCAGTTCCCTTTTGTTCATCCTGGTGGGATGCTTCTTTGCCGATGCCATTGCAAAGGCCATGACCGGCGATACAGAAACCGCATCGATGTGCGCAGACTATCTGCGTATCGTCACGCTGTTTTGCACCGGTTCCTTTCTGGAAACCATGATCCAGCGCTTCCTGCAGGCCAGCGGCAAGACGGGGCTCAGCATGGTTTCCCTGATCGTCGGCGCGGGCACCAACATCATCCTGGACCCTATTTTCATTTTCACTCTGGATATGGGCGTCCGGGGCGCTGCCATTGCCACGGTGATCGGCCAATGGCTGGGAGCCGTTACGTCGCTGCTGCTGAATATATTCCGCAATCCGGAAGTGAAAATCAGCTTCAAAGGCTTCCGCCTGGAAAAGAAGATCGTCGCCGCCATCTACAAGGTGGGCTTCCCCACCATCATCATGCAGGCCATGGGCTCTGTGATGAATTTCGGCATGAACGCCATTTTAGGCGCGGGCACGGCGGTGGCCTTCTTCGGGGCCTATTTCCGCCTGCAAAGCTTCCTCTTCATGCCCATGAACGGATTGGGACAGGCCTGCCTGCCCATCATCGGCTATAATTTCGGCGCAAAGAATCCCGACCGTATCCGGGAAACAGTGAAGACCGCTCTGAAATGGGGAATCGCCCTGGGACTTCTGTTCACAGCGCTGTTTCTGGCGCTGCCGGGGCAATTGCTCAGCCTGTTCAACGCCAGCGAGGAGATGCTTTCCCTGGGCATTCCTGCCATCCGCATCATTTGCGTCACCTTCGCCCTGGCCTCTATCACCATGATCCTGGGGCTGTGTGCCTCGGGCTTGGGCAACGGCATGATCAACATGATCGGCACCGGTATTCGCCAAGTTGTTTTATTGCTCCCCTGTTTTTATATGTTCAAACGACTTTTGGGTTTTCCTTACGCTTGGTTTGCGGTCTGGATTGCTGAAACATGTGCCGCGGTCTATGTGATCATACGGTTCAAAAAAGAACTGAACAAAAAGCTTTTGCTATAAGAGAAAAGGATTGATTTCATAAAAAATCCCCGCAGGACGAAGGAACGTCGTTCTGCGGGGATTGATGTTTGGGGAGCTATGCGAAGTACTCTTCCACAGCGGCCTTGGTATTATATTGCTTTCTCACCCGAATCAGGATGGAACCATCTTCCTGTTCTTTTTGATCTGTGATCTGGTACCGGGTTTGGGTTCTTTCCAACTGATGTTTGTAATGCTCTACCTCTCGACGGCTGATGTCTAACGCCTGCTCCCTGGTATAACCGGCGTCAGGCTTTTGAGAGAACAGCAGGGTTTGGTAGATACAAGCGGCTTGGATTCGTTTCATGATCACTCACCTCATTCTTTTACTAACAGCGCTTCCGCCACATAACGAGCGAAAATAGGGTCATCGGTTTTTAGATCTGTTTGAAAAATATCCGGGAAGCGGAAGGTACGCGCACCATATTGCTGAAACCAGATGGTCAGGGCCTTCCCATCCAGGGACTGTACGGTGCCGCTGCCGAACCGCTTGTGGGTCACGGATGCGTTTTTGAAATTCAAGATGCTCCCTCCTTCAACTCAAAGCAGTGCGCAGCTTGCTGCCTGCTTCTTTCGAGGTGATATGCAGAGAATAAGCCAGCTCTCCGCATAGCCTGCTTTCGGCTTTTTTCAGAATCATTTCTTCCTCTCCCGACATTTTTCCGGTGGGATGCAGGGCGTGCAGCAGCTGGATGACAGAAGCCGTGGCTTGGGCCGTTTGGGGACGCAGCGTATCCTTGCACAGCTTGACAATGGTTTTCTGATCGTGCTTGACCGGAATCTCCGCTTTCTGGAGGCGAAGGACATTCAGCAGGCTTTCCGCCTCTTCCTTCGTCATGGGGCAGCGAATGGGCAGCGGCGTATCCACCGGCACATAAATCCGGCTGTTGTCCTCCGTTTTCCGCAGGAAATAGTAATCCGGGCTGCCTTTGGATGGCTGGAAGCTGGGCACGCCAATCTTTTCGATCAGGCACAGTCCGTTACTGCCGTACATCACATAGTCTCCAGCTTGAAACATTCTGTCACCTTCTTTTACGATACAAAAAAACACGACACATCGCTGTATCGTGTCTGCGCGCAAATACGCATGTATCGTGCCATGTTGATTACGGTATATATTATAACCCGTTTTTACAAAAACGTCAAGTTTGCATCATTACTTGACGACATTGACAATCAGCTGAGCGGCCGCATCTACGGTCAAATAATCGGTATTCACGCACAGATCATAGCTGCCCGGCTCGCCCCATTTGGCGGAAGAAGCCTGATTGTAATACATAGCCCGTTCCCGGTCTGCTTTTGTGATTTTCTGCTTGGCTTCTTTTTCCGTCAGCTTTTCTCGCTGCATCACGCGCTGAATCCTTTTTTCTTCGGAGCCGCAAACAAACACGGAAAGCACCTTCGTTTTGTTTCTCAGCACCAGGTCGGCGCGGCGGCCTACGATCACGCAAGGCCCTTCGGAGGCGATCTTTTCAATAATTTCCCGCTGAGCTTCCGCAGCCTTCTGCTCCAAAGGCTTGTATGCTTCTGTACCAAAGCCTACACTTTGATAAAGCGGGGCCAGGATCACCGTCTTTTCGTCCCGACTTTCCAGGTATTTGCGGCTCAGCCCGGAACTCCTGGCGGCTTCTTCCAGCAGTTCAGAATCATAGTAAGCAATCCCCAGCTTTTCTGCCGCCAGCTTGCCCACCGATCGACCGCCTGCGCCGTAATTGCGCCCAATACAGATTGCATAAGAAGAACCCTGTGCCGCAGGGCTGCGGCGCGTCTGCGTACTGGGCGCGGTTTGCTTTTCGTCCGCGGCAGCGTCTTTTTTGAAGAACACGGCCAGCAAAATACCGCACAGGATAATCGACAATACATCCGATACGGGAGCCGCCCACAGCAATGTTTCGATGCCCTTTTCCGCGCCGCCCAGGGACGCAAACAAGAACAGGCCAGGAATCAGAAATACGATATCTCGGGACAGCGCCACAGCGATCGCCGTGATGGGCTTGCCCAGGGACTGGAAGAAAATCGCCGTAGCTTTCGTCACGCAGGTGAACAGAATCAGGCCCATATAGATGCGGAATGCCAGCACAGCGTAATGAATGTATAATTCGCTGCCTTCGCCGAACCAGCTGATGATGATATGCGGAATACCTTCCACTAGCAGCGTCGCGATGATCCCAACAATCAGGTTGCACAGCATGATCTTGCGGAAGGTTTCTTTCACACGATCCATGTTGCCTGCGCCGAAGTTGAAGCCCAAGATGGGTTGACCGCCCACGGCGATGCCTACGGCAATGGAAATGATGATACCGAAGACCTTAAAGACAATGCCGATGACGGCAATAGGAATATCCGCGCCATACACGCTGCTCATACCGTACCGGGCCAGCAGAATATTGGTAACAATGGAGAGCGTCACGGTGGAAATATTGGTCAGGAAGGAAGAAATGCCGTATTGGGAAGCAATGCGCACTTCCTTCATGTCCGGGATCAACGCCTTCCGGGTCGGGCGGAAGGTCTGATACCGGGGAATATACGCCATCATGAAAATAAAGCAGCTCATCTGCCCGATCACCGTGGCCAGGGCAGCGCCGGTCATGCCCATATCAAAAGCATAGATGAACACCGGATCAAGGATGATATTGACGATGCAGCCCGTGCAGGTGGCGATCATGGAATACCGGGGATTGCCATCGGCGCGCACGATGCTGACCAGCATGGTGGCGACCAGATAAAACGGAATACCGAACAGAAGTACATACAGGTATTCTTGGGCATAAGCCAGCGTTTCTCCGAATGCGCCGAAGGCTCCAAGGATTCCATCGGCAAATAATGCGCAAAGAATGACAACGATCACGCCTACTGCCACGGAACAGGTAATACACCCGCCGATCGCTTTGTGGATACGCGAGGTATCCTTCTTTCCCTGGCAAATTCTCAGATAGGTGGCGCAACCATCGCCCCACATCAGGCCAAAGGCCAGCACGATGATGGTAATGGGATACACGATTGACGTGGCGGCATTGCCGAAATATCCCAATCGGCTGTTACCAATGAACAGCTGATCGACAATATTGTACAGCGCGCCAATGACCATGGACAGGATGCAGGGAACGGAAAATTTGCGCAGCAGCGTCCATACCTTCTCTTTTCCCAGGTAATCGTTTCGTTCAGACATAGAAAACCCACCTCCAAGAAAAATAACTTTCCATGAAGCAACCGCACCGTCATCAGACTTACGCGCTTTTGCGCTGCATGTTTCGTCGTTTCCCAGAGATGGGAGCAATCTCATTGCTTATGAAATTTTGTTGCCTGTAATCAGGCAAATGCGATTTTATCACATTCCGTTTCAGAAAAGCAATGGAAGAAGCGGACAGAAAAAAGCCGGTTTATAAACCATACAGTTTAGCCCTGCTGAATGGGCGAATCATAACAAAGTTCATAAAATTACAAAAAGCGCCGCCTGAATGGACGGCGCCTTAGAGATTGATTTGCTTTTTATTACTCCATACATTCCTGAACCCATGCGATAAAGTTGGCTGTAGAAGAACCGGCACGTTCCGCCTCAGTGTGACCCTGCCCCCAGACGGTCTCAAAGTCCACCTGTGTACCATCGGCATAGGATGCAGCCGCCAGGGCCAGATCGATTTCCGTGCACAGGGCGGTGTCACCCTGATTGATCCCGGTGCGGATGCGCCAGTAGGCAGCGGGTTTAGCAGTCTGGTATCCTGCGTATGCGGGAGAGAGATAATACATGGGGTTGTACATGTTCAAGCGTGCGTCCACGGTGTTTCCCTGCGCATCCACCTTGGCCAGGTCTTCCGCAAAAGCCGCTTCGTATTCGCTGCCGTGCACCAGGCCCGCCAGGATCGCGTCAAAGTGTGCGCCGCTGCCATCGCCGTAGCCGAACAGGATGTTCTCACCCTGGGTGGGGTTCAGCTGATCAAAAGCAGCAATGCCCTTGGAGGCGTTCTTGAGCGCCTGCGTAAAGGCGGCGACGCTGGTAATAGTTACCGTGTTCGTTTCCTCATCCCAAGTGACCCATTCACCGTTGGCGTTCAAGGCGTCAATATAGTCCTGCTTTGTCTCATAAGTACCGCTGAGGGACAATGCGGAGGATGTGCTTTCTGTGCGAGTAATCCCATCCTTCTCCTCATAGGTTGCTTCCTGGTCGGCTTCTGTTCCAGCGAAATTGCCAAAATCAGGCATTTCGCCATTGCCAAAATCGGGCTTTTCGCCGTTGGCGAAGTCAGGCTTTTCTCCGTTGTCGGGGCCGCCAAATCCGCCCTGCATGCCGCCGAAGTTGCCGCCGCGCATACCGCCCATGCCGCCCCGGCCGCCGAAGCTGCCGGAGGAGGAAGCTGTATAGGGGAATTCGGTATCACTCAGGAAATGCTCCAGGGAAGTTTCGATGACACGCTTCACATAATCGTAGTAGGTACCGCTCTGATAAATGCCCTCTTCACTCTCAGTCAGCACCAGCGCGGTGCCGTTTTCATCGGTCAGGACAAGCCCGTTGATGTATTCTGCGAAAGCCAGGGCCATGCCGTCGGAATATTCCTGCTCCTCCTCGCTGAGACCGGAGCGGGTGTTGCCCATATTCCATTCATAGGCTTCATCCGCGATATCCAGGTTCGTAATGGGGCACCAGCACATGCTGCCCTTCACCGCGTCGCTTTCGGTCATCACCGCGCCGATGGCCGCCAGATAGGGCGTATACAGCTCGCTGTTGCCGCTGGCACCGATCAGCGCGCTTTGCGCGCCACCGCCGCTCATGCCCAGGGAGAAAATGCTGTCCATGTCACCGGGCAGCAGGTCTTTGTTGTAACGTGCATACCGGATTGCCGCCTTGAAGTCTGTCACACCGGCGGGAGCGCCAGCGTCACGGCCCCGGGCACCGGCGAAAAGTACAATGATCCCTTCGCTGGTATAGTCTGAAATGCTGCCATAGCCCATGGAGTTGTTGTAGCCCGTGGGTGCAGCCATAGCAGAATAACCGGGCGTATTGACCGGAATGATCAGCGGAGCCGTGACAGCGGTATACTGCCCGGCCGCGCCGGATTCATTGACAGTGCAGGTATAGGTGCCGTCTCCATTGTCTGTACCGGTGAAGTAAGCTCCGGGCACGAAAATGCCCATGGTTTCATAATTGCTGTCAGCGGGAGCAGCGGCGTAGCTGATGCCAACCTGCCAGTACACGTCATCCACGGCTTCGTACTGCCATTTGGTCATGTCGATCTTTGCGGGCACATTCTCGCCTTCCGCAAAGCAGGATACGCAGGAAAACACGAGGGTCAACGCCATCAGACAGGCAAATATCTTTTTCATCTGAACTTTTCTCCTTATTTCGTCTGCTGGAACAGCCAATCGCGCACGGCTTCGATTTTATAAGCGTAATCAAAGGATGTCATATGCTCTCCGGCAGGCCCGCTGGACTGCCCGTTTGCAATGGTGCTGCCCTCCGTGAAGGTCACGAAGTTCGCATTATGGCCCTCCGCCAGCATAGAAGCGACGGCGTCGTTCTGCGCAGACGCGTTCTCCTGAGCACTCCACTCGGCATGGCTGTACACGGCATTATCCGCATCAAAGGCCGCAAGAAGCTCAGCCTGCCCGGCGGAAGCCTTGGGGTCGCCCGCCGCGACGATGTAGAAGAAGGGCTTTTGCTCCAGACCGCTCAGCTGGCTCACGTCCCACTGGCTGCCTACGAACAGGTAAGCTGCAAAGAAATCCGGATAGGCGATGCTCTCATAGAAGGAAGTCATGCCGCCCATGGACTGACCAGTCGTGTAGATTCTCCCGGTATCAATGGCATAGGTTTCCG
>JAFUFC010000019.1 GCA_017470095.1 Clostridia bacterium | reverse complement strand
TCGTTCAAAGTGTCAAGTACGTTCTGCATAGCGTTTCATCTCCTTATCCGATTGCTTCTGAAAAGACTTCGTTCAGGATGCCCATGCCGCGTTCGATCTCGTCGATGGTGGACATGGAGAAATTGAGCCGGAAAGTGTTTTCGTGGCCACCCTGGGCATAGAAATAGGTGCCGGGCACATAGGCCACGCCTTTTTCAACGGCTTTGTTAAGCAGCTTCACGCTGTCCATGCCCTCCTGAAGTTCCGCAAAAATGAACAGACCGCCCTGGGGCCGGGTATATCGGGCCACTCCGCCGCATTTTGCCAGCAGGCCCAGCATGGTGTTCAATTGCTCGGCATAATTCTTGCAGATTTCGTTTACGTGGGGCATCAAAAGGTTCCTTCGCAGGTATGCGTCCACAATAGCCTGGTTCAGATTGGCGGTATGCACATCGCTGGACTGCTTGCCAATGGTGCATTTGCGAAGCAGCGTGGGATTGGCGCACAGGAAGCCCACGCGCAATCCGGGGGAAATGACCTTTGAAAAGCTGCCCATGAAGGCCACCCAGCCTTCCGTATCGAAGGATTTGATGGAAGGCAATTCATCTCCCGCGTAGCGCAGGTCCCGGTAGGGATCGTCTTCAGCAATGATCACGCCGTACTGGGACGCCAGCTCGGCAATTTTTTTACGGCGCGCCAGGGACAGGGTGCGTCCCGTGGGATTCTGGAAGGTGGGGATCACATAGAGCATTTTGGGGCGCTCTTTTTTGAACACTTCTTCCAGTTCGTCTACCTTGATACCGTCCTCGTCGCTGTCCACGGGCACCAACTGCGCCTGGTATAATTTAATGCACTGCATGTTACCCAGGAACGTGGGGTTTTCCACCACCACTTTGTCTCCGGGATTGATGAGGGCTTTACACAAAAGATCCATGGCCTGGGTGGATCCGGTGACGGGCAGGATCTCATCGGCTTTGCAGTCAAAGGAGAAGCGGTTCTTCAAATAAGGCACCAGGCTTTCCCGCAGGGGCGCGTAGCCTTCCGTGGCGCCGTACTGTAAAAGAATTTTTCCCTTATCCAGCAATAATTCCTTGGCGATTTCGGCCATTTGAATGTCGGGCAGGGCGCTGGCGGCGGGATTGCCGCCGGCAAAGGAAATCATGCCGGGGACGGCCAGCAATTTAAAAATTTCCCGGATGGCGCTGCCAGAGATGCCGTCAAAGCGGCTGGCAAAGGTCAGGCTGTGAATGTCCATGATGCGCTCCTTTCTAATGATAAAAAAGAACCGCCTGCCCACAATCGGGGAAGGCGGATGATCGCTGTACCACTTCCGTTCGGCATCGTTTTTTCACTTGCGCGAAAAAACGGAATGCCCTCTTGCGCGCTGTATCCGGCGCACCGGCGACCGCCTACGCAGAAGGACGCCCTTCCTTCGGAGCCGAGCTCAGGGAGGTAATTCACGCAGGATGCCGCCGCTTCCTTGCACCGACCGGAAGCTCTCTGAAAGGTTGCACATCCTGGCTACTATGTTCCCATCGCAGCCACACAGGCATTATAATGAAATCAAATCAAAATGTCAAGGCCCCAAAGGGGAAAAATGGGGGCGCGGGAGTTGAAGTGAAAGGGCACATATGGTATAATAGCAGCAGAATTTGACATGGTTCCCGTTGAAGGAGGAAACCCACATGATGAACAAGCGTTATTTGGTGGCGCTGGACCAGGGCACTACCAGTTCCCGGGCCGTGGTATTCACGCTGGAGGGCCACATGGTTGCCTCCGCCGCGCAGGAATTTCCCCAGCATTATCCCCAGCCCGGCTGGGTAGAGCATGACCCGGCGGATATTTTATCCACTCAGATTGAATCCCTGCGCGCTGCTGTGCGGAAGGCGGATATTAATCCTGCTGAAATCGCCGCCATTGGCATCACCAACCAGCGGGAAACCACCTTTATCTGGGACAGGGAAACGGGAGTGTGCCTGCATAACGCCATCGTGTGGCAGTGCCGCCGGACGGCGCCTATTGTGGATGATTTGATTGCAAAGGGCTTTGGCCCCATGATCCGGGAAAAGACCGGTCTGGTGGCGGACGCCTATTTTTCCGGCACCAAATTAAAATGGCTGCTGGATGAAATGAATGTTCGGCACCGGGCAAAGAAGGGGGAAATCTGCTTTGGCACGGTGGATTCCTTTCTGGCCTGGCATCTGGTGGAGGGTCATCCCCATGTGACGGACGCTACGAACGCCGGCCGTACCATGCTGTTTAACCTGCACACCCAGGAGTGGGATGATGAGCTGCTTCGCATGCTGGATATCCCTAAGGAAATGCTGCCGCAGGTGATTGATACCGCCCAAGTGATTGGTGATCTGCGGGAGGACTTGCTGGGCGTCAAAATCCCGGTGGCGGCCCTGGTGGGGGACCAGCACGCGGCGCTGTTCGGCCAGGCGTGCTTCCGTCAGGGCGATGTGAAAAACACCTATGGCACCGGCTGCTTCATGCTGATGAACGCGGGAGAGGAATTCCGCCTGTCCAAGAGTGGATTGTTGACCACCATGGCCTGGCGGCTAAACGGCAAGCCTACCTATGCCTTTGAAGGCAGCGTGTTCATGGGCGGCGCCACCATCCAGTGGCTGCGGGATGAAATGCATATGATTTCCACTGCCGCGGAAAGTGAAGCAGTGGCCGCGTCCGTGGGGGATACCGGCGGGGTGTATCTGGTGCCGGCCTTCACAGGCCTGGGCGCGCCCTACTGGAATATGTACACAAGGGGCACCCTGGTGGGCATGACCCGGGGTACTGGCCGGGCCCATATCGTGCGGGCGGCGCTGGAATCCATCGCCTATCAGAGCCGGGATTTGTTTGCCTCGATGGCTCGAGACTGCGGAATCGACAGCATGGCCCTGCGGGTGGACGGCGGGGCCAGCGCCAATCAACTGCTGATGCAGTTCCAGGCAGATTTGCTGAATGTGCCGGTGCAGCGGCCCGCGGTGCTGGAAACCACGGCCCTTGGCGCGGCGCTGCTGGCAGGGTTGGCCGTGGGTATTTATTCCGATTTGCAGGAAACGGCTTCCGGCTGGCACGTGGCCGATACTTTTGCGCCCCATATGGACGAAACGACCCGCCAGGAAAAAATCCATGGCTGGCGACGGGCGGTGGACGCGGCGCTGCACTGGGCGGAGGAAAGGTGACGCGCCCAGGGCGATGCGGCATGGTTTCCTAAGGAGAAAATGGCAAATTACGTCACCCGGCTATTGACGGCCGGGGCAAAGACGTGTATACTATGGAACGAATTGAATACCTTATCCAGAGCGGCTGAGGGACTGGCCCGATGAAGCCCGGCAACCGGCGCGGATCAGCGCAAGGTGCCAATTCCAGCAGCGTGATGATCACGCTGGCAGATAAGGCGCAATCACAAGAGATTTTTCTTGCCGCTTGTCTGCGTGACAGGCGGTTTTCTATTGCGGCCCGGAAGGTGTCAATTCAGATCAATCGAAAGCGAGGAAAGAAACGTATGCGTACCCTGTTTACCTCCGAATCCGTCACCGAAGGGCATCCCGATAAAATTTGCGATCAGATTTCCGACGCTGTTTTGGACGCTCTTTTGGAGCAAGACCCTCACTCCCGGGTGGCTTGCGAAACCTGCGCTACCACCGGGCTCATCCTGGTGATGGGTGAAATTACCACCAAGGGCTATGTGCCCATTGCCGATATCGTGCGCAAGGTGGTCAATGATATTGGCTACGACCGGGCCAAGAAGGGCTTCGACGGCGAATCCTGCGCCGTGCTCACCGCGGTGCACGATCAGTCGCCGGATATTGCTCAGGGTGTGGACGCGGCCCTGGAAACCCGGGCGGAAGCAAACAACGAAACCGGCGCCGGCGACCAGGGCATGATGTTCGGCTTCGCCTGCGATGAAACCCCGGAAATGATGCCCATGCCTATCGCCTTGGCCCACCGGCTCACCCGGCGGATGGCCAAGGTGCGCAAGGAAGGCATTTGCTCCTGGATGCGCCCCGATGGGAAAAGCCAGGTTACCGTGGTGTACGAGGATGGCAAGCCCGTGGCGGTGGATACTGTGGTTATCTCCACCCAGCATGACGATACCGTGACCCACGAGCAGATCGAGCGGGCCATGATCGAAGAAGTGATTCGGCACGAAATCCCTTCAGAACTGCTGAGCGAACAAACCAAATACTTTATCAACCCCACCGGCCGGTTTGTGGTGGGCGGTCCCGCAGGGGACAGCGGCCTGACCGGGCGCAAGATCATCGTAGATACCTACGGCGGCTATGCGCCTCACGGCGGTGGCGCTTTCAGCGGCAAAGACCCCACCAAGGTGGACCGCTCCGCTGCCTACGCCGCCCGGCATGCAGCCAAGAACGTGGTGGCTGCCGGCTTGGCCAAGCAGTGCGAAATTGCCCTGGCCTATGCCATCGGTGTGGCCAAGCCCGTTTCCTTCCAGGTGAACACCCGGGGCACCGGCGTGATTCCGGATGAGGATATTGCCAAGCTGGTTGAAAAGGTGTTTGATATGCGGCCTGACGCCATCATCGACCGGCTGAACTTGCGCCGCCCCATCTACCGCCAGACGGCGGCCTACGGTCACTTTGGCCGCACTGATATCGATTTGCCCTGGGAGCACACCGATCAGGTGGAAGCCCTGAAAAAAGCCTGGAAGGAACTGTAATTGTTACAAAGTCATTACCCTGTGAGCTTAAAACGGGCTCACAGGGTTTTCTTTATTTCCAGCAAATGTTCAAAACCCTTTGATTTTTCTGCACCATTTAAAAAGTTTTAAAAAAATTAAAAAAATATTACAAAAATGCGTGCAATTTATGAAAAAGTGTGTTATAATCATGTCACCGAGTGGGCTGACACGAAAATCCACCGGGAAGGGGTTCGACGAATGCTGACCAAAACCGAAACGATGGGGTATGATCTGGCGGGCAAAGAGCAACACCGCCTGTCCGCCGCCATGAAAGCCTGCGCTTCCTGGGCGGCGGTGGAGGAGCACGATAAAATTCTGGATATGTCCTGCGGCAACGGCGCTTTATTGGACCATCTGAACGGCAAAATGCGCCTGACCCTATGCGGCATGTGCGACACGGCGGAGCGGGCCCGGGCCGTATCCGAGCAGTTGGGCGGCGCCGATGTGGTTCCCGGCCGGATGGAGGATATTCCCTGGCGGGATGATACGTTCCGCGTGGTTATGCTTTCCGGGGCCATGAAAGGGGATGCCCGCCGGGTGCTGGATGAAACGCTGCGGGTGCTCAATAATGGCGGCCAGTTCGTCATGGCCGCGCCGTTGTTTTCCCTCCGGGGCGAAGGAGACATTTCCCGGAAGGAAATGATGCGCCTAATGCAGGAAGCTGGCTTTAAGGATGTATCCTTCCGAACCAGCGGCTTTTTCGGGGCCATTATCGGTTGGAAGCCCAGCCTGATCGATGCAAAATAATGAATTATTTTATACGCAAACAGCCATGTTCTCCAACGGAGCGCATGGCTGTTTGCTTTTATGATGTTTTTCCGGTGTTACAGCACGATATCGGTAAGGCCAAAGCCCTTAGGCATGGGTTCTTCTTCGAGAAACTGGAAATACTCATCCCTCAGCACGGGCAGGAAGTATTCGTAGGGCAGTTTAGCAAATTCGCACCCGTAGGTGCTCTGGCCGAACCAGCCGCCTTCCTTGGCTTTCAGGTTCAGGTCCCGGGCGAATTTGGTGCGGTTTGAGCAATCGTGCACCAGGATGGGCCAGTGCTCCTCTGATGCCTGGCGCAGGAGGCGCAGGGTCAAATTGCGGCTAAAAATGGGGGAAATATAGCCTTGGCGGCACATGTACAGGTTTTCGCCTGCGTAATTGTCGATGTTGTTTTCGTTCAGGTGCAGCTCAGCGCAGTTGAGAAAGCGGATGCCGCTGGAAAGAATGGCATCTTTTTTCTTTTGAAAGCTATCAAAAAACTCTGGGGTCATGGGGGTTTCGATGCCCACGGCGGGGAAATATTGGGCGGCGATGGCCATGCTTTCGATCACCTTATCTGAGCAGTTAGTGGCCCCCAGATTGAAGCGCAACTCATTGAGCCCCGCCTCTGCCAATGCTCTCAGGTTGGTTTCATTGGCGTTAATACCGTTGGTGTACATGTGCTGGTGGATGCCCGCCTGATGGAATTTCCGGATGACGCCGTAGTATTTTTCAATCTCCATGAAGGGCTCCAGGTATACATAAGAAATGCCGGTGGGTTTTTGCTGAATGGACAAGAGCAGATCAATGTCATCCTCATAAAACTTCGTGCCGCCGATTTCCCACATGCCTTCGCCTACCGGAGGCTGGCGATCCAGCGCACCATAATCGTAGCAGAAACGGCAGGCAGCGTTGCACCGGTTGGTTTTGCGCACAGCGCTCAAGCCTGTGCCGAGCAAGCAGCTTTTGCAGCCTTGGGGGAATAAGCCGTCATCGCCTATATAATAAGTGCGGCCGGCCAACATTTTCAGGTTAGGGATTTCAGACAGCAGCTGATCGTGCTTCGCCTTCACAGCCGCTTCAATTTGGGCAAAGGCCGACAGGGCAATTTCCTGCTGGCCCGGCATCAATTCTTCTTCCTCAGGCAGGGAAGCAAAAAATTCAAACCAGGAAAGGGCGTCCTTCTTGGAAATTTTCATAGATCATTCCTCCGCGTGCAGATTAGGGCCTGTTTCTAAATTTGGAAAGATGCTTTTTTGCGGTTCGACCGGCATTTCTGCGTTGCTTTCCCTCGATGGATTCTTCGTCCCAGGGCGTGGGCCCCAATAAACCCATCGTCAAAGCGCCTTGCGCTGCAAGACCGAGCCGCTCGAAACTGCACATTCCTCATTTGAGAAACACACGCTAAGTTGGTAGGGTATCATCAATTGTTCGGCCTATCGAGGGATGAGACAAAACTGATTACATCGGTGATATGGTGGATTTCCCGGCAGTTTTTCGGCAGGGGATGGAGCCGCCGGGGAGATTGCTCCGTTTGCAGGTACAGGCTGTCAATGCCGCACAGGGCCGCTCCGCGACAATCGCACAAATCGTCGTTGCCGATCATCAGGCACTCCGACGGGGCCAGGCGATGCTGCTTCATCAGCAGGTCAAAGAAGGAGGGGGAGGGCTTTTTCACGCCCGCGTCGCTGGAAATAAGAATGCCGTCAAAGGCGTCGACAATGCCCAGGTATCGAAGCTCTGGGGCAGTAAACACGGCCTGAGCGTTGGTGAGCAGAAATACGGATTTTCTTTGTTCTCGGAGTGCATGCAATACCTCCGCGGCGCCATCAAACAAAGCCAATTTCCGGATGGAAAGCGCCCGGAACAAACGGCAAATATCCTCAATTGCTTCTTTGGATGCATCCGCGCCGTGCTTCTTGAGCAGTTTTTTCCACACTTTTCGGATGTCCATTTCCCCGGGACCGTGGACACCATGCTTGATTAGGGCTGTGTCTTTTTTGTTCTGATAAATGCCGCACAGGCGCAGATAATCCTGCTGCAGCGCATCTGGATGAACGGGAACGCCCCGGAAATTCAAATACCAGGCCAGCTGTTCCCACAGTCGGGGATCCTCCTCGTCGGTATGGATATCGGCCAAGGTGCCATATAAATCAAATATGAAATGCTGGTAGACGTCTTTCATGGGGCTGCTCCTTTGGGGAAAAATGAACAAATTATTATAGCATAAAACGAGGTCCACAATCAACCCATCGGACAGCTGAAACGGTTATTGTTTTTTTAATGTTTTCCGCTTCCCACGTCTTGACAGAAAGAAAGGAAACGTGTATTCTTTAACAGATTAAAGCATTGAAATCTTTGCGAAGGAGCATGATAGCTTTGCAGCAGGATATGGATCAAAAAGCCCAACAGTTAATGGAGGAAAAAGATTCCGACAGCCGCACTCGAGTGTACAGCGGGATATTTGATAAACTGATTATCGTTATATTGGCAGCGTTTGCGGTATTTCAGGTGTGGGCCAACATGACCGGCACCCTGGGAGCGGTAAAACTGCGGACGGCCCACATCATGGTGCTGCTGCCTTTGGCGTTTATGCTGTATCCCACCTACAAGAAGGAGCGACGGAAGCGTAAATCCATGCCCTGGTGGGATTACATCCTGTCGGCGGCGGCCATTTTCTGCTTTGGTTATATTTTGTACCGCTACGACAGTTTGGCGCGTACGGGACGATTGAACGATATGGACGTGTTGGTAGGCGTTGCCTGTCTGGTGTTATCCTTTGAGGCGGCCCGGCGCACCAGCGGCAACCTTGCCATCATTGCTCTGGTTTTCCTTTCATATTTTGCTATTTGGGGCCGGTATATTCCCGGCACCTTTGGCACCGCGGCTTTTACGCTCAAACGGGTGATCAAATCCCTGGTGTGGGACACCATCGGCATCCTGGGCACCGGCGCGGGGGTATCTGCCACGTATATTTTCGTGTTCGTACTCTTCGGTGCGTTCCTCAAGTACAGCGGTTTTTCCCAGTTTATTAACGATATTTCCTTGACTTTGGTGGGCCGCTCGCCCGGCGGGCCAGCGAAGGTTTCCGTTATCGCGTCTGCGCTGATGGGCATGATCAACGGTTCCGCCATTGCCAATGTGGCCACTACCGGCACGATCACCATTCCGCTCATGAAAAAGACCGGCTACAAGAAGGAATTTGCCGGGGCGGTGGAGGCGGTGGCTTCCACCGGTGGCCAGTTTACGCCGCCCATCATGGGGGCTGTGGGCTTCGTGATGGCGGAATTCATGGCGGTCAGCTATACGAAAGTCATGCTGGCGGCGGCTATTCCGGCCATTTTGTATTACCTGAGTCTGCTCTGGTCCGTGCATCTGGAGGCCAAACGCCTGGGTTTGAGCGGCCTGTCCCCGGAAAACATTCCCAAAGCGGGGAAAGTGCTCAAGGAGCGGGGGCATTTGCTGATTCCCTTGGCGGTGCTGCTGATGATGATGTTCATGGGCTACACGCCCCTGTACGCCGCTATCATGGCAATCTTCGTCACCATTCCCGTTTCCTGGATTCGTAAGGAAACACGCATGCTTCCCAAAACCATATTGCAGGCGGTGGTCGAGGGCAGCCGCAGTGCCATCGGCGTGGGCATCAGCTGCGTGATCATCGGAGTGATCATCGGGTCAGTGAACATGACCAGCCTGGGCGTCAACTTCGGCAACCTGATTTTGCAGGTGGTAGGGGAAGGGCAATTGTTCCTGGGCGGCTTGATGGTGATGGTCATGTCCATCATCCTGGGCATGGGCGTGCCCGGCGTGGCTGCCTATGTGATCGTGTACGCCGTGGCCGTGCCGGTACTGCGGGGCGTGGGGGCTACTGAAATGGCGGCCAACATGTTCTGCCTGATCTACGCTTGCCTGAGCAACATTACCCCGCCGGTGGCCATGAGCTCCTATGTGGCCAGCGGCATCGCGGACAGTGATATGACCAAAACCAGCCTGATTGCCATCAAGCTGGGCATTGCCGGCTTCATTGTGCCCTTCTTCTTCCTGGACAACCCCGTCCTGCTCTATGGCAGCACGGAGGGGGTGGCTATCGGCACCACCATTTATACCTTCCTCACCGCCTGCATGGGCGTATTGGCTTTGAGCAGCGGCCTGGCGGGGCTGCCGGTGCAAAAGTACAGCGCTTCTACTGCCGTGTTGCGGCTTTTGTGCCGGGCGCTGCTGGTGGCGGCGGGCGTGCTGTTCATCAATCCCACGTTGATCACCGACGGCATTGCCCTGGCCCTGATTGCCGTGCAGTTTGTGATCAATAAGGCTGTCGTTTCCAAAGCCCAGCCACTGCAAACGGCATGAATCAGGATTCTACGCCGAAAGGCGCTCAATCAATTTTATTTTCATTGGAAAGCGAGGAATGATCTATGAAAAAACTGACCGCCCTTTTCCTGTGCGCCGTGATGCTTTGCGCCGCCGTGCCCGCCATGGCCGCCGATATCAACTTTGTCACCGCGGGCACCGCTGGTACCTTCTACGCCATCAGCGTGGCCGTGACCAAGCTGTGGAACGACAACATCGAAGGCATGCGCGCCGTGGCGACGCCTTCCGGCGGCGGCGTGGACAACCTGAACCAGGCCAAGGATGGCGATGCCCAGATCGGCATTGCCAATGCCAATTTGGTGTATCAGTCCATGATGGGCACCGACGCTTTTGAAGGCGATGCCAATCCTGATATTCGCATTTTCGCTGGTCTGTACTATAACCCCAATCAGGTGGTTGTGACCAAGGACAGCGGCATTCATTCCTTTGCCGATTTCGTTGGCAAGCATTTCTCCGTGGGCGCTGCCGGCTCCACCACCATTGATGAAGCAGTTCATCATTTGGCCACCGCCAACCTGACCTTGGATGATATGAAGACCGAGTACATGGATGTGTCCTCTTCCGCTGACGCTATTCAGAATAAGCAGCTGGACGGCGCGTGGATTATGGCGGGCGCGCCCAATTCCGGCGTTACCCAGATTTTGACCAGCAGCGACGCCAAGCTGCTGCCCATCCCTGCCGAAGTAGTGGACGCTATGAAGGCGGATTATCCCTGGTATGCCAGCTACACCATCCCCGCCGGCACCTATGCGGGCCAGGATGAGGATGTGCCCACCTCCGCCGTGAAATTGACTTTGTTCCTGACCCCTGACGTGGATGAGGAAACCGCCTACCAGATGACCAAGGTATTTTGGGAGAACTGGGACAGCCTGACCAACGATTTTGCCGCCCTGCGGGCCGCCGACCCTACGAAAGCCTGCGAGGACCTGGCCGGCGTGCCGCTGCATGACGGCGCCGCCCGGTATTATCGGGAAATTGGTTTGATCGACTAAAACGAAATGATTATCAGGCAGCTGTGGCAACGCAGCTGCTTTTTTTGCGCGTCGCCTTGCGAAGATTGAAACTTTCGGGTATAATCTAAAATACCGAGATCAGTGAAGGAGGTATTCCCGTGAGCGAAATGAACAAAACGCCCGGCATCGGCGGCGATCATTACGTGCCGATGAATGAGCGGGATGGAGAACAATCGGTGGTGTATTTCACCCGGGATCTGTCCGAAAAGGGCCTGAAAAAGCTGTATGAACGGGTGAATGAAAATATCGGCGGTAAGGTGGCCATCAAGCTGCATACCGGCGAAAAGCACGGCCCCAATATCATTCCCCATGCCTGGGTGGAAAACCTGGTGAAGCAGGATCTGCCGGATGCCACCATCATTGAAACCAACACCTATTACGAGGGCGACCGGGACACCACTGAAAAGCACCTGGAAACCCTGAAGGTGAACGGCTGGACCTTCTGCCCCGTAGATATCACCGACGCTGAAGGTACAGCCATGCTGCCGGTGAAAGGCGGCAAGTGGTTCACCGAAATGAGCGTGGGTAAATCCATGCTCAACTATGATTCCCTGGTGGTGCTCACTCATTTTAAGGGCCACACCATGGGCGGCTTCGGCGGCAGCAACAAGAACATTGGCATTGGCTGTGCCGATGGAAAAATCGGCAAAGCCATGATCCACACAGCAAAAGGATCTGACGATATGTGGTCCATCGCCGAAGAGGAATTGATGGAGCGCATCGCCGAATCCACTAAGGCAACGGTGGATCACTTTGGAGAGAAGATTACCTTTGTGAACGTGATGCGCAACATGAGCGTGGATTGCGACTGCGCGGGCTGCCTGGCTGAAAAGGTGGTTACGCCCAATATCGGCATCCTGGCTTCCCGGGATATTTTGGCCCTGGATCAGGCCTGCATCGATCTGATCTGGGCGCTGAGTGAGGAAGATGGCGCCACCCTGCGGGAGCGCATCACCAGCCGCCACGGGCTGCGCCAGTTGTCCTACATGAAGGAACTGGGTATGGGCAACAATCGGTATACATTGATCGACACCGACCATGCGGATGCTGAAATCCAGCCTGCGGATGCCGTGCAGGGTGTGGTGCCTTTTGTGGAGCTGCCCGAAACGGCCCTGCGCCGGGCCCAGATGTTGGCGGCCATGGAGCAAGGCGAATAAGGCCTTCCTGCCAAGCCCAAATAAAGAAAAGCCAGAGGACGCTTCTCCTCTGGCTTTTTTGATGGAGTGTTTGCCGTGACCGAATCAGCGCAGGGCGATCACCTGGCCGTTTTGCTTCCGAGATTCTTCCGCGGCCAGGGCCACCAAGTGGCTTTCCACAGAGCGGTCAATGGAAGTGAGGGTGCCGGTGACGCCGATATCGCCCCGCACCAGGTCTACAAATTCCCGCACCAGCCTTGCGTCACCGCCGCCGTGGCCAGAGAAATCGTCAGTCAATGTGCGCACGTCAATGATCTCGTCGGGCTGGCCATAGCGCATCACCTTGATGATGTTCTTTTTCATGTCGCCCTCAATTTCGCCCATGGTGCCGCCTACGCGGATGTTCCGGCCGCCGTGGGCGGTGAAAGCGGTCATGGTGAAGTTGACGGTGGCGCCGTCCTCCAATTCCAGGTTAACCACCTGATGGTCCACCACGTCGTTGTCGCACCGGTACACGCAGCGTCCGTAGGGGCCCGTGCGCAGCGCGTCCATCAGTTTTTCCTCCGTGGGCTCAAAGGCAACCACGTTTTGGGGCCAATCATCGCCGGAACGGCGGAATTCATCCAGGTAAAAATCCACGGCGTTATAGGGGCATTTGGGCGCCACCGCGCAGTTGACGCACCGATCGGCGCTGCCCTCGGGGGCCTGGGATTCCTTGAACAAATGCAAATCCCCAAAGGAAGAAACGCGCTTGCAGTGCTTGCCGGTGAGCCACAGAAGAATATCCATGTCGTGGCAGCATTTTTGCAATATCATGCAGGAGGACATTTCCGCATTGCGCCAGTTGCCGCGCACGAAGGAATGGGCCTGGTGCCAGTAGCATACCTGCTCGATGGCCTGCACGTTCACCGTATCGCCGATGACGCCGGAGGCGATCAGCTCCCTGATTTTCTGGTAGAACGCGGTGTAGCGCAGCACATGGCACACGGCCACTTTTCGGCCGCGTTCTAAAGCAATATCGGATAATTCTTTGCACTGCTCGGCGATGGGTGCGATGGGCTTTTCCAAAAGCAGATCGTAATCCTTCAGCAGCGCGGCCTTGGCTTCTTCGTAGTGGCACCGGTCGGGTGTGCAGATCAGCATCACATCGGCCAATTTAGGCTGCTGAAGCATTTCCTCCGCCGAAGCGTAGCAGGCGTCTTCTTTCATGCCGGTCAATTTGCGCATGCCGGCCAGCTTTTCCGGGTCAATGTCCGCCGCCGCCACGATGCGCGCCTTATCCGGCAATTCCATTAAAATTTTCGAGTATGTATCCTGGCCGCGGGAGCCGCAGCCGGCTACTGCCACGGTAATCGGTCTGTCCATCGTTTCTTCCTCCTGGTGTGTGTTATCTCATGCGAAAATCCAGATGCTCCGGCACGGGCACATGCTCCTCTGCCCAGGCGCGGGCTGCTTCATCCGCTTTCCCGAATTGCCGCAGGGCTGCCGCCTCGAACCAAAGATCGGTGAGCAGGTTATTGCCTTCTCGCACATCGGTGAGTACGATGGGGCCTTGCAGCACTTTTTCCGCTTCATTCAAGCGGCCCAGCCGAAGCAGCGCCGCCGCGTGATAGGCCATCAGGCGGCCGTCCTTTTGCAAGGCAGGGGACAAGTGGGCGTAAAGCGACAGCATATCCTCGAATCGTTGAGCATTTAGCAGCAGCTCCATGGCTTCCACCGTCAATGGACGAATGGGCTTCATGGTAGCGGCTTCCAGCATCCAATTCGCCGCCGCCTCCTGATTTCCTGCTTGGGATGCGCACAAGGACAGGCACCGCATGGCCCAGGGGTTTTCTGCCTGGGAAAGCGACAGTTCAAATTCCTTTTGTGCCTCTGTCCATTCGTTCTGGTGGGCCGCCATCACACCCAGTTGATAGTGGGCATACCAGTGATCGCTACCGCCGGACGCGACGGCCTTTCGCAGGGCCGATTCCCATTCGGGGCCAATCTGATAGCTGACGGGTTCCTCCAAAGGAGCGGGGCAGGGAAACATGCCCTTTTGCGCCAGCGAGAGCCAGGGAATTTCCGCCTTGCCCCGGCGCATGGCGGCAAGGGGCAGGCCACAGAGATCGAACGCATCGCCCAGCAGCGCTTTTTCCGCCCGGGCAAAGCCCATGCCCCGGTGGACGACCCTGCCGGCGGCGCCGTCCAATTCCCGCTTGATTTGATCATGGTATTTTTCCAGCGCTTCGCCGGGGCGCTGCGTATCCAACGCCTTGGCTGCAGCGGACACGGCCTTGTCCCAGTCGGCATCCTGGGCGGCGGCAGCGTCAGCTTGAATGGGGCCGTAGGATTCCAGCCAGCTGATGGACGCGCCGGCGGCCATGGGCAGATGCTCCAATTGGGTGTGAGCCAGGCCGGATTGCAATTCAATATACGCGCTGCCGGGCTTTGAAAGGAAGGATTGCCAGTGCCGTCCGCCCCGGCCCATGCCCCAGACGAACAGCTTCCTTCCCCGCAATTCGCCGGTGGAGGTCTGGCACATGCCGTAGCCGTCCTTGTTCAAAGCGGCGATGAAAGGCCGAGCCGTTTTCGGGACGTCAAAGAAGAAATCCATGGCCTGGGGCAGGCCCGTAGTGTGGGAAATATCCCAATCCAGGGTGCCGCCGTTTTTCCGGGCCAGCCGGGCGGCGTCGCCCCGGAGCTTGTCGGCTTCCACGGTCATATAGGGCACCGGCACCTTCGATAATTTGCCGCCATAGCCGTAGCGGAACGCCTTCTGCGCGGGCACCAGCACCCGCACGTCCTCCCGTTCGTCCACAGCCATGTTGCTCCACCAGTAGACGGCGGTATCCTCCTGCCGGGCGTTATCAATGCGCACCCGGACGTACAATTCCTTTGCGCCGTCGGGCAGGAACGCTTCCACCCGGTAGAGTAAATGGCGCACCCGCTCGTACTGGAACATGCGCAGCACCGGCGTGCCGTCGGATAGGGAAAGGGTTTCCGCGCATAGATCATCCGCCGTGAAGGGCGTGTGGCCAATGATGCCGCAGTTCCATTCCACGCCGCCGGAGAACCAGGCGTTGCGCAGGGCCAGGTTAGCGGGCTGGAACACGGGATTGCGGTGGAGCAATTCGCGTCCCTTGTCTTTATCGTACAGGGACCACAACCTTCCGCCCAAATTCAGGATGAACACGGCTTTCAAATGCTCGTTTTCCAGAATAGCGGCAGGGAAGGAGCGGCGGCGGCGCGCGCGGCCATAGCCGTCCTGGATGGTGTAGGGCAGGATGCTGTGAATTCGTCCCCAGCCCATGTAGCGGGCTTCTTCATCGGTCACCGTTTCATGGTCGATTTCAATGTGCTCATGGGCATCGCCTACGCCTTTTAGGTCCGGCAGGGGATTTTCCTTTCCCAGGGACGCGCCGGGCATCCAATACGGGGCAATCATCAATGTGCTCATGCTTCGTCCTCCGAATAATCGATGGTGTAGGTGTTTTGCTCAAAGTCTACCGTCACTTGGGTGCCATCGGAAAACTTTGTGCGCTGGCGGGTGCGGCTTTCGTTTAAGAACTCGTGGGCAATCATCTTTTCCTTGGTCACATGGCGCTGCAACTCCCGGATAATTTGCCACTGGGCGATGTTTTCCGCCAATTCCTCTCCTTCGGCGGTTTCGCTCATGTAGCCCATGCCGCCGTTGAGCAGGCACTGCAGGAAGCCGGTGGTTCCTTCTGGAATGCCCCATTCTCCGGCGGGCATCATCCAGGGGATGAGCACGCAATCGTGGTACACCAGGTTGAACAGCGGCACCGGAATGGCCGCGCCGGTCAGGTAGGGCGCCCAATGGCAGAACACCTGAGATGCCATGGCCCAGTCGTTCACCTCTTCGGAAGAGGGAGCCACTTGGTGGGCGGTCAGATAATGGAAGCATTGGGCCCGGTATTGCAGGCATTGCTGCCGGGTCATGCGGTGGCGGGGATTGGCGCACTCATCCGCTTCGTTGCAGGTGAACACGTCCAAATATGTGCCTTCCAGATGGATGCCGTGGTCGAACAACTGGTCAAAATTCCGCTTTACGTAGGCAGGGGCCAGGGCGGCACACAGGTAATTCTGCTTGCCTCCGGCCCATATGGCGTGGCCGTAGATGCTGCCGTCCGCGGACTGGGCGGCATGGTCGGGGTTGTAAGTGGGCGCGTCCAGATAATAATCCCGGTACTGATCGTGCACGCCGAACATGAAGCCCAATTCCCGCATGGTGTCGGACAATTCCTTCATGCCTTCCCAGCCGCCCATTTCCCTACAAGGCGGCAGATAATCCGGGTGCTGGTTATCATAACCGGGCTGTCCCCAGCCGTCCTGATGGAGGTACAATTGGTCAACGCCTTTTTCCTTCAGCATCCGCACCCGCTCAGACCAGTGCTTAAAGGGCGTTACGCTGTCGTTGTTTTCGGGGTGCTCCCGGTCATAATACCGGGAATCAGGCACCACGTGCTTTTTCCCGGGCACGTGCATCACGCAGGCGCCGATCAGCTTTTCCACGTTGGGATTCTCCGCCGCTTTTGCCCGCAAGGTGACTGCTTTTCCTTCCTCGTCGGCGATGGAGCGATACAGCTGACACAAGGTAACGTAATCGCTGCCGGCGGGCACGAAATAGAAGGACACCGTGCGCTCATACGCCATCTTGCCCAAAGAGGGCAGGTGCCGGGCAAAAATGCGGGTAGGGCCTCCGGCAGGATGAGAAACGGTGTATTTGGTATCCCAGGGGGAGCGGACGTAGGCCAGGTACCCGCCCTGGGGCGTGATTTCGCCCCACCAAGGCATATAGGCGGCTTCGGAGCACATCTGCCCGTCGAAGGGAAGCTTTTCACATGCAGCTTCTGCCCAGGCGCTGGGCAGCAATTGCCCCTGCATGGTGTTCAGCACGGCATAGGCATTTTCACCATCCGCTTGAAGGGGCGCAGGCCAGCGCACCTCCTGGATGGCGCCCTTTCCGTCCCGCAGCATCACGAAACTGAAATCCACCCGATCCCCGGCGGGGTACACCAGCACGTTGGTTTCAAATTGCAGATCGCCCTTGCCTGCAAAGCCCTGGTACATCGTTTTGACGCCCGTTCCCAGGCCGTTGACCAGCGGCAATGTGCGGATATCAGCGCCGGTATCGAACAACACTTCGCTGCCATCCTGATAGACGATGGACGGGCGGAAAGACGCATCGAATGCCCAAGTCTTCCCATGGGCCAGAATGCCTTTTTCCGGAACCAGTTCAATGGATGATTTCGCCATGACGATTGATCCCCTCTCCCTGTGTAATGGGTAAAAAGGGCCGCTCCCAAGAGGAAGCGGCCCCATGAAATGATGGGAAATTACCAGCCGTACTGGGCGGCGATTTCGGTCACCTTTTCGGTAGCGGGGCCATAGTAGGCCTGGGCGCGGAACTGCATGTCATGGAACATGTCGGCCACGGGCTCGGTGCCGGTGATGATGGCCCAGTATTCACTGGTAATGTTGAAGGCGCTGGCGTCGGTGACGGCCACGTCGTCAATCAGGATGGGGCCTACTTCAGGATACAAGGGCTCCACATTGCGAATGGCGCACACTACGGCTTTGAGGGCCTTGGTTTCGTCGTTGTACTCATCGTAATACTCGACGCTGGGCAGGGCCTGCATTTCGAAGCCCCAGCTGGTCCAGTGGGTGGCGGGGATGGAGGGATACTTGGTGGCCAGGTTGGAAGCTTTGCCTTCCGCGTCGCGGATCAGCTTCACGCTGCCGTCGGCTTCGATGGTGTAGTCTTCGCCCTCCAGGCCCAGACGCATGTACTTGCCTTCGCCCAGCAGGTATTCATAGAAGGCCAGGAACCGATCCATCTTCTCTTCGGAGATTTCGGGAGCGAACTGAACGGCTACCATGCAAGAGATGTAGGCTTCCATGTGGCTCTGGTCGCCCTTGTTGTTGCCCAGCGCGCCGATCAGGCTGACCCGGTCGAAGGGGTTGCAGTCGGGGTTGGCAGCGCCGTAGTACTTGACCATCACGTTGTGGATCCAGTCGGCGTCGGCATTACGCACGCAGATACCGAAGGTGTTGGAGGAGAACTTCTGCAAACCTTCCTTCCAGGAAGTGGCGGCAAAGTCAGGATCCAGAGACTTATCTTCGTACATTTTGCGCAGCCATTCCAAGGGCGTGATGTTGCGGTCGTCCAAAGCGCCAAAGAACCAGTTACCGTCTGCATCCTTGTTCCAGTAGCGGTTGGAAACGCCGGTGGAAGCGAAGAAGTAACGCAAGGTGCCCAGGCCGTCGCCGGTCAGGCCGTAGGTATCGTCAATGCCGTTGCCGTCGGGATCGCCGTAGGTGAAGGCGTGAGCCACTTCATACAGTTCTTCCCAGGTGGTAGGCATTTCCAGGTTCAGCTTTTCCAGCCAGTCCTTGCGGATGAACAGGCCCTTGCGCTCAGCCTTGTAGATGGTGGGATCAGCGGAGTCGGGCTTGGGCAGGAAGTAGTAGCCGCCATACATATCGTGCACCAGCTGGGACACGGCGTCGTTTTCCAGCCGTTCCTTGGTCAGCGGATACTTGTCGATCAGCTCCTGGGGGATTTCCGCTACCAGTTCTTCAGGAATGAACTGGGTGATTTCCTGGGTGTAGTACAGGATATCGGCGGTAAACACCTCGGGCAAATTGCCGTCGGCAGCGGCGATCTGGGTTTGGGTAAAGTCATTGTTGTAGTAGTTGATATCGCTTTGGATGAAGTTGATGCCAAAGTTGTCCCGGATGTAGGCGGCCATGGCGTCATTGTCCGGATCCCAGGTGAAGGGGTCGTCATCGCTGTCGGCGGTGATATCCAGCACTTCGCCGTCATAGGCCAGGGCGGTGGCGGTGAACACCAGCGTCAGCGCGGCAATCAGCGCAAGCAGTTTCCACAGTTTCATGTATTGTTCCTCCTTTTTTTATTTCTTGAAAGCCTCTGTGGCTAACAATTCAATGGGGGGTGGGCTTATCCCTTTACGGCGCCGATGGTCATGCCCTTTTCAAAATACTTCTGAATGAAGGGATAGATGATCACCATGGGCAGGGCGGTGGCCACAGCGCAGGCCATTTTCAGCCCCGTTTCATTGAGGAAGATGCGGTTGCCGGCGGCATCGCGCAGGCCTTCCAGGTTCTGCATGTCCGCCGGGCGCGCTTCGTGCACCACGAAATTGCGCACGATCAATTGCAGGGGGTAGAGCTTTTCATCCCGCATGTACAGCATGGCGGCGAACCAGCTGTTCCACGTGCCCACGGCCACAAACATGGCGATGGTGGCCAGGGTGGGAATCGACAGGGGATAGATGATCTTAAAAAGGATGGTGAATTCATTGGCCCCATCAATACGGGCGGATTCCTCCAGGGAAGCGGGCAATTGCCGGAAGAAGGAACGCACCACGATGAAGTTGAACACGCTGACCGAGTTGGGCACGATTAGCGCTAACAGATTATTGCTCCATCCCAAGGTCCTGGTGATGTTATAATAGTTGGGGATCAGGCCGCCGGAAAAGAACATGGTGATGAGCAGGTAAATCATGAAGAACTTCTGCCCCCGCAGATCGCCCCGGCACAGGCCGTAGGCCAGCATCGAGGTGATCAGGGTGGAAAGCACCGTGGCGCTGACGGTGATCAGCAGCGTGATGCCGTAAGACCGGGGGATCAGGGGCGTGGCGAACATATAGCGGTAGGCTTCCAAAGTGGGTTCTTTGGGCCAGAGGATGAAAGGCTCCCGCATGTATTCCACATTGCCGGTCAGGGAAATGGCCACAATGTTGAAAAACGGGAAAACAATGATGATGGCGATCAGAGCAAACAGGGTAATATTGAGAAGATTAAAAATCTGGTCGCCCAGGCTGTGCCTGATGCGGTTGCGGTTTTTCTTGTTTTTCTTGGCGGAATCCATAAGCCTTGCCTCCTTTTTTTGATGGCGCTTCGCGGTGGGATGGGATCAAAAGAAGCCTTCGCCGGACATCTTTTTGACCACGAAGTTGGAGACAAACAATAGCACACAGTTGACCACCTGCTGGAACAGGCCAATGGCTGTGGACAGATCGTATTGGCCTTTGCCAACGCCCATATCGTACACATAGGTGTCGATGACCTGGGCTACGGTGGAGGAAGTGGCGGCGTTGCGCAGGTTCATGATCTGGTCAAAATTAGCGCCCATGATGGAGCCCACGTTCAGGATCAGCATGGTGGTGATGGAGAAGGCGATGGAGGGAAGGGTGATATGCAGGCACTGCTGGAAGCAGTTGGCCCCATCCAGATAGGCCGCTTCGTACATTTCTTGGTCCACGCCGGCGATGGCCGCCATGTAGATGATGGTGCCCCAGCCGGCCTCCTTCCAGATGCTGCTTACATACAGCATGCCGTAGAATTTGCTGGGGTCGGACAGGATATTGACGGTGTTGTACCCCATGGAAATCAGCATTTTGTTCACCAGGCCGCTGGTGATGGAAAAGAGGGAGTACATGAGGGAGTACATGATGACCCAGCTGATAAAGTGGGGCAGGTACACCACCGTCTGCACCGTACGGCGGTAGGTGACGGAGCGCAATTCGTTCATCAGCAGTGCCAGAATGATGGGCACGGGGAAGGTGATCAACAATTGGGTGACGCCGATGAAGAGGGTGTTGCCGATCACGTCGCCGGCTACGGGAGTTTTGAAAAACCGTTCAAAGTGGAACATGTCTACCCACTGGGAAAAGATGATGCCGCTTTTGATCTTATAGTTTTTGAAAGCCAGCACGATTCCGTACATGGGCATATAGCTGAACACGAATACCACAATCAGCCCCGGCAGGATGAGCAGATACCGGTATCGGTCCTTGAACAAATCACGCTTAATGGGAGTGGACCAGAATTTCAGGCTGGGCAGCGTAAAAAAGCAGATCAGATCGCCCAGCAGCAGCGCGCCCCCGGCTGCGGCCAGCAGGGCGGGTTTCAAGCCGTACAGCTGAAAATCCCATTTTTTGTTGCCAATGATGCCGGTGATGGCCAGGTACCAGATGCCGCCGCCGGCGATCATTAAGCCCGCCAGAATGAGCAGGGCCCGGAAAATCATGATGGGCGTTTTATTTTCCGGCTCCAGAATTTTTCGTGCTTTCTGTATGGTTGTCTGCACTGTTTTTCACTCCTTGCTTAGAAAACGCTGAGAAAAAATAGAATTTTCTTCTCAATCAGGCGGGAGATTTTTTACATAGCTTACCATCAATCATCCTTGGGCATAGATAAAGTATATCGTATTTTGACCGTTCCGTCAATCACCTGGGCTGGGCCTTCGGCCTTTCCCTGGCGGAAAGGAATGTTTTTTCCCTGTTTTCATGATAACAATAAAAACACTCCTGCCGAAAAAGCAGGAGCGGCCGGGTTGCGAATTTTACCGCTTGATATCGTAGTTCATGTTCATCAAGCTACGGATGGTATTGGCGTCGTCAGTGATATTGGCGTCGCCATGGATGGTGTGCTTGATGACGGAGGAAGCCACGGCAAAATTGAGCATGTCCATGGGCTTATAATCGTGGATCATGGCGTAAATCAGGCCGCTGGCAAAGGCGTCGCCGCCGCCCACCCGATCCAGGATGGTGAAGGTGAACAGTTTGCTTTCAAAGGTGTGGCCCTCGTACCACATGAAGGCCTTGAGGCTGTTTTCCGAGCCGGAATGGGCATAGCGCACGTGCCGGGCAATGGATTTCAGGTTGGGCCAGCGCGCAATGAATGCCTGGAAAATTTCATCCTGCTGCTCATAGGCGGGCTGGAGGGGCACGCCGTCCTTCACATCGCCCTTGCTGTGGTCGTTTTCATCCCGCCACAGGTGGTAGGGTTCGATGCCCATCAGCACGTCCACATAGGGCAGGCACTGGGTGCAAAAATCCCTTGCTTCCTCCCAACTCCACAAAGTAGAGCGGAAATTGCCGTCAAAAGATACGGTCAGCCCCAATTCTTTGGCGGTTTTCAGCATATCGAGGGTCAATTGCCGGCAGTTGGGGGCCAGAGCCGGGGTGATGCCGGACAGGTGCAGCCAATCAAAGCCCTGCAGCAGCGCTTTCAGGTCATAGCCGGTGAAATCGTATTCCGTCAGGGCGGAATGCTTCCGGTCGTAGATCACCTCGCTGGGACGGATACCAAAGCCTGTTTCCAGGTAATAGGTGCCCAGACGATGGGTGGGGGTTTCCTCTGGAGTGGACAAAATTACCGGCGTGCAGTGCACATCGCTGGACCGCAGGGAGCGGATGGCGCTTTTGCCCAGGGAATTATTGGGCACTACGGTGAAGAAGGTGCTGTCCACCCCAAGGGAAGCCAGCGCCAGGGCGATGTTGGCCTCGCTCCCTCCGTAGGAAGCGTCAAAGGAGGTGGCCATACGGATTTTATCATAGTTGGGCGGGGTCAGGCGCAGCATGATTTCGCCCATGGTGATGAATTTTTTGCCGGGTTCCTGATCCCTCAGCAGGGGATTTTGATGAATCATAGAAAATCGCGTCCCTTTTTCCATATTTTCCTGTTGATTATGACATATTGGAAGGAAAGCGTCAATGATTTTTTACTCTCGGGCCCGATGCTCGCAGTAGATGCAGCGGTACACCGGCGCCGTTTTGCCCCCGGTCAGGAAAAAGGAGGGGCGCAATTCCTGCTCCGTGCGGGTGATGCACCGGGGGTTGCGGCAGTGCAGGTGATGGAACAATTCCGGCTGGGGCTTGGCTGCGAAGGGCTCCCGCAGCAATTTTAAAATCAAGGCCATGCGCATGTACTTGCCATTGCGCACCTGCTTAAAATAGCAGGCCCGGGGGTCGCTGTCGACAGCCACACTGATTTCATTCACCCGGGGCAGAGGGTGCATGACGCACATATCCTGTTTGGCCAGCTTCATTTTATTCGGAGTCAGGATGTAACTGTCCTTCAGCGCTTCATACAGGGCAGGGTCGTCAAACCGCTCCCGCTGGATGCGGGTCATGTACAGGATGTCCAATGAGGGCAGCGCTTCCTCCAAAGAGGTAGTTTCGGTGTAGGGAATATTGCGGTCCTTTAAGGCGGCGGTCACGTAGCCTGGCACCTTCAATTCCTCCGGGGAAATCATTACGAATTTTACATCCTGATACCGGCTTAGGGCACCGATCAGGGAATGCACTGTGCGGCCGAATTTTAAATCGCCGCATACGCCCACGGTCAGGTGGTCGAAGCTGCCTTTCTCTCGGTGAATGGTCAAAAGATCGGCCAAGGTCTGGGTGGGATGGCAATGGCCGCCGTCGCCCGCGTTGATCACCGGGATGGGGACGCTTTGGGCCGCCACCAGGGCCGCGCCCTCCTGGGGATGGCGCAGGGCGATGATGTCGGCGTAGCAATTCACCGTCCGGGCCGTATCGGCAATGCTTTCGCCCTTGGACACCGATGAACCGCCTGCTCCGGTGACGGACAGCACATGGCCGCCAAGCTCGTACATGGCGGCTTCAAAGCTGAGCCGCGTGCGGGTGGAAGGCTCGAAAAACAGCGTCGCCAGTTTTTTGCCCTCGCATTTGCGGCTGTAAGCGTCGGGGTTTTCGATGATGTCGATGGCCGTGGCGATCAGCTCGTCAATTTCCTGGGTGGACAGATCCAGAATGTCAATCACGCTTCTCATGTTATTTGATCCAGCTTTCGTCGGAAGGATTGTTGCGGAAGGCGATCAGGCGGCGGATATCGTCAGGCTGGATATAGCCCTCCTCGGCGGCTACCTGGGCGATCACGTCAAAATTGGTCAGGGAAATATTTTGCACGTTGGCAGCGGCCAGTTTGTCGATGCCCTTTTGCATACCATAGGTGAAGATCGATACGATGCCCAGGACCTGGGCCCCGGCGTCCCGGAGCACATTGACCACCTCGATCACGCTGCCGCCGGTGGAAATCAGGTCTTCCACCACCACCACTTTTTGGCCCTTTTCCAGCTTACCTTCGATCTGGTTCTGCCGGCCGTGGTCCTTGGCGCCGCTCCGCACATAGCCCATGGGCATGTTCAGGATGTGGGCGGTAATAGCGGCGTGGGCGATCCCGGCGGTGGAGGTGCCCATGAGCACTTCGGCGTCGGCATAATGTTCCCGGATGAGCTGGGCCAGGCCGTTTTCCACGTCCAGGCGCACCTGGGGGGCAGTCAGGGTGAGCCGGTTATCACAGTACACCGGGCTTTTGATGCCGCTGGCCCAGGTGAAGGGCTCGTCGGGCCGGAAAAACACAGCGTGGATGGACAGAAGATCGTGGGCGATGGTGCGAGCGGTGTTCATGGAAAGAACCTCCTTTGTGTTCTGTGGGGTTACTGAGAAAGCATGGCCAACGTGAGTAAGCAGGTTTCGGTCATGCGTAAATGATCTGCTTTCAACAGGCCGCGGATTTGATCAAGGGACAGCTTATAAGAGGTGATTTCCTCATAGGCTTCATCGCAAGGCCGCATATCGCCTCGGACGGTGACGAAAATGGGCACGATGATTTCGTCCGTCAGGCCCACGCTGTAGCAGGCCGGAGGCAGAATACGGTCTACTTTCACCAATTCCAATCCGGTTTCTTCTCTTAATTCCCGGGCGGCGGCTTCCTGCGGGGTTTCGTTTCCATCGATCATGCCGGTGGGAAATTCCCATACGTAATCGTTGACGGCAAAGCGGAACTCCCGGCAGAGCAGGTAATCCCCGTCCTCAAACCGGGCAATGATTTCGACGGCTGTCAGGCGCGAGGCCAGATCCTTTTCCGTTTTCAGGTCGTTGAGGGAAATGATCTCCCAGCAAATCGGCTGGCCGTCCGCGTCATAGCGCAATTCATATTTTTTCAGAAAACCGCCGCCGACGGGCCGGATCTCTTTTAATTTTTTCATCCAACAAACTCCTTTACGCACCGCTCATAGGCGGCTACGGGGTCCGGAGCGGCGGTGATGGGCCGACCCACCACGATATAGTCCGAGCCGATTTCCCGGGCCTGGGTGGGGGTCATGACTCGCTTTTGGTCGCCCACATCCCCGTCGGCAAAGCGCACGCCAGGGGTGACGGTAAGGAACGTTTCGCCGCACGCGGCATGCACTTTGCCCGCTTCCAAGGGAGAGCAGACAACCCCGTCCAGCCCCGCGTCCCGGGCGCACTGGGCATAGTGCATCACCACCTGATCGATGGGCGCGTGAATGAGCAGGTCCTTTTCCATGCTCTCCTGATCGGTGGAGGTGAGCTGGGTGACGGCGATGAGCAGGGGCCGGGTGCCGTCCGGCCGGGTCAGGCCTTCTATGGCCGCTTCCATCATGCGCCTGGTGCCCGCCGCGTGAAGATTGCAAATATCCACATCCAGCTTCGACAGCACTGCCATGGCTTTTTTCAAGGTGTTGGGAATGTCATGCAGTTTTAAATCCAGAAAGATTTTGTGCCCCCGGGCCTTGATTTCCCGCACAATTTGAGGCCCTTCGGCGTAGAACAGTTCCATACCAATTTTCACAAAGGGTTTGCGAGTGGTGAATTGATCCAGAAACGCGTAGGTCTTTTCCGCGCTGGCAAAATCGCAGGCGATGATGACGTCCTTTCCCATCAGTGAGCACCTCCAATGATTTCGTTCAGGGTAGCAATGCCGTATTGATCCATCGCTTCCGGCAGGGCGGCAATGATGTCCCGGCAGGCATAGGGATTCACCAGGTTTTCCGCGCCGATTTCCACGGCGGTGGCACCGCAGAGCATCATTTCGATCACGTCCTGGGCGGTGCGCACGCCGCCCATGCCCACCACCGGGATCGCCAGAGCTTTTGACACCTGGTATACCATCCTGAGCGCTACCGGGAAGATGGCCGGGCCGGAAAAACCGCCCATGGTGTTGGCGATGATGGGGCGCCTGGTTTTCAGATCAACGCGCATGCCCAAGAGCGTGTTGATTAAACTGATACCGTCGGCTCCCGCGTCCTGGCAGGCTTTCGCGATGGACACGATATCCGTCACGTTGGGGGACAGCTTGACGATCACGGGTTTTTTCGTGACGGCCTTGACCGCCTTCGTCACCTCCGCCGCTGCGGCGGGATCGGTGCCGAAGCTCATGCCGCCGCCGTGCACGTTGGGGCAGCTAACGTTCACCTCAATCCAGCCAACTTGCGCTTCCTGGTCCAGCTTTTCACAGGTGTAGGCATAATCGGCCACGGAAAAGCCGCTCACGTTGGCCATCACAGGCTTGTGGAAGCATGTTTTCAATTTCGGCAGTTCTTCTCTGATCACCTTCTCAACCCCGGGATTTTGCAGCCCCACGGCGTTGATCATCCCGGCTGTGCACTCGGCGATGCGAGGCGTGGGATTGCCAAAGCGGGGGTCCCTGGTAGTGCCTTTAAAGGAGAAGGTGCCCAGGCAGTTGATATCGTACAGTTCGGCGAATTCATAGCCGTAGCCGAAGGTGCCGCTGGCCGGGATGACGGGATTATCCAGCGGAATGCCGCACAGGTTCACGCTCAATCGTCCCACAGGATTTCCTCCTTCCGCAGCACCGGGCCGTCCTTGCAGATGCGCTTGTACCCGGCGGTGGTTTTGCAGCTGCATCCCATGCAGGCACCAAAGCCGCAGCCCATCCGCTCCTCCAGGCTGAACTGCCCGCCGGTGGTGATCTTCCGGTATACCGCCTTCAGCATGGGCAGCGGGCCACAGGTGTAGACGTAGGAATACCTTTCCGGCAGAGCGTCGGTCACAAAGCCTTTCACCCCGGCGCTTCCGTCCGCGGTGGCGATTGTGACGTTCGCGCCCAGGGCCTTGAATTCCTGCTCGTAGAAAATTTCGTCTTTTGTGTTAAAGCCCAGGATCACGGTCACGTCCTTGCCCTGAGCCATCAGCCGTTTGGCCAGCAGGTACAGGGGCGGCACGCCCACGCCTCCGCCCAGCAGCAGGGGGTGATCGCCGCTTTCAGATGCGTCGTACCCGTTGCCAAGGCCGGTAAGAATATCCAGTTTCTCCCCGGTTTTCATGCGGCTCAGGGCGTCGGTGCCCCGGCCCACCACCTTGTACACGATGGTGACGTTGCCTTGGCTTGCGTCGCACACGGAGATGGGACGGCGCAGGTAAGCCCCCGGCAGCTGAATATTGATGAATTGACCGGGCCGGGTGACGGCGGATGCATCGCCCGTCAACTGCATTTCATACACGTTGGCAGTCAGCGGGCGGTTGCCCGTGACCGTGAAAATTCCTTGTTTCATTTATGCCTCTTTACGCGTCGATGGTGGAGATGGTCAAGGTGGTTTCTTCCAGCACGTCCAGCAGCACCCGCACGGTGTCCAGGGAGGTGAAGATGGTCACGTTGCTGTCCGTTGCCAGGCGGCGGATGGCGATGCCGTCACTGGCCTGATCGGCGGAATCGATGCGGCGGGTGTTGATCACGTAGGCGATGTGGCCCTGGCGAATGGCATTGGGGATTTCATCGCTGCCATCGCTGATTTTTTTCAGGATGTGGGTGCGGATACCGTTTTGCTTGAGGAATTTGGCGGTGCCCTCAGTGGCTTGGATGTTAAAGCCCAGATTGTAGAACCGGCGGATCAGCGGCAGGGCCTCTTCCTTGTCTTGGTCGGCGATGGTGGCAAACACAGTGCCGTAGTTTTGCAGCCGCGTACCGGCGGCCTGCAGGGCCTTGTATAGGGCGCGGTTCAGCTTATCGTCGTAGCCGATGGCCTCGCCGGTGGATTTCATTTCGGGGGAGAGATACACATCCAAGCCCTTGATCTTGTTGAAGGAGAACACCGGCACCTTCACATAGAACCGTTTCTTTTCTTCGGGATAGAGGCAGAAAATGCCCTGCTCCTTGAGGGTTTTGCCCAGGATGACCTCGGTGGCGATATCTGCCAGGCTGTAGCCGGTGGCCTTTGACAGGAAAGGCACCGTGCGGGAAGAGCGGGGGTTCACCTCGATAATGTATACGTTTTCTTGCTTATCTACGATGAACTGGATGTTGTACAATCCCTTGATGCCAATGCCCAAGCCCAGCTTCTTGGCGTATTGGAGGATGATGCCCTTCACCTTGTCGGAAATGGAGAAGGTTGGGTAGACGCTGATGGAGTCGCCGGAGTGGATGCCGGTGCGCTCTACCAGTTCCATAATGCCGGGGACGAATACGTCCAGCCCATCGCAGATGGCGTCCACTTCCACTTCCTTGCCCTGAATGTACTTGTCCACCAGCACGGGCTTGTCCGCGTCGATTTCCACGGCTGTTTTCAGGTATTTGCGCAACTGCTGCTCGTTGCCCACGATCTGCATGGCTCTTCCGCCCAGCACGAAGGAGGGCCGCACCAGCACGGGATAGCCGATCTCCGCGGCGGCTTTTACGCCGTCCTCGATCCGGGTGACGGCCTGGCCCTTGGGCTGGGGAATGCCCAACTCCAGCAGGATTTTTTCAAAGCTGTCCCGGTTTTCTGCTCGCTCAATGGCGGCGCAGTCCGTGCCGATGATGCTGACGCCCCGGTCCATCAGGGGCTGGGCCAGGTTGATGGCGGTCTGGCCGCCCAAGGAGGCAATGACGCCCTGGGGCTGTTCAAAATCGATGATGGCCATCACGTCTTCCGGGGTCAGGGGTTCAAAATACAGCTTGTCCGCCGTGGTATAATCAGTCGATACGGTTTCCGGGTTGTTGTTAATGATGATGGCTTCGTACCCGGCCCGCTTGATGGTCTGCACCGCGTGGACGGTGGAATAGTCGAATTCGACGCCCTGGCCGATGCGGATGGGCCCGGCTCCCAGCACCACGATCTTCTTTTTGTCCGTCAGGCGGGAATCGTTTTTGTTATGGTAGGAGGAGTACAGGTAAGCGATGTATTTGCCGGTGTGCAGGGTGTCCACCATGCGGAAAACGGGGGTGATGCCGTTTTTCTTGCGGATGCAGTAGATTTCCGTTTCCTTTTCGTTCCACAGCCTGGCGATATACTGATCGGAAAAACCCATCATTTTGGCGGCCCGCAGGGCGGGGACGGAATTAATCTTTTCCTTCAGGATATTCTCCATCTCCACGATGCGCTGGAAGGCTTCCAGGAACAGCTCTGTGATCATGGTTTTTTCATGGAGCGTTTCCACGGATACGCCCCGGCGGAGCAATTCAAAGATGGCGAATACATTGTCATCCCGGAATTCGGCAATATAATTTAGCAGCGTTTCCGTCGTCCAGTCGTCAAACTTTGCCAGGCGGAAGTGGCACACGCCCGTTTCCAGAGAACGAACGGATTTGAGCAGGCACTCTTCCAGGCTGCTGCCGATTCCCATCACTTCGCCGGTGGCCTTCATCTGGGTGCCCAGGGTGTTGGGAGCGGAGGCGAATTTATCAAAGGGGAAGCGGGGGAATTTGGCCACAATATAGTCCAGGCTGGGCTCGATGGCCGCGGTGCCCCCAGCCACGGCGATATCTTCCAGGGCCATGCCCAGGGCGATCTTGGCCGTCACCCGGGCGATGGGATAGCCGCTGGCCTTTGACGCCAAGGCGGAGGAACGGGACACCCGAGGGTTGACTTCGATCAGGAAGTATTCGGAGGAGGTGGGGTTCAGGGCAAACTGCACGTTGCAGCCGCCTTCGATTTTGAGCTCCCGGATGATCTTGATGGCACTGTCATTCAGCATCTTCAGGTCGTAATCGTTCAGGGAAAGAATGGGAGCCACCACGATGCTGTCGCCGGTATGCACGCCCACGGGGTCGATGTTTTCCATGCCGCAGATGGTGATGGCGTGGTCATTGGAATCCCGCATGACCTCAAATTCTATTTCCTTTTAGCCCTTCACGCTTTTTTCCACCAGCACCTGGTGCACCGGGGACAGGGCAAAGCCGTTGGCGGCGATCTCGGTCAACTCATTTTCGTCGTTGGCAAAGCCGCCGCCGGTGCCGCCCAGGGTGAAAGCGGGGCGCAGCACCACGGGATAGCCGATGCGCAGGGCCGCGGCTTTGGCTTCTTCAATATTATAGGTGATTTCGGAGGGGATCACCGGCTCGCCAATTTTCATGCACATTTCTTTGAACAGCTCCCGGTCCTCGGCCCGCTCGATGGAGGAGGAGGAAGTGCCCAGCAGTTCAACGCCGCATTCCTTCAGGATGCCCTTTTTCTCCAGCTGCATGGCCAAGTTCAGCCCTGTTTGGCCGCCGATGCCGGGAACGATGGCGTCCGGCCGCTCGTACCGGAGGATCTTGGCGATGTATTCCAGCGTCAGCGGCTCCATGTATACCTTGTCGGCGATGGCAGTGTCGGTCATGATGGTGGCGGGATTGGAATTGCACAGAATGACCTCATAGCCTTCTTCTTTCAGGGCAAGACAGGCCTGAGTGCCCGCGTAGTCGAATTCCGCCGCATGGCCGATGACGATGGGGCCGGAGCCGATGATCAGTACCTTTTTCACATCCGTGCGCTTTGCCATGGTTGCATCCTCCTGTTATTTCTGATAAGCGATGGCGCCGTCGTAGATCGTGCAGACGCATTCGCCGGTAATGGGTGCGCCCGCGAAGGGAGTGGCTTTTCCTTTGGACAGGAACGTATCCGGATTGACGGTGGTTTTTGCGTTTAAATCCCACACGGTGAGATCGTTTTTTAGCGAAATGTCAAAGCGTTTCCGGGGCGCGATGGCTATGAGGTCAATCAGCTTTTCCAACGAAATCACGCCTTTTTGCACCAAGCCGGTGTAAAGCAGGGGAAAAGCCGTTTCGATGCCCACGATGCCAAAGGCGCTCTTTTCCAGCCCCTTGGATTTTTCCACGGCGCTATGGGGGGCATGGTCGGTGGCGATCATATCGATGGTGCCGTCCGCAAGGCCGTTTAGCAGGGCTTCGTGGTCCTCTTTGGCGCGAAGGGGCGGGTTCATCTTGAACCGGCCGTCTTCTTGCAGATCGTTTTCATCCAGCAGCAGGTAATGGGGCGCTGTTTCGCAGGTGACGTTCACGCCTTCTTTTTTTGCCTGCCGGATGATTTCAACGCTCTCTTTGCAGGAAATGTGGCACACGTGATAGGCGCAGCCCGTTTCCTTGGCCAGTCTTATATCCCGGGCGATGGGGCCCCACTCGCTTTGGGAGCAAATGCCCCGGTGGCCGTGGGCTTTGGCGTAGGCGCCGTCGTGGATATAGCCCCCATGAAGGAGGGCGTTATCCTCGCAGTGAGCGGCGATTACCTTGCCAAGGCGCCTGGCGGCGCGCATGGCCGCGCGCATCATGTCCTCCTGCTGCACGCCTTTTCCATCGTCGGAAAAGGCGATCACATGGGGGGCCATTTCTTCCAGAGTGGCCAGCTCTTCTCCTTTTTCGTTCATTGTGATGGCCCCGTACGGGTAAACGGCAATGCAGGCGGTATCCCGAATCAGGTCAAGCTGGGGCTGTAAATGCTGGAGGGTATCGGGTACAGGATTCAAATTGGGCATGGCGCACACGGCAGTGTAGCCCCCATGGGCCGCTGCCTGGCTGCCTGTTTTGATGGTTTCCTTATAAGAAAAACCCGGCTCACGAAAATGCACATGCACATCGCAAAAGCCGGGAAAAACGGTGAAAGAGCCGTTGGGCAGCGCGGGCAGGAAGGATAATAACGCTTCTTGGCGCTGTGCATCCAGGCTGGGGAAGCCGATGAACCGCATCTGACGCATGGGCGCGCTCCTTTCATCAAAAAAACCTTGCCGGGACGGGCAAGGCTGAATGCGCAGACAAGACGGAGCGCGCGTAAACGCCCCTTTCCTCGGCACAGCATCTTGCCAGTCTCTCTGAACTAGCTTAAAGAACCGTGATTCGTTGGAATTATAACGCACAAAAAATGAAAAGTCAATGGTTTCGTTCGCCTTTTTTGGAACCGAAAATAGCAACTCGTCAATGTGCCCTAAAAAATGAGGGTGAAATTCTGCTATTTGCCGAATATTTTTCTCTTGACAATCTTCGCCAAGGAATGCTACACTAAAAATGCGTTTTGTAAGCGCCATTCCCTGCGACTGACGGAACAATCGTGGAGCACCACGGAGGAACAAGGAGTGTATTTTCAGCCGACCGTCTGGGCGCACTTGAACTGCTGATCGAATCAAAGTCCGGGTGCGCCCTTTTGCTTTTCGTAAAGGAGGAAAACGAATGAGAAAAGTCGGGATCGTCATGGGCAGCGACAGCGATCTGCCCATCGTCCGCAAAGCCACAGATACCCTCAAGAGCTTTGATATTCCCTTTGAGGTGCACGTCTATTCGGCCCATCGCACCCCGGAGGAGGCCCGGCAGTTTGCCCTGCACGCCGCCGAAAACGGCTTCGGGGTGATCATCGCCGCGGCGGGCATGGCGGCCCATCTGGCCGGGGCCATCGCGGCCAACACCATCCTACCGGTCATCGGCATTCCCTGTCAATCTTCCGTGCTTGACGGCATTGACGCGCTCCTGTCAACGGTCCAGATGCCCAGCGGCATCCCGGTTGCCACCGTTGCCATCAATGGAGGGGTCAATGCCGCTTTGCTTTCCGCCCAGATCCTGGCGCTGGAGGATGCTGATTTGGCCAGGAAGCTGGATGAAAAGCGCGCGAAAGATGCCCAGGCCGTGCTTGTGAAGGATGCGGCCATCATGGAAAAGCTGTAAACCCATTTCAATAAACATCAACGATAAAAAGGAGTGCATCACCATGGAACAGAAGCTCGTCTACACCGGAAAAACCAAGAACGTTTATGCCCTGGAAAACGGCAACTATCTCCTCAAATTCAAGGATGACTGCACCGGCAAGGACGGCGTGTTCGATCCTGGCGAAAATTCTGTAGGGCTGACCATTGACGGCGTGGGCGATGTGAACCTGCGCATGAGCATCTATTTCTTTGAAAAGGTGAACGCTGCCGGCATCAAGACTCATTATGTCAGCGCCGATCTGAACAACACCACCATGGAAGTGCTGCCGGCCAAGGTGTTCGGCCATGGGCTGGAAGTGATCTGCCGCCACAAGGCTGTGGGCAGCTTCATTCGCCGCTATGGGGATTACATTGAATCCGGCGCCGACCTGCCCGCTTATGTGGAAATGACCTTCAAGGACGACGCCAAGGGCGA
>JAFUFC010000018.1 GCA_017470095.1 Clostridia bacterium | reverse complement strand
GAACAATGTGTTCTTCCTGCCGTATCTGATGGGCGAACGCAGCCCTATCAACGATACGGACGCTCGGGGCACCTTTACGGGCTTGACCATGGACACCACCCGGGAAAACTTGGTGCAGGCCGTGCTGGAAGGCGTATCCTTCGCCATCCGGGATAGTTTTGAGGTGGCCAAGGCCTTGGGCATCAAGATTGAAAAAAGCAAGCTGTGCGGCGGCGGCGCCAAATCGCCTCTGTGGCGGAAGATGATGGCCAACGTGCTCGATATTCCGTTGGAGATTCCTCAAGCGGAAGAAGGCCCTGGCTATGGCGGGGCTATGCTGGCCATGGTGGGCTGCGGCGCCTATGGCAGCGTTAGGGAATGCGCTGGCGCGTTGGTGAAAACTGCGCAGGTGGTTGCGCCTGACCCGGATATTGCTGCCCGTTATGAAACGCAGTATCGCAAATTCCAGAAAATTTACCCGGCTATGAAGACCCTATTCCCCCAAATCAAATAAGGAGAATGGTACACATGAACCGAGAAGAAGCGCGAAAAAAAGCCCAGGCACTGGTGGACCAAATGACCGTGGAGGAAGCTGCCGGGCAGTTGAGCTATGAAGCACCGGCCATTGATCGGCTGGGCGTTCCGGCTTACAATTGGTGGAATGAGGCGCTGCACGGCGTGGCCCGGGCTGGGATGGCCACCATGTTTCCCCAGGCCATCGGCCTGGGTGCCATGTTTGACCCCGAACTGGTGGAACAACTGGGTGATATTGCCGCCACGGAAGGCCGCGCCAAGTACAATGCCGCTATCCGTCATGGCAATCACGATATTTACCGAGGCCTGACCTATTGGTCTCCCAACATCAATATTTTCCGGGATCCCCGCTGGGGCCGTGGACAGGAAACCTTTGGGGAGGATCCGTTGCTGACCACGGAAACGGGCTGTGCCTATGTGCGGGGCTTACAGGGAAAGGGAGACACCATGAAAGCCGCCGCTTGCGCCAAGCATTTTGCGGTGCATTCCGGCCCGGAAAAGCTGCGGCATGAATTTGACGCTGTGGCCGGTGAAAAGGACATGGCCGAAACTTATCTTCCCGCCTTTGAAGCGCTGGTAAAGGACGCCCATGTGGAAGCGGTGATGGGCGCCTATAACCGCACGAACGGGGAGCCTTGCTGCGCGTCCGCATCCTTAATGGGTAAGCTGCGTGGGGACTGGGGCTTTGCGGGACATTTTGTGTCTGACTGCTGGGCCATCAAAGATTTCCATGATGGCCATCATGTGACGAAAACACCCATCGAATCCGCCGCCATGGCGGTGAATGCCGGGTGCGATCTGAACTGCGGCTGCTCTTATTGCAACCTGATGCTCGCCATCGGGATGGGCCTGGTGAAGGAAGAAACGGTGCGGGAAAGCGCCGTGCGCCTGTTTACCACCCGGTATATGCTGGGCATCATGGGTGAGGGCAGCGAATACGACGCTATTCCTTATACCGTGGTGGAATGCGACGCGTACCAGGAAAAGGCCGATGAAGCGGCCCGGAAAGCCTGTGTGCTGCTGAAAAATGACGGCTTGCTTCCCCTGGATCTGAACAAAATCAAAACCTTGGGCGTTATCGGCCCCAATGCGGACAGCCGCAGGGCTCTGGTGGGCAATTATCATGGCTCTGCGTCTCGGTATATCACCGTGCAGGAAGGCCTGCAAGACGCGCTCAAGGGACGGACGCGGGTGCTGTGTTCCGAAGGATGCCATTTGTATGAAGATAAGCTGTCCGGCCAATCCAAGGATAAGGATGACCGTTTCTTTGAAGCCATCGAGGTGGCGCAAAGCAGCGACGCCGTGGTGCTGGTGGTGGGCCTGGATGAAACCGTGGAAGGGGAACAGGGCGATACCGGCAATCCTTATGGCTCTGATGATAAACTGAACTTGCTTTTGCCTCCGTCCCAGCAGCGGCTGATGAAAGCAGTGCTGGATGTGGGGAAACCCACGGTGATTTGCTTGCTGGCCGGCAGCGCCATCGATCTGGCGGAAGCGGGAGAAAAGGCCAACGCCGTATTGCTGGGCTGGTACCCCGGCGCTCAGGGCGGTAAGGTGATTGCCGATTTGCTGTTGGGCAAGGCTTCGCCTTCCGGCAAGCTGCCCATTACCTTCTATCATGATGCGCAGCTCCAGGATATGCCAGACTTTACCGATTATTCGATGCGGGGCCGCACTTACCGCTACTTTGAGAAAAAGCCGCTCTATCCCTTCGGCTATGGCCTGACGTATGGCGACGTATTCGTGACGAAGGCTGTCGCGAGGACAGGGGACAGGGACGTCGTAGTGGAGGCGACCGTCCGAAACGACGGCGCTGTGGACACCCAAGACGTGGTGCAGGTGTATTGCCAGAACGAGGAAAGCCAAAACGCGCCCCTGCATCCCCGGCTGTGCGGCTTCCGGCGGGTGTTCGTGCCTGCGAAGGGTGAAACAACGGTTAGTATTACCATCCCGGCGGAGCGGTTCCTGGTGGTTAATGATCAGGGCCAGCGCGTTCAGGAAGGCAAGGTCGTGCTGTATGCCGGTGTGGGTCAGCCGGACGAAAGAACCAAGGAATTGACCGGTCATACAAGCATTCGTTTAACGCTGTAACAGCCCGCAATAAGGAAAAAAGAAGCCTGCTCTGAGTCAGGCTTCTTTTCGGAAGGGGCATTTTGTTTAAAGGAGAGAAGCCATGCGCAGGCTTTGGAATGAGGATTGGGTCTTTACGCTGCTTCCGCCAGGCAGCAGCTATCAGGATATGCGAAAGGCGCAAAAGCAGCCGGTGACACTGCCTCACGATTGGCTGATTGCAGATACGGAGGATCTGTACCGCAGCGGCGACGGATGGTATGTGAAGCACTGCGCCTATGAAAGCAGCCGAGATGGGCAGCACTGCATCCAGCTGGATTTTGACGGCGTATATATGGATGCCGATGTGCTGCTCAACGGCCAAGTGATTGGCACCCACCGGTACGGCTATACCGCGTTCCGGGTGGATGTGACGGGCAAGCTGCTGGAAGGGGACAATGAAATCGCTGTGCATGTGCGGCATCAAAGCCCCAATTCCCGCTGGTATTCTGGCGCGGGCATATTCCGGGATGTATATTGGGTGGAACTTCCCCGGTATCATATGGTTCCCGATGGGTTCCGGGTGGATACGTTCTTTCGGGATGGCGGATGGGAACTGGCTGTATCGACAGAATTGAGCGGAGAGGGCGCGCAGTTGCCCCGGATGACGCTGCGCGATTCGGAGGGCCGGAAGCTTGCGGAAGAACGCCTGCGCCCTGAAGGCCAGGGAGCGGCGGGGGTGATGCAATTGGAGCAAATGACTCCCTGGTCACCCGATCACCCGGTGTTGTATTCCCTGACGCTTACTTTGGGCGAACAGACTGAAATCATTCCCGTGGGCTTCCGGCAAACGGAGTTTACTACCGATCGGGGCTTTTTTCTCAATGGGGAGCATATCAAGCTGCACGGGGTGTGCCTGCATCATGATTTGGGCGCCCTGGGCGCGGCGTTCCATGCAAAGGCGGCAGAGCGGCAATTGCGGCTGATGAAGCGCATGGGCGTGAACGCCGTTCGCACGTCCCACAATCCTCCGGCCCGCCGGTTTCTGGATTTGTGCGACCAGATGGGCCTGCTGGTGATTGATGAAGCTTACGATATGTGGGAAATGCCCAAAACGCCGTATGATAACGCCCGTTTTTTTCCCGATACCTGGAGGGAAGATGTGGCCGCTTGGGTGCGGCGGGACCGTTGCCATCCCTGCGTGATTCTGTGGTCCATCGGCAATGAAATTTATGATATGCATGCCACTGAGCGGGGGCAGATGTGGACGAGGCTGCTCATGGAGGAAGTGCGCAGGCATGACGCCGTTCATGCCGCCGTCACCTTCGGCAGTAATTATATGCCCTGGGAGGGCGCGCAGAAGTGCGCGGAGATCGTGAAAAAACCGGGGTATAACTATGCGGAAAAATATTACGCGGATCATCATGCATTACATCCTGACTGGGTGATTTACGGCAGTGAAACGGGATCTCATTTACAAAGCCGGGGCGTGTATCATTTTCCCATGGATGCCCACATCCTATCTGAAGAGGATCAGCAATGCTCCGCTTTGCTCAATAGCATGACCAGCTGGGGCACGCAAAACCTGTCGGCCATGTTAGTGGATGATCTAAAAACGGAATATTCCTTGGGCCAGTTCATTTGGGCTGGCATCGATTATTTAGGCGAACCTACGCCCTACCACACCCGCAACTGCTATTTCGGCCAGGCAGATACCGCTTGCTTCCCCAAGGACAGCTATTATTTTTACCAATCCATGTGGACGGACGTGCCCATGATCCATATCGGCATGATCTGGGATTGGAACGACGGACCGATAATCGATGTGCCGGTGATGACCAATGGGGCTTACGCGGAACTGCTCCTAAACGGCCGCTCCTTAGGAAAGCGGCGGGTGGAGCGGATGAACCCTGCCCTGTGCCTGCCCCGGTGGAGCGTGGTCTATGAGCCGGGCACGCTGATGGCCCGGGCATTTGACGAAGATGGAAATGTGATCGCCCAGGAGGTAAAAAGCACTTTCGGAGAAGCAAAAACCATTGTCCTGGCTACCGACAGGCAAACCCTGCTGTCCGGCTGCGGCGATATAGCCTTTGTGGAAGTGAACGTGCTGGATGACAAAGGCGTCTCAGTGGAAAACGCGGTGAACCGAGTGCACGCGTCGGTAGAGGGCCCCGGCGTGCTGCTTGGCATGGATAACGGCGACAGCACGGACAAAGATCCCTACCAGACCACCAGCCGCCGTTTGTTTTCCGGCAAACTGCTGATCATGATCGGCACCCAGGAGAAAACAGGCAATATCCGTCTTCGGGTGTGGGGCAAGGGTTTGCAGGAAGCAGAGCTGACGCTGAACGTAAAGGAGGGGCATGGCGAAGAAAAACGGGTTTTCCCCGATTTGTGCAGGGCATACGAGGGGGAGGACGATTTATTTATTCGCCGCATCAATTTGAAGCTGCTGGGGGATGCGCTGCTGGAGCCAGGGTATCCCCAAACCCGCTTCCGGGTGGGGGTGGTGCCGGAGAATGCGGCGCATCAGCCGCTTTCCTTCCGGGTGACCAATTCGGAGGGGGTGGACGTACCCTTTGCGCGGGCGGAATTAACCGGAAAGGATGAATTGACGGTGACTGCCTGGGGCGACGGCGATATGTATGTCCGCGCCACGGCAGCCAACGGGGCGAATCATGCCAGAATCATTTCCGTGCAGGAATTGAGGGCCCGGGGCTTTGGTCCTGTGGGGCTTAATCCCTACGGGTTCATTGCTGGCGCGCTCAGCGATATCCGCCGGGGTGAAATTACCCCCGGTAATGAGCAGGGCATTGCCTTTGCCCGGGACGGCGTCAGCGTGGCAGGTTTTTCTCACGTGGATTTCGGTCCTGTGGGCTCCGATGAAATTACCTTGCCCATCTTTGCGCTGGATGCCAAATTATATGAAATCACCGTCTGGGAGGGCATTCCGCAGGAGGGCGGCAGGCCCATTGCGGTGCTGCCTTATCAGAAGCCCAGCATTTGGAATGTGTACCAGGCGGAAACCTACCGTCTGCCGGAAATCCTGACCGGGGTGCGGACGCTGTGCTTCTCCATGAACCAAAAGGTGCATTTGAAGGGATTTTCTTTTTTGCCTCAATCCCGGCCCTGCCGGTACAACCGTGCCATAGACGCCGATCAAACCTATGGCGACAGCTTCCGGGTGGAAGGGGAGGCGGTGAAGGAGATCGGCAATAATGTGACGTTGTCTTTTGAACACATGATGTTTGATCAACCGGGACAGTGGACATTGGAAATCGACGGTTCGACGCCGCTCGCCTCCAACGCCGTCACCGTGCGCATTCATAGCGAAAATGGGGAAGAAGTGACTTCTCTTTGCGCTTTCCAAAAAAGTGAACGGACGCGCCAAGCTTTTTCCGTACCGGTGTTGGCCGGGGAATGCACCGTATCCTTCATTTTCCTGCCGGGAAGCCGATTTGATTTCTTTGGCTTTCGCTTTTCCAAGGAGGAATGAGCCATGGCTTTTGAGTACAAAGAAGTGCTGCCGGGCGTGTGGCACATCCAGGATGCTCTGGGCGTGTGCATGACTTTGCTGGTGGGCAAAGAGCGAGCCCTGCTGGTGGATACCGGGTATGGGCTGGAGGATGTGGCGGCCTGCGTGGGCAGCTTGACCGACCGGCCGTTGACTGTCATCCTGACCCATGCCCATCATGACCACGCGCTGGGCGCCCGGTGGTTTGATGCGGTCTATTTGTTTCCTCAGGATATGGATATCTACCCTGTCTATACCGGTAAGCAGCGGCGACAAAATGTATTGGAAAGCGCCCGGGCGCGAGGCGTGCGGATGGATGAACGAAAATTCATGCATGCCGTCCTGCCAACTCCCTCGCCGTTGGAAGAAGGCGTGGTTGATTTGGGCGGTCTCCGGGCGCAGATCATCCTGTGTCCCGGTCATACGCCGGGGTCGGCGGTGGTGTATGTGCCGGAAAGGAAATTGCTGTTGACAGGGGATGACTGGAATCCATGCACCTGGCTGTTTTTCCGCGAAGCGCTGACGGTGCAGACCTATCGGGAAAATGTTCGCAGGCTGTTGGCGCTGCCCTTTAGACATTTGCTATGTCCTCATCGGACGGAGCTGTTTGATCGGTTCATGCTGGAGGATTTTGTGGAGGGGCTGAGAGACGAAGCGTTGCTGCGGACCAAAGACGTGCCCACCGGGGACGTGGAAGGGGTACACACGGTAGAAATAGCTCTGCCGTATCACCAGGTATTGGTATTCGATCAGGATAAATTTGCGTTGGAACGGGCAAAGGAGGCGCGGTGAGGATGGAAAAGCATATCAATATCCGGAAGGGAGACCAGGCGGCATTCCGAAATCGGACGTCCATGTGCGTGGGTACGGGCCGAGTTGATCTGGCGCTGCATGAGGAATATCAAAAGGAATTGCGGTTTGTGCAGGAAAAATGCCATTTTCAGCACATGCGAGGCCATGGCCTGTTCAGCGATCAAATGGGCATTTATCAGGAACATATCGACGATCAGGGAGCCAAGCATGTGGAATACCGCTTCACCTATCTGGATCGAGTGATGGATAGCTACTTGGAAAACGGGATGAAGCCCTTCCTGGAATTGGGCTTTATGCCCAAGGCCCTGGCTGCTGGGGAGCAGACGATTTTCTATTGGCAGGGCCATACTACGCCGCCGAAGGATATGGACGCGTGGTGCGCCTTGGTTCAGGAAACGCTCAGGCATCTTGTCAAACGCTATGGCAGGGAAGAAGTGGAAAGCTGGCCTTGCGAAATCTGGAATGAACCTAACTTGGCAGGCTTCTGGGAAAACGCCGATAAACAGAAATACCTGGAATTATACCGGGCCACTGCCCTGGCGGTAAAAACAGTGCTGCCCCAAATGCCGGTTGGCGGTCCGGCCATCTGCGGGGGCGAGGGATCCCAGCAGTGGATTGATGATTTTCTTTCGTTCTGCAAACAGAACCATCTGCCTGTGGATTTCGTTACCCGCCATGCCTATATGGGGCAGACGCCGGAGCGCAAAGGGAAATATTTGTATCATCCTATGGGCTCGGTGGAAGGTTTGATTCAGGAAATGCAAGTTTCCAGGAATATCATTGACAGCTATCCCGAATACATGGGCCTGCCTTTGTACATCACAGAATTCAACACCAGCTATAATCCCTTGTGTCCCATTCACGATACCAATTATAACGCTGCCCTCTGCGCGGGGCTGTTGTCCCGGCTGGGCGACGTGGCGGAAGGTTACAGTTATTGGACGTTTGGGGACGTGTTTGAGGAATCGGGCATTCCACCACGTCCATTCCATGGTGGCTTTGGACTGATGGCCAATGGGCTGATCCCCAAACCGACGCTGTGGGCCTTCTCCTTTTTCGCTGATTTGCAGGGCGATGCTGTATATAAGGATGATGCCGCGGTGCTGGTGAAGCGGAATGGAGGCGGTTATGAGGGCGTCCTATGGAACCTGCGGGAGATGGGAAGCCGAGAAACGCTGGAGGTTCAACTGGCTGTACCGATCGCAGAGGAAGCGGTGGCGCTGATCGACCGGGTGGACGAGGAAACGTGCAATCCGCTGAAAACCTGGCACCTCATGGGCGAACCATTTGATCTGAACCAGGAGCAGCTGTCTTTCCTTCGGGCTGTCGGCCAGCCCCGGCAGGAGGTCGTTCAGCCTGAGAGAGACGGCGAGCAGGCGGTGATCCGCTTGACACTCTCGCCTAATGCGCTGCTGCGCGTCCGGATCCTGCCGGTGGAACGGCAGCTGGATGAAGGATACGATTACGGCTATTATTGCCAAGACTGAGGAGACGACATGAACAAAACGTGGGAAAGCCGCCTGGCCTGGTTGAAGGCGTTGAAAACCCCTGTGCCTGCGGAACTGAATAATCCGCTGGAGGTGGCGGATTTTGAAGCAAAAACATATCTCAATTTTGAGAAAACAGGCCGCAGTGTCTGCTTCAAAACTTATCCAGCCATGAAGGAAAGCTACGCCATTGAGACGGCAGGGGATGGATATATCATCAGCGGTGGCCAGCCTGGGGTTTTGTATGGCGTGTATGCCTTGATGCGCGCCCTGGAAGCGGGGGAAAAGCTGCCCTCCGGTGTGCAAAAACCCTATTATCCATTGCGCATGATTGATTGCTGGGATAATATGGATGGCTCTGTCGAGCGGGGCTATGCGGGGAGGTCAATTTGGTTTGAGGAGAACCGGTTTGATTATGACCCGGCGCGCATCCGCCAACTGGGCCGCATGCTGGCCAGCGTGGGCATCAATGTACTGTGCATCAACAATGTGAATGTGCATCAGCCAGCGCAGCATCTACTGGATAACCTGCTGCCCCAGGTGGAGCAAATAGCAGCACTGCTGCGGCCTTTTGGTGTGCGGCTGATGCTGTCTATTGATTTTTCCCTGCCGCTGCAAAATGGCGTTGAAACGGCTGATCCGGAGGATCCTGCCGTGGCGGACTGGTGGAAAAAACGGGCCCGGGAAGTGTGGGGCGCCATTCCTGACCTGGCCGGTTTTCTGGTGAAAGCAGACAGCGAGCACCGCCCCGGCCCCAACGCTTACGGCCGCACCCATGCCCAGGGGGCAAACATGCTGGCTCGGGCCATTGCGCCCTTTGGGGGCGTGCTGGTGTGGCGAGCCTTCGTGTACAACTGCATGCAGGATTGGCGGGATACGAATACCGACCGGCCCCGGGCGGCTTATGATCTGTATCAGCCCTTGGACGGTGCTTTTGATGAAAATGTGATTTTGCAGGTAAAGTATGGGCCCTATGATTTCCAGGTGAGGGAACCAGTTTCTCCCCTGCTGCTGGGTATGGAAAAGACTCGCTTGGCTGTCGAATTTCAATTGGCCCAGGAATATACGGGCCATCAGATTGATTTGTTTGCCATGCCGCCATTATGGCGGGATATTTTCGATCAGATGGGCAAGGAACGGGTGCGGGCGATCGCTGCCGTTAGCAATCTGGGCCGAGACGGCAATTGGACGGGCCATCCTTTTGCGGCGCTGAACCTGTTTGCTTACGGGATTTTTGCATGGAAGCCGGACGCTTCGCCCCAGCAGGTCATTCGTGCCTGGGTGCGGAATACCTATAATCTGTCTGAGCAAGATGAAGAACAATTGATTGATCTGCTGCTGGCCAGCCGGGGCGTATATGAGAAATACACCGCGCCTTTGGGCCTGTGCTGGATGGTACGGCCGGAAGGACACTATGGCCCCAGCCCTTATGGCTATGAATTCCAGGCCTGGGGCACCTACAACCGGGCCGACCGAAACGCTGTGGGGGTTGACCGAACGGAGCGGGGAACAGGCTATGTGGCTCAGTATCCACCGAAATGGAAAAAACTGTATGAAAATCCCCATACGTGTCCCGATGAGCTGCTGCTGTTTTTCCACCGGCTGCCCTATGATTTTGTTATGAAAGATGGGCGCACCTTGATCCAGCGCATCTATGACGATCACTTTGAGGGCGTGGTGGCGGCGGAAACAATGGCCGAAACACTAAAAGCGCTTCCCTTACCGGAAGAGGACCGGCGGGAAGCGCTGGAGCGGATGGATCTGCAAGTGCAGAATGCCCGGGAGTGGCGGGACGTGATCAACACGTTCTTCCGCCGTTTCAGTGGTGTGGATGACGTCCACGGACGAAAAATTTACGATTGATTAACTATCGAACCAAGCGCTCCGGAAATGCATCCGGGCGCTTTTTTCTTTGCGGGAGATGGTTGCCTGGTGGAGACGGAGCCGGCGGGCAATGTCTTTCTGGCTGCGGCCCAGAATGAACCGCTGCACGATCAGGCTGCTTTCCTCCGATTCCATGCGAAACAAAATATCTCGGATGAACAGCCGGGTCAGCCAACGCTCCCCATTGGGGTCGGGCAGGGATGAAAGGAGCGTGCCGCTTTCATCTGGCATAGGGGGTTGATCCCGCTCCAGCAGCAGGGCCAACTCTTCCGGAGCGATGCCGGCCTTCTGGGCCGTTTCCTGGATGGAGGGCTCCCGGCCCGTTTGGCGGACAATCAAATCCTGGTACTGCTTGGCCCGGTTCAGTGCGGCCCGAGAACGCCAGCCCAGGCTGGGGGATAGGCATCTTCGCATTTCGCCCAAAATGACGGGCACGGCATAGGTGGAAAACTGATAGCCGCTGTTCTCCCTGTACCGCCGGATGGCTTTTACCAGCCCCATGCATCCTTGCTGAAAGGCGTCCTCCGAATAGGAAAAGCGCCGGCTTAATGCCTGCACCAGGGGAATGTGACGGCGCACCAGGGCTGCCAGGGCGTCTGTGTCCCCGGCTTGGGCTAAAGCATACGCGCTCATTCTGCTGTTTCGATCCGTTTTTTCATGCGCACGGTAGTGCCCTGGCCGGGGGATGATTCCACCTGCACTTCGTCCATAAACGTCTGCATCACCGAAAAACCCATACCAGAACGCTCTTTTTCAGGCTGGGTGGTGAAAAAAGGCTGCATGGCCTGAGCAATGTCAACGATGCCCCGGCCTTGGTCAATCACCTCGATTTCCAGGATGCCGTCGCTGCGAAGCCGGGCGCTGACGGTAACAGTTCCCGGCCGCTCGGCATAGCCGTGAACGATGGCATTGGTCACAGCTTCGCTGACCGCCGTTTTGATATCAGCCAGCACATCCAAGGTGGGATTGAGCTGCACGGCGAAGGCGCTGACGGCGACCCGGGCAAAACCCTCGTTTTCCGGGACGCTGGAAAATTCCAGTTTCATTTGGTTGATGGTCTGCATGGCGCTCTCCTCCGTCAGATAATTTGAATGATTTGGTTCATGCCCGACAAAAGGAAAATCCTTTCCACGTGGGCGTTCATGTTTCGGACGGCCACTGTGCCGCCCCGCTGGGCCAGGGTGCGATACCGCCCCAGAATCACGCCGATGCCTGATGAATCCATAAACCGCATGTTCTTTAAATCCAGCACCAGCCGCCGCACGGACGGGTCCTCGATCAGTTGATCCAATTCCCTGCGGATGCTCTGGGCGCTGCATTGATCCAGCTCCCCGGTCACATAGGCTGTTACGGTATCCCGCCGCCGATCAAATTCCATAAGCGCTCCCTCCTGATGAAACATGAGTAGATTATTCATGGAATCATCGGTACTATCCTGCCTCGAAAGATGTCGGTTTATGCGTTCAAGGAAAAATTCGTTCGACAGAATTTTTTCATCGGGCAGGGCCGGCGAATGGATGCTGCCGAAAGGCGGAAAAAGGGCGCAAAAAAAGAAGATGCCTTGGAGCATCTTCCAGAAAAACAAGATCGGTCAGATTTCGAACCGTTCCCACAATTGATCCCTGCCCAGCCGCACGGCGTGATCGTAGCCCGCTTCCCGGAGCAATTGCTCCGCCTGATCGTAGCCGGCGGTCAGCAAAGAACCAAAATGGCAGTCGGAATTGACGATCACTTCGCCGCCCAGCTTCCGCCAGGCGGGCAGCATGAACGCGGCGGGGTAGGGGGTGGTCAGGTACCCCCGGGCCACGGCCCCGGTGTTCACTTCCAGCAGCGCGCCCTGATGGGCGATGGCTTCCAGGGTTTCCAGGCACAGGGCCTGGTATGCTTTGCTTTCCTCATCCAGGAAGTGGAGCCGGGAATTATTGATCCGAAGCAGATCCAGATGGCCGATGATGGCAGGATGGAAGGAGGTGACGTAATCCCGCATCTGGGCGTAATAGCGCCTGGCCAGCAGCATGCCGTCGCCGCCGCAGGATTTTTCAATGTATTCCCGGATGAAAGGGGCCTTGCCGTCCACCGCCACGTAGCCATCCTCAAAGGGCAGATAATGCACGGAACCAATGATGTAATCATAGGGCAAAGTGGTGGGATTGGCAAAATAATCCCGCTCCAGGCCCAGGTAAATGGTCATGCGTCCGGCATACTCCTTTTGCAGGCGCTGGACTTCCTGGCGGTAGGGTACTTCATTTTCGATGGGCATTACGTAGGACGGATCAAAATCCTGGGGCGCGTGGGAGGAAAAGCCCAGGGATACAAACCCATGGTCATAGGCGATTTTCGCCATTTCCTCGGCGGAGGTGCGCCCGTCGCAGAATTGGGTGTGGGTGTGTGCGCAGGAAAGAATGCTCATAATACCTCCTGTAAAATGGCCCGGGCCCCGGCATCGCAGGCAGGGCTGACGGCCAGGACGCCGCTGGCGTCGTCGTAATAGGGTTACTCGTGGCCCAGGGAATAAAAGCGCCCGCCGGCTTCTGTCACCAGCAGCGAGCCCGCCGCCGCGTCCCAGGGACGGATGCGCAATTCAAAATACACATCGGCCCGGCCGCAGGCCACGTCGCTCAGATCAATGGCCGCTGCGCCAACCCGGCGGATATCCCCGGCATGGAGCAGGAATTCCCGGGCGAACGCCATGGATTGGGCGGCAAGATCTTGGTCATAGGGCGCGGTGCCCATGGCCACCATGGCGTTTTCAAAGGGCGTTTGGGATACGTGAATGGGCCGTCCGTTGCAAAAAGCGCCTTTTCCTTTTTCGGCGGTAAAGAGTTCATCTTCATAAGGATTGTAGATCACGCCCATTACCGGCATCTTGTCTTTCAGCAACCCGATTGACACGGCGGAGGCCCGGCGATTGCGCATGAAGTTCAGCGTACCGTCAATAGGGTCTACTACAAAGGTGTAATCCTCCGTCAGGGGCTCGTTTTCTTGCTCTTCGGAGAAGAATTTTGCTTCCGGAAGGATATCTGTCAAGGCTTTTCGCAGAAAAGATTGGACCGCCACATCGGTATCGGTGACGAAATTAAAATGACCTTCTTTTTGATGCACAGGCGAACCATGGGCTTTTAGGATGATCGCGCCTGCCTCTATCGCCGCGGCAGCAATTTTCATGAGCATAGGTATGATCCTTTCGTTTGAGAAAAACTGGCTATAAAAAGCCAGTTTCAATCTGTTCAGATATTATCAAAGAACGCTTCACCGTTTTCACTGCGCAAAACGCCCATATCGTCAAACTTCAAATACGTAGGCTGGCTACCCATGTATTTCAGAATTTCATCCAGGCGGATGCTTTCGGAAAAGCTAAGGAGGGTGAAGGCCACGCCGTGCTTCCGTGCCCGACCGGTGCGGCCGATGCGGTGCAGGTAATATTCGTTTTCGTTGGGCAGATCATAGTTAATCACCGCTTCCACGTCATCCACGTCGATGCCACGGGCAGCCACGTCTGTACACACTAAAATGGGAAATTTGCCCCGTTTAAAGCCAGTCATCACCTGATTGCGCTTAGACTGAGGAATATCACCGTGAAGGGCTTCGGTGTTATACCCAGTCTTGTTGAGCCGCTCGCTGAGCCTGCGGCACATGTCTTTGGTGTTGGTGAAGATCATCACCCGGCCGTACACATCGGAATCCAGCAGGTACAGCAATTGATCGTACTTTTCTTCCCGGGTGGTGGGGATCACGTATTGGGTGATTTGGGGCTTGTTTTCCTTGGTGGCGGGGATGGTGATTTCGATGGGATCATGCTGGTATTTCCAGGAGATGGTGAGCACATCCTGATTGGTGGTAGCGGAGAACATCACAAACTGCCGGGCTGGGGGCACGGCTTCGATGATCCTGCACACGTCTTTCACAAAGCCCATTTTAAGCATTTCATCCGCTTCATCAATGACCAGTGTATGCACGGCGTTGAGGTGAGCCGTGCCCCGCTGCATATGATCCAGCATGCGGCCAGGGGTGGCCACGATGATTTGCGGCTTGCGTTTCAATTGATTCAGCTGCTTGGAGATGGGCTGGCCGCCATAGAGCACGGCAATGCGCACCTCCGGGATAAAGGCTGCCAACTTCTGCATTTCTTCGCCGATTTGCAAGGCCAATTCCCGGGTGGGGGCCAGCACCAGTTCCTGAATGCGGGTATCGGTCAGGGAAATATATTCCAGCATGGGAATGCCGAAAGCGCAGGTTTTGCCCGTCCCGGTGGGGGCGATGGCGATCACATCGTGCCCTTCCATCATGACGGGAATGGTTTTTTGCTGCACGGGCGTAGCCTGGGTGAAGCCCATTTTGGCTACGGCCTTCATGATTTCATCGGATAAATCCAGGTTCTCAAAGCCGATCATAGGCGGCTGTTTCTGTTTGTCTGCCAAGGCTGTTTCCTTTCCTGGGGCGCCCAGCCCCATGTTGAACCTTCAAAATGCGTACATTTCAGTATACCATAAATCGCCCGGAGCGGTCAACGCTCCAGGCGCTTATGAGGAGATTATTCCGGAATATTTTCAAAGAAATCATTCTTTTTCACATCCGGGCCCACGGCGGTGTAATACAGGCCGAATTTCCGGTTGTCATAGCGGACGCCGTACTTTTCCAAGGAGAAATAGCCCTGCTGGCTGCGGTG